>NZ_JBHZAL010000019.1:0-70055 GCF_042754245.1 Nocardia sp. NPDC059228 | reverse complement strand
TTCCTGGGTCGTAACCCGCGCGGATACTTCGTTAATTGACTGTGTGGGCCGCCGGGGGGATCCCCGCGGCGGCGCACAATCCTCACCAGTGGTCAGTCGGGAATGACGATGGCGAGTTCACCGGCGGCGTAACGGGCGCGCAGCACCTTCTTGTCGAACTTGCCGACGCTGGTCTTGGGCACTTCGGAGACGAATGTCCAGCGTTCGGGGAGCTGCCATTTCGCGATCTTGTCGGACAGGAACGCGCGGAGCGCAGCGGCATCGGGTTCGGCGCCGGCGCGCAGTGCGGCGGCCACGACGGGGCGCTCGTCCCACTTCTCGTCCGGCACACCGAAAACGGCGGCCTCGGCGATGTCGGGGTGCGCCATGAGCGCGTTTTCCAGATCGACCGAGGAGATCCATTCGCCGCCGGATTTGATGATGTCCTTGGCCCGGTCGACCAGGGTGAGGTAGCCGTCGGCGCTGATGGTGCCGACGTCGCCGGTGCGCAGCCAGCCGTCGCGGAAGGCGTCGGCGCCGATTCCCGCGGCATCCGGCGAATAGTAGGAGGCGGTGACCCAGGGCCCGCGAACCTCCAGCTCTCCCACCGCTTTTCCGTCGCGGGGCAGCTCGGTGCCATCGTCTCCGATGAGCCGCGCCTGCACCGCGGACGGGATGCGGCCCTGGGTGATCCGGTAGGCGAAGGCGGCCTCGCCGTCGAGGCCCGCGGGCGGCCAGGCCAGCGCACCCAGCGGGGAGGTCTCGGTCATCCCCCACGCCTGGATGATGGGCACGCCGTGCCGTTCCTCGAAGGCCCGCATCAGCTGCGGCGGCACCGCGGCACCGCCGACCACGACCGCCCGCAGATGGGTCAGGTCCTGCGGCTTCGCGTCGACGGCGGTCAGCACGCCGTTCCACACCGTCGGCACGGCCGCGGCGAAACTCGGCCGCTCGGCGGCCATGAGCGCCAGCAGCGGTTCCGGTTGCAGGAAGCGGTCGGGCATCACCAGCGACGCCCCGACCATGAGCGCGGCATAGGGCAGGCCCCAGGCATTGGCGTGGAACATGGGCACGATGGCCAGCATCCGGTCGCCGGCGCGCACGCCCATGGCATCGGTGGTGCAGGCCTGCATGGAGTGCAGCCAGTTCGAACGATGGGAGTAGACAACGCCTTTCGGGTCGCCGGTGGTGCCGGAGGTGTAGCACATGGCGGCGGCCGAGCGCTCGTCGAGGACCGGGAAGTCGAAGGCGCCCGGATACTGCGCGAGCAGGGTGCCGAACTCATGGACGGTGACGCCCTCGGGCGCGGGCAGCGCCGCGGCGTCACCGTTGGCGACGATGACGTGGCGCACGGTGCGCAGGGTCGGCAGTACCGGCGCGAACACCGGGATCAGGGAGGCGTCGACGATCACGACGCGGTCCGCCGCGTGATCGGTCACGTAGGCGATCTGTTCGGGGAACAACCGGATGTTGATGGTGTGCAGCACCGCTCCCATGGCGGGCACCGCGCAATAGGCGATGAGGTGCTCGTTGTTGTTCCACATGAAGGTGCCGACGCGATCCCCGCGGCCGATGCCCAGCGCGGTCAGGGCGTGGGCCAGCCGGTCCGCCTGCTCGCCCAGTTCGCGGTAGGTCAGGACGCGGGATTCGGTGCCGGTCCAGGTGCGGACGGTGGCGTCGGCGTGCACCGTGCTCGCATAGCGCAGCAGGGTGGCCAGGGACAGCGGTTCGTCCTGCATGGTGCTGGGCATCGGCAGGTCGAGCTCGTCGTAAGTCATTGTGCAGATGTCTTTCTCGGGTACAGACCGGGTGAACCGGGCCGGGCGCGCCGTGCGCGGAAGTGGCGCGCCCGGCCCGGTTCGCTGCGCTCAGCCGCGCAGCGCGGAGGCGAAGATGCCCGGCAGGGCGGCGGCGCCGGGTCGCTTCGCGAAGTTGGTCAGTCGCCGCAGGGTGGTGGCGCCGGTGCGGTTGGTCACGAACCACGGCGGTTTCGGGGAGAGCGCGAACTCGCCGCGCAGCAGCGATCGCGGGACGGGGCGGAAGGGGCCGCGGACCACGGTGCGCTCCGGATCGGCGATCAGCAAGCCGTTGTGCACCACGCCGATTCCGCTCTGGATGTCGGCGAGGGTGTGCCCGGGGAAGGCGCCCCAGGAGGCGCGGGCGGTCAGGTAGCCGAGACCGGTCCAGGCGTTGATGGCGACGGTGCCGTACCGCAGATCGGCGATGGCTCGTTCGAATTGCTCCCCCAGCCGGTCGATGGTGGCGGGGTCGGCGATGATGTTGACGCCGAGGGTGCCCTCGAACTCCTCGTTGGACACGCGGACCGCCTGCGTGAGGAATTCCGCTGCGTCGCCGCTCAATTCGAGCACGCCCAGCACCGGGGCGAAGTACTCGGTGCGCAGCGCGGTCTCGTCCCGGTGCGGCACCAGCCCGGTGATGAGGGTGCGCGCGCCGATCCGCTCGGCGTCGGGATAGGACGTGCGCGCGCCGTCGACGCGGGCGGCCGAGCCCGGGTAGTAGTCCGGACGCTGCGGCGCCCGCTCGAGCGCGGCGCGCAGTTCGGCGAGGAACCGGTCCTTCTGGGGCCAGTCCGCGGAGATCACCGCGACCTGCGCGGCGACGCAGTTGTAGCCGTTGTTGTGCAGGCGCTGGGTGGCCAGGTGCTCGGCCTGGTACCGGAGGTCGGCGTCGGACCAGCGGCCGGGGATCACGATGGTGGGTGAGACGCCGCCCAGTTCGCTGGTGATGGGTTTGTCGAGTTTCGGTGTACCCGCCGCCTTGTTCCGCGCGCCTTCCTCGCCGGTGCCGAACACGATGGCGTCGTGGGTGAGCGCGCTGCCGGTCATGTGCACCGCGTCCACGCCGGCATGGTGCACCAGCGCCGTGCCGACCTCGGGGCCGCCGGTGAGCAGGCGTACGAAGCCGCCCTCGATCAGGGGAGCGAAGATCTTCTCCAGCACCGGCAGCAGCGGGTCGGTGATCGGATTCAGCTTGAGCGCCACCACCCGGTTGTCGGCGTAGAGCTGGTAGAGCACGTCCAGCGGCGCGATCGAGAAGATATTGCCCGCGCCGAGGACCACGCCCACGCCGCCGGTCTCGGCCGGGGTGCGCTGCCCCAGACCGGCTCGGGCACGGACGGTTTCGGCGTCGACGCCGGGCCTGGTCCAGACCTCCGCGCGGAATCCGTTGAGCAGCAGCCAATCGAAGACGCCGTGCGGGAAGACGTCCACCGCGGTGCGGCCGCCGGGGGCGGCGTGGATCGGGTAGCCGTCGACCGGGCTGCGGCCCTGCTCCAGTGCCCGCAGCGATTCCGCGAGCGCGGCCGCGCCGGTGAGCAGCGAGTAGGGGCCGCTCACCCATTCCTCGCCGAGCAGCGGCGAGTCCAGGGGCAGCTTCTTGATGCGGGCTGCGGTCTCGACCCACTCCCGCGCGTAGCGTGCGGTATTGGCGTGAATCTGTTCGAGCAGCCGCCGCCGGGCGGGCAACGGGGTCCGGGCCCAGTCGATTTCGCCCTGCCGGAGTGCGGAGACGGTGGCGTCGATGGTCGCCGCGGCGGTGGTGGTCACGATGCGTTTCCTTCCGAGTCGGCGTCCTCGGCGAGCATGACGGCGGCCTTCTCGCCGATCATGATCGTGGGCGCGTTGGTATTGCCCCGCACCACCGACGGCATGACCGAGGCATCGGCGACGCGCAGGCCCGCGACGCCCAGTACGCGCAGGCGCGGGTCCACGACCGCGCCGATGGCGCAGGTGGAGGTGGGGTGATAGAGGGTCTGGGCGGTGCGGGCCGCGAAATCGAGCAGTTCGGCGTCGGAATCACCGGCGGGAGTGAGGAATTCGCCGGTGGTGAGCTCGCGCAGCGCGGGCCGGCCGGCGATGTCGAGGGCGCTGCGCAGTCCGGCGATGATGCTCGCGCGGTCGGCCTCGGTGTCGAGGTAGTTGTGGCGGATGCGCGGCGCGGTGGCCGGGTCCGCCGAGCGCAGGGTGAGTTCGCCGCGGCTGGTCGGGTTGATCAGGCAGGGGCCGAACGCGTAGCCGTGCTCGGTCGCCGCGCCCATGCCCTCGCCGTGGAACAGGACCGGGGCCTGGTGGAACTGGATGTCCGGGCCCGCCAGTCCGGTGCGGGTTTCGAGGAAGCCGCCGGTCTCACCGATATTCGAGGTCAGCGGGCCGCGGCCGGATTCCTGGAGCAGGCCCAGGTTTTCGGGCGTGAGCGCGGTCATCAGGGATTCGCGGTCGGTGCGGTAGTTGAGGAACACCGACAGGTGGTCCTGGAGGTTCTGCCCGACCGGCAGGTCGCGGACGGTCTCGATGCCGAAGGCCGCCAGCTGTTCGGCCGGGCCGATACCGGACAGCAACAGCAGCTGTGCGGAGCCGTAAGCGCCTGCGGCCAGCACGATTTCGCGCCGGGCCCGAATGGTCTCGGTGCTGCCGTCGCGGCCGATCACCACACCGGTGGCCCGGCCGTTCTCGATGACGATCCGGTGCGCGAGGGCATCGGTGATGACCGTCAGGTTCTCGCGCTCCAGCGCCGGGTGCAGGTAGGCGGCCGCGGCGCTGCATCGCATGCCGTTGCGCTGGGTCACCTGGTAGCGGCCGACGCCGAGCTGGGTGACGCCGTTGAAATCGTCGTTGCGGGTGTGCCCGGCCTGTTCGGCGGCGCGCAGGAATGCTTCGCCCAGTGGATGATTCGACCGGCTGTCGCTGACCGACAGCGGCCCGCCCACACCGTGGTAGGCGTCCTTGCCGCGCTCGTTGTCCTCGGCCTGCACGAAGTACGGCAGCACCTCGTCGTAGCTCCACCCGTCCGCGCCGGCCGCGGCCCACGCGTCGTAATCGGCGCGGGCGCCGCGGATGTAGATCATGGCGTTCATGGAGCTGGATCCGCCCAGGACGCGGCCGCGCGGGAGGTAGGCGCGGCGGCTGTGCAGCCGGGGTTCGGGTTCGGTGTCGTAGTCCCAGTCCAGCGGGCTCTTGAACAGGGACGGGAAGGCGACCGGCAGGTGGATCTCCTCGGCGGTGTCGCGCGGTCCGGCCTCGATCACGGCCACCCGGATCGCCGGGTCCTCGGACAATCGGCTGGCCAGCACGGATCCCGCGGACCCCGCGCCTACGACGATGTAGTCGTACACGGTCGGCACCTCTCTCCACCTCATCGGTCGACCCGGGTCGGCTATGACCCGGGTCACTGTCGCTGTCGGTGTCGATACTGCGGGTCAGGTGCATCCGCCCACCATGTGCGCGGGTTTGCCGATACCGCCCGGCCGACTGTGCTGGAGCACAGTCGGCGTCGAGAGCAACTGCCTACTATCGAATCCATGACAGCGCTCACCGGCCCGCCGCGCAACGGCTCCACCGCAGTGCCGCAGACCGGTTCGACCGCGGTAACGCCCAGCGGTTCGATCACGGTAACGCCGAGCGGTTCGACCGCGGTGCCGCCGAGCGGTTCGACCGCGGTGCCGCCGAGCGGCTCGACCGCGGTGGCGCGCACCCTGCTCGTCGAGGTCGACGACCTCACCACCGAACTCGTCGGCCGCATCCTCACCGGCGAGAACGCCTACGCGGAGGCCGCCCTCACCGAGGCGCAGCTGCACCTCGTCGTCCGCGACAATCTGGCCGCCCTGCTCGAGCAACTCTCCGGGAGCGCCGGGCGGCGGCTGCAACCCGCGACCGTGGTGGGCCGGGTCAAGGCGGAACTGGGCGTGCCGATCGCGGCGGTGCTGCACGCGTACCGGCTGGCGGGACGACTGCTGTGGGAACGCGCGCTCGTCACGGCGCGGGGGACGAATCTGGACGCGCTGCCGCAGCTCGGCTCGGAGATGTGGCGGCTCCTGGACGACTATTCCGGCGCCGCCGCCGATGCGTACGCCGACTACCTCACCGAGCGGGTCCGCCGCCACGACGTGGAGCGCCGCGCCATGCTGCGGCGGCTGTTCGACGGCGAGGCCGACGATCCCACCCAGCGCGACATCGCCCGGGCCCTGCACCTGCCGCCGCTGGGCAGTTTCGTGGTCGTGCACGCCGAAACCGATTCCGGCGCAATCGAACCGCTGTTCGGGATCGAGGATCGGCTGCGGGCCGACTTCGTCGAGTCGATCTGGCTCACCGAGCCGGGCGCGCGGATCGGGCTGCTCAATGTGGCCACCGCACGCTCGCACGAGCGAGTGCTGTCGCGCCTGCGCGCCCATGCGACCGGGCGCATCGGGGTGAGCCGTCCCTTCCCGACGCCGGGGTCCGCGGGGACCGCCTTGCGCGAGGCGGAACTCGCGGGGCGATGCGCGCCACCCGGCAGTCCGGCCGTGACCGCGTACGGCAGCACGCCGATCCCGCTCGTTCTCGCGCATGCGCCCTCGGCGTCACGGGAATTGGCGGACGATGTCCTGGGCCCGGTGCTCGAACTGCCGCCGGAGGAACGCGACACCCTCCTCGATACCCTCGAGCTGTGGTTCGAATGCGGTGGCTCCAATACCGAAGTGGCGCAACGGCTCCACTACCACCGCAACACCATTCACTACCGGCTGCGGCGGATCGAGACGCTGACCGATCGCCGGTGCTCGGACCCGAAGGCCGCCGCCGAGCTGTACATCGCCCTGCACGCCGCGCGGCTCGCCGGATTCGATCCGGCCTGAGCCGCAACCGGGTTCAGCGTCCGGATCGCGCGAATCGTCCTAGATTTCATGCTGTCCGGTGGGGCGGCGCTCATTCGTGCCGGGGTGCGGACGGGCGGGGCGTCCCGCCGCGCCGATGCCGCCGGTGCGGCGGCGGTGCTGCGGGGCGAGGTCGGAACGCGCGAACTGGCCGGGGGTCTGGCCCTTCCAGTCCCGGAACGCGGTCGCGAACGCTGACGCGCTCGTGTAGCCGAGCCGGGCGGCCACCGTGTCGACGGTGAAACCGGCGGCCAGCAGCTCCTCGGCCAGCAGGCCCGTTGTCTCGCAGGCCAGTTCGCGGAAGGTGGTGCCCTCCTCGGCCAGTCTGCGGCGCAGGGTGCGGACGCTCATGTGCAGGTCGGCGGCGATGGCGACCTGATCGATGGCGCGGCCGTGCCGCATCAGCAGGGCCCGGACCCGACCGGCCAGCCCGACCCGGGCGCGGCGGCGTTCGACGATCTCCGCGCACAGCTGCCCGTACTGCCTGCGCAGCATCGAATTCGCCTGCGGCATCGGACGTTGCAGATCGATGGCGTCGAGGTAGAGGGTGTCGGCGGGCTGGTCGTAGACGATGTCGCCGATGCCGAGCAGCACACCGACCGCCTCGTACACCGGGGCGTACGGCAGGGTCAGCTCCAGCCGGTGCACGAGGACGTCCCAGGACAGCAGTTCGCGCTGAATGGTGCGCAGGGCGGCCAGGTCGCGTTCGAGAGCGAAGCGGCGCAGGCGCGGCGGGACGGGCTCGGTGTCGAGGGACACCAGCACCCGGTCACCGGCGTCGGCGATGGTGAATCGGCAGTAGGCGAAGGACAATTCGGCGTGGCGGGCCCATAACTCGGCCATCTCGCGCACCGTGGAGCAGCTGCTCAGGGCGATGCCCAGGCTGCCCAGCATGGGCAGGTGCACCGAAAACCCCGCCAGCAGGCCCGTACCCGGGTCGTCGCCGGTGGCGTCGAGGATGTTGCCGATGATCCGGAACTCCTGGCCGATGTCGATCTCGAGCTCCGGGTCCTCCAGGTCGGCTTCGGTGAGCCCGGTCTCGGCCAGTGCGGCGGCTGTGGACATCGAGCGGCCAGCGGCGAATTCGACCAGCACGGCCGCGCTGTGTATCGAACGGACACACCAGGAGTCGTCGAGCATGCCGACGATGATCTCCCACCCGATCCCCTTCACCGGCCCAATTCAGCAATTCATCAGCTAATGTCGTGTCACTCCGGGCGTGTCGCCTGGTCACAGCGGGTGCGAACGTGGCCCAAATCAGCAGAGGCATGGCCTCGGGCCGCGCAGGCAAACTCGCGCCGCCGACATAGCCTGATCCCCGTTGGCCGCTGGCCCTTGGCGGCCTCCACGGTCCCGGCCAACACCGGGGCCGGACGCTGTACACGGCAGTCCCCCTCGGCGGGCGCGGTACCCAACAGTCCATCCTGCCCGCTCGCCGAGGGGCCCGTGGCCCGCCCCCAGCGCTGCACTGATGCCGGGCGTCAGGGCGTGAGCGGGAGTCGATCGGGCGTGCGGGCCACCGGCCGTCCTGCGGCGCGGAACAGCTCACCGATCCGGATCGCATCACGGACGGCCGCGCCACCGACGTCGTTGTTGAAGAAGACGTAGGCATCGTGATTTCCATCCCAAGTGTCCTCGATGCGCCGGACCCACTCGGCCAGAACGCGTTTCGGGTAGCGGGGTGCGGACCGGCCGGGACCTTCATGGAAACGGACGTAGGCCCAGTCGGCCGTGCGCCACAGCGGCGTGATCGGCCGCCCGAGCCGGTCGGCCCAGCACAGTGCCGCGCGGTGCGCTTCGAGCACGGCCCGGACCCGGTCGTCCCACCAGCTCTCGTGGCGCGGCTCGACCGCCACGCGCAACTCGGCCGGGATCAGCCCTAGCACCTGGTCGAGCCGCTCGGGTTCGACGGTCAGGGTGGGGGGCAGCTGAATCAGTATCGGCCCCAACCTATCCCCCAGTCCGCGCGCCGCATCGATCATCCGCTCCAGCGGGATCTCGACCTCCCGCAGCCGGCGATAGTGGGTCACCACCCGACTGGCTTTCACCGCCATCACGAAATCCTCCGGCGTCCGTCCGTGCCACCCTTCGAAGGTTGTCCGTGCCACCGGCCGATAGAAGGCCGCGTTCAACTCCACCGCCCCGAATGCCTGGGCATACACCTCGAGCCACCGCCGCTGCCCGATCCCTCGCTGATACACCAGCTCCCGCCAGTCGGCGTACTGCCACCCCGACGTTCCGACGAACACCGTCACGGCTCGCCACCCCGGCCCCGCATCACGTGAGCAAGCCTCCGGACGCCATACACCCACTGTCCCACCACCGGTCCGACAAGGCAGTGAAATCTTCGCGTTTCACACAATCTTGCGCCCAGTCGCCGCCGTTCGTGCATCGGCCGAGGTGGTTCATCTCCGCTGAGCCGCTCCTGCACGCGAACGACGCGCACGGACCGTGGTCGGGGTGACGGTGGCCTAGTCTCGGGTGACATGAGCTCAGTCGCTGATACAACCGCCGTGACGAACTTGATCGCGAAGTATGCCGAGTTGGTCGATAGTGGGGATTTCGCTGGAGTGGGGGCGTTGTTCGAGCATGGGGTGTTCGGCGGCAGCGATGGGTCGGTCGCGGGGAGTGAGCGGATCGAGAAGATGTTTCGGGGGATGGTGATCGTGTACGAGGACGGGACGCCGCGCACCCATCACGTCACCACGAACATCGCCGTCGAATTCGGCGAGGACACCGATACCGCCACGGCGCGTTCCTATTTCACGGTTTTCCAGGCCGCACCGGACCTGCCTCTGCAGCCGGTGGCGGCCGGCCGTTACCGGGACCGCTTCGAGCGCAGTGCCGGGCAGTGGCGGTTCGCCGAGCGCCAGGTGCAGATCACGCTGACCGGCGACATGAGCCGGCACCTGCGCACCCCGCCCCCACAGGAGAGCTGACGGGCACGTCAGTCCCATGCTGCGGAAACGATCCGTCACTTGTTGCGCGGCTTCCGCCCGATTCCACACGCCCACAAGGTCCCCAGCACCGCGCCCGGCGGCACCAGCACCCACACCCACCACGGATAGAACCACTCCAGCGTGACGCCCAGCAACAGCCACACGATCAAGTTCAGCCCGCTGAGCGACAACCACACGATGGTCAGCACCACCATGGCGATCCGCCCGCCCGATGGCCCCGGCTCTTTCATCTCGGGCAGATCAGCGGACACCTTGGCCAGCTCGCCCCGGGTACGAGCCTGCCAGATCGACTGCACCCGGCTGTCGAACTCACCGAGATCGAGCACGCCGGCGTCCACAGCGCGGCGCAGCGTCTCCTCGAGCTTCTTCCGTTCGGCGTCGGAGATCCGAATGTCGTTGGGGTGCACCGGCTCACTCACAATCCCGATCCTGCCATTCCCGGCCCGACCGCGCTCGCGAGTGCATCCGAATGCTGATCAGCGTTGGCGCGATTCCGTAACGGCCCGGCTGGTATCCGATCCGGTCGAGGTCGACGGGGCCGCCGACACCGCGGCCGCCGCCCGCAACATGGCCGCCGTCCGGCAGGTGTGGCTGACCGCCGTGTGGGGCACCGGGATTCGGTAGACGACGATCGGCCCACCACGATTCGTGGTGGGCCGATCGTTCGATGAAACCTCGGCCGCACGCCGGTTACCTACTCCGACATGGGCGATATCGCCGGGACTAGCCCCGCCGGGCCGCGTTGGCCGCCGGACCGATGGCCCGGAAGGTGAGGGCAACGACGAAGACGAGGGCCGCGATGGCGGCGGCGGCCGCGAAGGCGGTGGTCATGCCGCCGACCAGCGCGTGCTGGACCGAGCCGCCGGCATTGCGGGACGCGGTGCCGAAGACCGTGACCAGGATGGCCAGACCGAGGGACGCGCCGGTCTGCTGGAGAGTTTGCAGTGCGCCGCCGGCCGCACCCGCCTCGTGGGTGTCGACATTCGACATGATGATGACGTTCAGCGGTGAAACCGACAGGCCGATACCGCATCCCATCAGGATCATGGCGATGAACAGCAGCGGGAAGTAGCCGCTGTCGGCCGTCAGCTGGGTGAGCAGGACCAGGCCGGCCACCATCAGGGCCGCACCGGTGACGGTCACCGGTTTCGGGCCGAAGCGGGGCAGCAGGCGCGGGATCAGCCGGATCATGGTGAACATCAGCAGGGCGGTGGGCAGGAAGGCGAAACCGGTTGCCAGCGAGCTCAATCCGAGCACGTCCTGCAGGAACTGGGTGAGGAAGAAGAACATCGACATGCCCGCCATCGGTGCCAGGAACATGTTCGCGTAGGCGGTGGCGCGATTGCGGTCGGCGAACAGGCGTAGCGGCAGGAGCGGTTGGGCCGCACGGGATTCGATGGCGAGGAACGCGGCGATCAGGATCGCACCGGCCGCCAGCGAGATGTCGGTGGTGGCAGTCTCCCAACCGTCCGAGGCGGCGTTGATGAAGCCGTAGACGAGAGCGGCCACACCGGTGGTGGCGGTCAGCGCACCGGGCAGGTCGAGGTGGGCCGGCCGCCGTTCGGCCCTGGGCAGGTAGCGCAGCGCCAGCACCACGACGATCAACCCGAAGGGCACATTGATGAAGAGCACCGAGCGCCAGCTCAGCCATTCGGTCAGCAGTCCGCCGACGATGAGGCCGATAGCGAAACCGGCACTGGACATTCCGGAGAACAGTGCGAGTACGCGCATCCGGGCTTTCGGATCGCTGAAGGTGGTGGTCAGCAGGGCGAGGGTGTTGGGTCCGGCCATGGCCCCGCCGATGCCCTGCACGACGCGCGCGGCGAGCAGCCAGCCCGCGGAGGGCGCCAGCCCGCCCGCGAGCGAGGCCAGGGTGAACAGGGTGGCGCCGGCGATGAACAGGTTGCGGCGGCCGAACAGGTCACCGGCACGCCCGCCGAGCAGCAGTAATCCGCCGAAGGCGAGGCTGTAGGAGTTCATCACCCAGGACAGGCCGGTGGCGCTGAAGTGCAGGTCGGTCTGGATGCGTGGCAGCGCGACATTCATCACGGTGATGTCGAGGACGATCATCAATTGGCAGGTCAACAGGGTGGCCAGCACAATTCCCGACCGCAGCCGGGGGGCTCGAGCGGGTGCCGGCACGCGCACGGCAGCGTTCGAGGGAAGGGTGGTCGACAAGGAATGCTCCATCGAATGGGATACAAACGGAGGAAGCCTCCGTTTCCGATGGAGTTATCATATGGAGGGTTCCTCCACTTGCGCAAGACTAACCGGAGGGTCCATCCGTTTCTAGTGGAGGGTTCGTGGAAGCACGGTCGACCGGAAAGCCGATGCGCGCCGACGCGCGCCGCAACTACGAGCGGATCGTGACCACCGCCCAGCAGGCCTTCGCCGAACTGGGCCCCGAGGCGCCGCTCGAGGAGATCGCGCGCCGCGCCGGGGTCGGCATCGGCACCCTGTACCGGCACTTCCCCAATCGTGAGGCGCTGATCGAGGCCGTCTACCGTTCCAGCATCGAGCATTTGAGCCAACGTGCCCACGACCTCCTCGTAACCCACACGGCCGGGACGGCTTTCGAGTACTGGATGCGCGAACAGGTGGAGTGGGTGATGGCCAATCGCGTCCTCGCCACCACGCTCAAGGCGGGCATGGACCACAACACGCCGACCTTCACGCTGTGCCGCGAGGCGATCACCGGGGCGGCTTCCCTGCTGGTACAGGCGGCGCGGGACGCGGGCACGATCCGCGCCGACATCGAGCCGCGCGATCTGATCCGGCTCGGGCACGGCCTGGGCGTCGCCTGTGAGACCACACCCGACGCCGCCGAACGCCTGATCGCGGTGACCCTCGACGGCCTGCGCGCCACCCCGGCCGACACCCAGCGGCCGTAGAGCCGTTCCCGAACCCAGCCGAAACCGCGCTCCAGTCTTCTTCGGCGAGCCGGGAAAGACTGTGCCGGACCCTATTTCAGTGGCGTCGGTCCCGACGGCCGTGTCTTCTGCGCACAGTGCAAGGGAAACCCAACGTCGGATCGAGCTGGTGAACCGCGCGTGAGAACCAGCGGTGCGAGCGCGGCGGGATTCGGCGGCGGCTGCTAGAGCAAGCTGTTGGCGGCGAGGCGGGCGAGGCAGGTGTCGACGACGTCGGCGGCGGAGCCGGACGCCTCCCCCGCCGCCCAGAGTTCGGTCGCCAGGCGGACGGCGGTATTGGCCATGGCGGCGGCGAGCGCGACGTCCAGGTCGTCGGCGGGGCGGCCGGTGCGGGCGGCGATGATCGGGATGAGCTGGGTTTCGCAGTCGTATTGGACGCGCAGCCAGGTCGCGCGCAGGGCGGGCAGTTGAGTCGCGGCCCGGACCAGCGGGCGCAGGCGGTTCTCGGCGATGCCCTCGATCGCGAGCGTGCCGACTGTCGCAGTGCGATACGAGCGGCTCAGAGCTTCCCGCAGCGACAGTTCGGGCGGACAGGCGGCGAGTTCGTCGGCCCAGGCCTGGGTTCCGATGGCGAGCAGCGGCGCGACGACGTCCTCCTTCCCGGCGAAGTACCGATAGAACGTGCGCAGCCCCATCCCCGCGGCCGCCGCGATCTCGTCCACAGTTGTTGCGGCATAACCGTTTTCGATGAAGAGCCGGGCCGCCACCAGCGCCACTTCCCGGCGTGTCGCCGCACGGCGGGTCTCGCTGAGCGCCGGACGTCCGGCACGGTTTCGCTCGCTCGTCACCCGGGAACTGTACCGAGGTCGAAAACGTTTGATGGCGCGACGTGCCATTTTCGGCATATCGTGTCAGAAACTAGTTCCACCGATCAGGAAGTGATCCATGAACCGTCTCGAGCAGCGCCGCATCCTGGTGACCGGCGCCGGATCCGGTATCGGCCAGGCCACCGTCCTCCGTCTGCTGTCCGAAGGCGCGGTCGTCGCCGGCGCCGACGTCAATGCCGAGGGCCTCGCCCTGACCCGCAAGCAGGCCGCCGAGGCGGGCACCGCCGCGCGGCTGACCACCGTCGAGATGAATATCGGCGTGGAGTCCGAGGTGGTCGCGGGCGTGCGCACCGCCATCGATGCCCTCGGCGGACTGGACGCGGTGGTGAACGCGGCGGGGATGCTGCGTGCGGCCCACACCCACGAGACGTCGCTGGACCTGTGGAACCAGATCATCAATGTCAACCTCACCGGCACCTTCCTGGTGATCCGCGAGGCCCTGCCCGCCCTGCTCGCCAACCCGCGCAGCACGGTCGTCAACTTCAGCTCGACCTCGGCGAACTTCGCCCACCCGTACATGGCCGCGTACTCCGCCAGCAAGGGCGGCATCCAGACCCTGACCCATGTCCTGGCCCTCGAATACGGCAAGCAGGGCCTGCGCGCGGTGAGCGTCGCCCCGGGCGGCATCAAGTCCGGCATCACCGACGCCACCCCCGGCTATCTCCCCCAGGACGCCGACTGGTCGCTGTTCGGCCGCCTGATCGCCGTTCTGCCCCAGGACAATCCGGCCGAACTGGCCGGCCCCGAGAACGTGGCCGGCGTCATCGCCATGCTGGTCTCCGACGACGGCCGCTTCATCAGCGGCACCGAAATCCGCATCGACGGCGCGGCCCACACGTAATACGGCAGGGCCCCGATCGATACGGCACGGCCCCGATCGACGATCCGATCGGGGCCTGCTGCCGCAACTACTTTCCGGCACCCACCAGCTCGGCCGACGCCCCGCGCAGAATGCCGTCCGCCGTCCCCGCCGGCCATTCGAGCGCCGCATCCAGCTTGTCCAGCACATCCCCCGCGGGCGCCTCGACCAGGCACCGCTCGATCCGACTCGTGCCGTGTCAGCCGTTTTCCGGTGAGTTGTCGCGGTGGAGCGGTACGTCTTCGAACTCGGTGAGCACGTGACGGAGGAATGCTCGAATCAGGTGCTGGGCTGATGTCGTTGCGCCGTACAGGGTTTCGACTACCGGTTGCAGCTGCGGCCCGGTGTCGACGGCCAGGCGCACCAGGCCTTGTTCGGCGCAGCGGGTCAGGGTCGGCTCGAGGAACGTCGCGGCGTCCGCGATCCGGCCGGCGGCCGACAGGCAACAGCCGTACAGGAGTTCGGCATTCGTGAGCGCGCGCGGGCGGTTCTGGGTGGAGATCACGTCGACAAGGCGCTGCGCTTGCCGGCACGCCTGGTCGGTCGCTGCCGGGGTGCCCTTGCCGAGCAGCAGCCGGATGGCCGAGTCGTGGGCCAATTCCGCGGCCACCGCGGTGGGAGCATCGGGGTGGGCGGTATACGGCTCGAGGTTTTCGAGATCGCGGCGGTCGGTGTCGGTGATCGGCAGCCCCAGCCGGATGCGTTCGTTGATCATGCGCGCTGCCAGCCGCGGCAGGATCATGTTCGCCGCGAGCTTGGCTCCCTCGTCCAATCGCTCGTTCATGGCGTCGATATCGCCGCGCACCGCGGCCAGGCGGGCGGCGGTGCCGTAGCCTGCCATCTGGAACTCGACCGCCCCGCCCTCGACGCCGAGCCCGCCCGCGAGCAGTTCCTCGGCCTCGGTGAATTGGCCCTTCTCGTACAGCAATTCGCCGAGCAGCGCGCTGGCGAGCCGGGTGGCCTGCGATTGCCTGCCCGTCTGCAGCGCCTGACCGAGCGCGGTGCGGAACCGGGCCTCGGCGGTGCCGGCATCGAGCTGTTCGGTGGCGGCGCTCCCGTCGACGCAATCGCAGTACACCGGGCCGAACGGTCCGCGCGCCCGGTCGCGGTACGGTTCGATCCAGCGATACCAGCTGTGCACCTCCGCGAAGTCGAAGCGATACAGCGCCGAGATCATCGCCCCCACTGCCAGCCCGTGGGCCATGAAGGGCCGCACCGAATCCCGTTCCTGTGCGAGCTCCGGCGCCAGTACCGTCGTCTGGTCGGTCGCGAGCGCCAGGCTGATACGCACCAGCTTCATCTCGAGCTCGAGCTCGACGGGTTCGCCATCGCGGTCGCGGGCCGCGGCGAGTGCTGTCTCCGCGCGTGCCAAGGCGGTCTCCGCGGCGGCCGGGCGCTGTATGGCTACGTTCGCCCACGCGATGTTCAGCTGCAGCTGCGGAATCGACGCGGTGAGCGAACCCGGCAGTTTGGCCACCAGCCCGAGCAGCGTCCCCATGCGCGATTGCTCTATCAATTGCCCGGCGTGCGCGGCGACCAGCCGGCAGGCCCGCTGGGGTTCGTCCGCGGCGAGCAGGTGATCGACGGCCTCGGTGAGCAGGTCGTGGGCCTCGAACCACTGCGCGGCGGTGAGGTGCAGTTCCTCGAGCAGTCCCGGATACTGCCGGATCAGCCGCTCGCGCAGGAAGTCGGCGAACAGCGCGTGGTAGCGGAACCAGCGCAGATCGTCGTCGATGCTGCGCAGGAACAGATCTCGCTGCCGCACCTGTTCGAGCATGTCCTGGCCGTTGCTCACGCCCGTCAGCACCTCGGCGAGCTCACCGTTGATGCGCGTCGGAACCGATGTCCGCGTGACGAATTCGAGCAGTTCGGGTTCGAGGGTGTCGACGACGTTCTCCATCAGGTACTCCCCGATGGCGTAGTGCCGTCCCGAGATCTGATCGATGTACGCGCCCGGATCGTCGCGCCCGCGCAGCGACATCGAGGCCAGTTGCAGTGCCGCGGCCCACCCTTCGGTGGATTCGCGCAGTCGCTCGACCTCCGCCGCGCCGAGGGTCAGCCCGCTGGCGTCGGCGAAGAACGCGGCGGTTTCCGCGTCGTCGAATCGCAGTGCGGACTCGTCGATCTCGGTGAGCTCGTCGCGAACCCGCATGCGCCCCAGCGGAAGTCCGGTACGGTGGCGGCTGGTGACGATCACCCGCAGGTGGTGGCAGCCGTGATCGAGCAGGAATTCCATCGCGGCCACGGTCGCGGCGCTGGTCACCCGATGCCAGTCGTCGATCACGAGCGCCACGTTCTGGCCGCTGTTGTGGATCTCGTCGATGAGGGTGGTCATGACGTGCCGCGCGGCATCACTGGCATGCTCCTCGAGCAGCTGTTCCAGATCCGCGGCCACACCCGGATGGGCGTAGCGGATCGCCTCCACCACATGGGTCAGGAACCAGACGACATTGTCGTCATCGTCGTCCACGCTGAGCCAGGCCGCTCGAACGCCCTCGGCGGCAAGCACATCCACCCATTCCGCGGCCAGCGTGCTCTTCCCGAATCCGACGGGTCCGTGGATCAGCACCAGCCGCCGGCCCTGCCCCTCCCGCAGCCGGTCGAGCAGGCGCCCACGCAGTACCGGCTGCCGCGGCGCGCTCGGCGGACGGTACCGGGTGGACGGCGTCGGTGCCGGCGCCGGGCTCGAACGCGGCGGCGGGACGGGAACAGGCGGTGTGACCGTCCGGGCTCCGGCGTCGGCCGGCAGCGCCATCGAGTCGACCACGAGCCCGGAGGCGAATTCGATATTGCGCAGCCGGTCACCGAACTCCCTTGCGGTCTCGGGCCGGTCCGAAGGATCCTGCGCCATAGCGGATTCCAGCGCCGAGCACAGCGCTGCCGGTACCTCACTGTTCCGCAGGTCGGGCACCGGCTCGGAGGTGATCCGCACGAATTGCGCGACCATCGACTCGCCCTCGCGGCGTTCGAAGGCGGCGTGCCCGGTGAGCAGGCAGAACAGGGTGGCGCCCAGGCCATAGATGTCAGCGGCCTCGGCAGGTTCGGCTCCCCGCAGCACCTCGGGCGCGGTGAATGCCGGTGTCCCGGCGATGAGTCCGGACCGGGTCTCGAAAGCCCCACTGATGCGAGCGATTCCGAAATCGCTCAGCAACGGCTCGCCATAGTCGGATTGCAGGATATTGGCCGGATTCACATCGCGATGCACCATCCCGTGCCCGTGCGCGGCCGCCAGCGCACCGGCGATCTTCACCCCGACCGACAGCACCTCCTGCCACGGCAGCGGCCCCCGCTCCCGAATCCGCGATTGCAGCGACCCGAGCGCATAGAAGGGCATGACCAGATACGGCCGCCCCGTGACCGTGACATCGGCGGACAGCACCTGAACGATGTGCGGATGCCCGCCGAACCGGCCCAGCGCCCGCTGTTCCCGGAGAAACCGCTCCCGCTCATCCCCGCTCGACCGCGCATCGAGCACCTTCACCGCGACCAGCCGATCCAGCGAATGCTCGTGACACCGGTAGACGACCCCGAAACCACCCCGCCCGATCTCCAGGGCATCGTCCAACCCGGCCGCGGCGAGTTCCTCGGCGACCCCTATCCGCAGGTCAGGCTGCGTACCGTTACTTTCCCGTTCGACCATGCCCGCTCATTTGCTTCGACGAGTTGGGCTCCGACACCCCGATCGTAACCACGGGTATGCCCGATCGGCGGATTGGTGCCCACCGCGGCCGGAACCGCGAACCCGCGCAGTACCCCCAGCGACCACACCAGCCTCACCAGCAACGGCCCGGCCGGCGACCGCCCTCAGCGAGCGCGCGCATGGCATCGATGGTGACCGAGATCGGCTGGTGCTGTACCAGCAGCCGAATCCAGTCCGGGGCGGGCCTGGACGAAGCCGGCGCCGAGCCGAATTCCGACTGGGAAGCCGCTCATGAGCACCCCGCACTGCTCTGACGTGTGCGGAGGCCGCCGCCGGGATTCCGGGGCGATGAGCCGGTTCGGTGAGTGGTCCGATAACCGGAAGCAATCCGCGAGACGAGACGTCCGGTCCACCACGTGTCTCTGACCGTTCCGCCGAATCGCCGCGCCGCCCGCTCCTCGCCGCGCGTCTCGCGCCCATGCGTCGAGTCGCGCGCACCACAGCCGGAAAACTCGGAATCGGGTCCACCCAGCGATCGCTGCGCGATAGTTGAAGTCGGCGAAGGAGTTCAAGATGGCAGAGATCGTGTCCGTCACCGGCGGCAAGGTTCTGGGCACGCGCGAGGGCGGCGTCACCCGTTTCCTCGGCATCCCTTACGCGGCAGCGCCGATCGGGCCCGCCCGGTTCGAGGCCCCGCGACCGGTCGAGGCCTGGTCGGGGGTGCGCGAAGCCCTCGGATTCGGACCCACCTGTGTGCAATCCCCGTATCCGGCACCGATTCACGCCCTCATCGGCAGCGACGGGATCCCCGGCGACGAGTATCTGAACGTCAATGTGTGGACCCCCGATCACACGGGGTCCGGTCTGCCGGTGCTGGTGTGGATTCACGGCGGGGCGTTCGTCCGTGGATCGAACGCCCGGCGTATCTACGATGGCACCGCCTTCGCGCGCGACGGCGTCGTGGTGGTGTCGATCAATTACCGGCTCGGCATCTCCGGGTTCGCCGCGGTTCCGGGATCCGCGTCGAATCGTGGTCTGCGCGACCAGATCCTCGCGTTGGAGTGGGTGCGCGAGAATATCGCCGCCTTCGGCGGCGATCCCGGCAATGTGACGGTCTTCGGCGAATCCGCCGGCGGGATGAGCGTGGTGGCGCTGCTCGCGTCACCGCGGGCACGCGGGCTGTTCCGGCGCGCGATCGCACAGAGCGCCAATGGTTCCGCGGTCGCCACCGCGGAGGACGCGGGCAAGGTGGCGCGGCAGCTGACCGATCTGCTCGGCATCGAACCGACCACGGCCGCCTTCGGCCTGCTCGGGCCGGAGGAGCTGCGCAGCGCCCAGGATGCACTCGCCCTGGCGCTGATGACCGACCCGGATCCGGACCGCTGGGGTGCGTCGATCGTCGCCAGCGGACTCGGCATCATGAGCTTCTTCCCGATGATCGACGGCGATGTCATCCCGGGCCGTCCGGCGGATATCCTCGCCGCCCAACCGGATCGGACCGTACCCCTGCTCACCGGATGGACCGCCGAGGAATTCCGATTCTTCACCTTCCCCGCCGGTCTCGCCGCCGGAATCACCGACCGGACGCTGCCGCATCTCCTCGCGCGCTACGGTCTGGATCCGTCGGTCGCCGAGCGCTACGCCGCCAACCGCCCGAACGCCACACCCGCGGACGTGTTCGCCGCCGTCCTCACCGACCTCGTCTTCCGCGATGACGCCATGCGCATCGCGGAATCCACCGCCGCAGCGGGCAACCCGGCCTACGTCTACGAATTCGCCTGGCGCTCAGCCATTGCCGACCTGGGTGCCTGCCACGTCATCGAGGTCCCTTTCGTCTTCGACCAACTCGCCGCCGCCCACACCCTGACCGGCCCGAACCCACCGCAACCCCTGGCCGACGAGGTGCATCGCGCCTGGGTGCGCTTCGCCACCCACGGCGACCCGGGCTGGTCCCGCTTCGACACCACCACCCGCACCGTCCGTGTCTTCGACGCCCCGGAATCCCATGAGGTGGCCGACCCCCGCGCGGACGAGCTACGCGCCCTGCGCCGAGCGAAGCTCACCTCCAGCGCACCGGTCTAGCGGCATGAAATGGCAAAGGCCGCAGGTCAGGAACCTGCGGCCTTTTGTCGTGCGTGCCCGCTCGAGTCGGCGGGAGGCCTTGAGAACCAACGAATCCGGGCGCGTTGGTCGGCATGCGAGGTCCACGGCCGCTCGACGCACGCCAGTCTTGACGCGTGTGCGGCCGCGCCGCTACCTTGAAATCGAGACAGATCAGTCTCGATTTTGACCCGATGGAGGCGAGTCGAACATGGTTGCGCAGGCACTGGACGTGCGGGAAGCCGTCCAGATCGTCGAACGATTGGCAGAGGCGAAAAGCCGACAGGACCTAGCGGCCACGATGGCCGTGTACCACCCGGACGCCGTACTCGAATCGCCGTCGCTCGAATCCCATTACGCGGGAGCCGGGGTCGAGGGCGCGATCAGGGGATGGTTCGCGTTCGCGCCCGACTACGAGGTCCGGCTGGACGGCCACGGGCTCGATGACGAGACGCTGTGCTGCTGGGGCCGGATCGCCTTCACTCCGGCGTTCACCTTCAATGGCGCAGTGCCGAACGGCAATCGGGTCTCGGTGCCGGTCTTCATTCTGTTCCGCTTCCGGGACGGCCGGGTCAGCTGGGAGAGCTTCCACTTCGACGTCGCCGGGGTAGCCCGTCAGTGCGGCGTCGACGCGAGCGCCCTGGTGCGGGCGTCATGATCGTCGGCGCTCGCCGGCCGAGCACCACCACCATGCGCGCGGCTCGGCACGAGAACTGGGGATCACCACTGGAGATCGCCGACGTCGAACGGCCGGAGCCCGCCGCGGGTGAGGTCCGTATCGCGGTGCGGGCGACCAGTGTGAACCCGATCGACATGCATACCGGCAACAATTCCGGCTACGAGCAGTCCATGCGGCTGCCCTGCATCCCCGGGTGGGACGTCGCCGGTGTGGTGGATGCGGTGGGCTACGGAGTGACCCGCTATGCCGTAGGCGACCGCCTCTACGGTCTGGCCTGGTTCCCCTATCCCGCGGGCACGTATGCCGAATACATGACGGTCCCCGCGTATCACCTGGTGCCGATGCCGAAGTCGGCTTCCTTCACGGAGGCGGCGTGCTTGCCGATGGCCGCGCTGACGGCCTGGCAGATGCTCGACGCGGTCGGGGCACGCGCCGGTCAGCACGTTCTGATCAGTGGCGCCTCCGGCGGCGTAGGTCACCTCGCGGTGCAGTTGGCGGTCGCGCGCGGCGCCACGGTCACCGCCCTGGTGCGTCCCGATCACCATGCCGCACTGTACGAATTGGGCGCGCACGCCTGCGTGGACTACACCGATCCGGATGCTGTCACGGCAATCGGGAAGGTCGACGCGGCGATCGATCTGGTCGGATTCGATTTCGGCGCTTCGCTGTTCGACCGCGTGACACCCGGAGGCGCGATCGCCTTGGCGACCGCATGGTCGGTCAAGGGATACCGGGCCGCCGCGGCGGAGCGAGGTATCCGCGCGGCCTCGTGCCTGGTGGAACCCGATCCCACGGCTCTCGCAGCCATCGCGGAGCTGGTCGATTCGGGCGCGGTGCGCGTCGTCGTCGGCGCCGAGTTCGATCTCACCCAGGCGGCCGATGCCCAGCAGTGGGTCAAGGACCGGCGTGGCTTCGGCAAGGCCGCGATCACGGTGAACGCAACGGATCCGGCGTGACCGAAAAGCCCAAGCAGCTACGCGGAATCGCGGTGCGCGACAAACTTGTCGGCATCGCGACCGACCTCTTCTACGACCACGGTGTACGTGCCATCGGTGTCGATGAGGTGGTGCGACGGGCGGGGATGGCGAAGGCGAGCCTGTATCGCTGGTTCCCCACCAAGGACGACCTCGTTCTCGCGGTGCTGCAGCAGCGCGACGACCGGTTCTGGGCCCGCTGGGACCAGACCGCGTCGCGCCACGCCGACGCACGGGCCGAACTCGATGCCCAGCTCGTTTGGATCCAGGACGTGGCGACGCGGGAGGGCTACCGCGGCTGCGCTTTCGTCAACACAGCCGCGGAATTCAGCACTGCGCAATCGGAGCAGATCCGGCAGCGGTGCGCCGAGCACGAACGCGAACTCGCGCGTCGGCTCCGCGCGCTGACGGCACGGCTCGATGTCCCGGACGGTGATCGGCTCGCCGATCAGCTCCATCTCGCCATCGTCGGCGCCTTCGCGGTCGGCGGGATCTACCCGACCGGTGGACCGGCCGTCCGCCTCAGGGCATTGGCCGAGGACCTGATGGACGGGCGCCGGGCGGCGAACTGACAGTGTTCGGAAGGCAGCACCGTTTCGACGGCCGACCGAGTCGGCAGGGATCGTTACCCTGCCGACGCGGTCCGCGCCAGGACTCTTCTGGATCGTCGGCCGAATTCCATTGCCGCACAGGGCCCACCGGGTCGCCGGGCGCGTTCCGTCGGGAACCGGACACCCCGAGCCACACCGGTGCAACCACTCAGTCGAAAACTGCTGCCGAACTCGCGACCGAGGACCCTGGTGCTCGATCAGTTGCAATTCGGTCATTGCTAGTTTGCAGCGCGCGATAGCCGAAGTAGTACACGACCATCTGGCAAGCCCATGTGGTGAGGGCCAGGATGTAGAAGATCGTGTGGTGCTCGTCGTCGCCGGGTATGCGGTAGAAGTCGTATATTCCGGCGATCGCGGCTGCCGCGGCCGAGACGGCCGCTACCGCAATCGCGTTGCCGCGCGCACCGATATTCCACAGCCGCCACGCGAAATAGAGCAGGAACAGGGTCGTCAGGGCGTTCATCACGACATAGAAGATGGCCCCGGCCAGCCCGAGTTCACCGGCGTAGATGGACATGACCAGTCCGCCCACGATGGCCAGCCCGAAGACGCCGATATCGACGGCAAGCGAAGGCTTGAACCCGTGGGTGACCTGCATCAGACCCAGGACGAG
The DNA here is from genome assembly GCF_042754245.1 of Nocardia sp. NPDC059228. Lineage (NCBI taxonomy): Bacteria > Bacillati > Actinomycetota > Actinomycetes > Mycobacteriales > Nocardiaceae > Nocardia > Nocardia sp. NPDC059228. Next base: position 47,237 of record NZ_JBHZAL010000019.1, on the reverse strand, counting down.
GATCACGGTGATTCCGACCGACCGGGAGAACGCATCGAAGAAGAAGGCGAGGTGATACATCGGACTGGTTTCGTTGGCGCCAACCAGCCCGTAGATGAGGAAGTTGGTTCCCGAGGTGGCGACGATGATCCATTCGAGGCCGAGTAAGTAGTTTCTGTAGTTCCGGATGAACTTCCAGCCGGTGGTGAATCCGGCGACGATCATGAGGAGATCGGCGAGTGCGTACAGTGCGGTTTTGAGATCCATGACCAACCTTGTTTCGAGGCTCGATATCTGACGTGTCGATGAACCGACACCTAGTGCGCGACTTCGAAGATCTCCTCGCGCGGGGTGCCGACACGTTCGAGCGCCTTGTAGAACCGCTCCGGCTCGGCCCACTCTTCAGGCGTGAATACCCCTGTGCGGGTTCCGGGCTCTTCGTCGAGTGCCACCACCATGAACGCAGCGCAGGCCGTTCCCGTCGCCGCGGCCATATTGGTGAACAGATAGGTGCCAGGTCCACTCACTGGAGTACGGCGGGTGACCACCGTGGGCACGCCATTTCGGAGGCCGGTCACCTCGACCTTCAGGGCGGATTTGTGGGGGAAGGTATGGCCCACCGCCGCCTTGGCCAGGAAGTTGACCAGCTCGGTGCGGGTCGCCTCACCGGTACGCACGAGGTTCCGCAATCCGGACAGGACCTTGCGCCAGCCCTGCACGCTGCCGAACTTGTTCGTCATCACGGCTTCCAAGAAGTCGATGGCCTTGTTCATCGGCATGTCGCCCTTCTGCACCGCCAGACCGACGCCGCGGACCATGCCGTTGTAGGGGGCCGGATCGAGCCCGCCGAAGCAGCGAATGTTCTTGGCATCCGGGTACTTTCGCGGCAAGGTCACCGGCTCGGGGTGCGCGGTCTCGTGGACCATGGTCAGCCCCAATCCGGCACCCAGCTCCGTCCAGCGGGTCTCCACCCAGGATTGGTGCAACACCGGTCCGCTGTTCTCCCAGGTCACACAGGGGCCGGCGGCGACCCGCAGCATATGGTCGAGAACCGCGCGGCCGACGGCTCCGCGCTCATCGCCGACTACCCAGTACACGTCGATGTTGTCGACCCGGTCCAACTCGCCGGCCGCGTCTGCTACCAGCACGTTGGTGAAGCCGGGCGACGCACCGCAGCCGATGTACATCGGCACTCCGGCCGCTCGGGCGTCGTCGTGCAGGGACAGCGCGTGCAGGGTGCTCTCGATGTCGTCGTCGAAATCGAGATAGGGCACCTTGGCCTCCAGACACGCCTCCATCACGGGGCCGGCGGTGCGGGTGTACGGACCGGCGCCGAGTACCACCAGCGCGGCGCCCTCGATGGCCTGGCGAAGCCCTTCGCGGTCGTACAGGTCGAGCCGCGCGGCGGTCGCCAGGCCGGACGGCAGCCGCCGCAGCAGCTCATCGAGCAGCTCGGGACGGATGTCGTACAGGGCCAGCTCCCAGTCCCCACCAGCGACGGCGAACCGTTCAATGGCAAGCCGACACATCTCTCCCGCGGCCCCGATGAAGACAATTCGCTTAGTGCCCATGGTCGTACTCCTGTGGATCGAGGGCCGCATGCGGTCCAGGTGACATTACTCGTAATCGATTCGAGTTCGAGTTTCAGTAGAAGCTAGTGCGGAGGCGCGCTCGGCGCTACCCGTTTACCGAAATCGGTTACGGTTTTACCGGAACGTAACGGGCCGTCGGGTTCGAGCTCGACGGTCGCGACAGGCGTGTCGACCTTGAACAGGACCGCTGCCGCGATCCGCATCGACATCTCCCAGCGTCACCATCGACAATGTCTTCGACCACGGCGGATCCGGCCAAGTAGCCCAGGACGAACCGCCGCGACACCTGCCAGGCCACGTCCGAGAACCAGCGGTCCAACACGCCGGTCGTCCACGTCCGACGGCACGCCGGAGCGGTTCATCGCCTCGGCGCCGTCGACGCCCCTTACGGCGAGACCGTAGGAGATCCCGCCCGGCTCCTCACCCGGTGTGTGCCCGCCGCGACTCGCAGATCACCGACTCCGGATCGGCCGCCGGCCTACTGGGGCGGGGCCTGATCGCCGCGGTCTGCCCGGTGGTGCGAGTGAGCGGTGGCCGCCGGTTCGGTACACAGCGTCTCCAGTGCGGAGGTCATGACGGTGACGATGGATTCGACGGTGGGGTGGTCGAAAAGTTCGGCGGCGTAGATCATTTCGCCGTGGATCCCGGCCTGGTCGCCGTCGGGGGTGTACTCCTCACGCAGGTTGAGCAGGAGTTCCCAGGGGATGTGGCGGACCGGGACCGGGCGGTGGCGGATGGTCAGTTCGGTTCCGGCTGTGGCGATGTCGGCTCCGCGAAGGTAGGTGACCATGACCTGGAAGAGTGGGTGGTGGGTTCGGGAGCGGGGTGGGTTGAGGAGTTCGACGAGGTTGTCGAACGGGAACTCCTTGTTGTCGTAGGCGGCCAGGACGCGTTCGCGGACCTGTTGGACGAGGTCGGAGTGGGGCGGGTCGCCGGAGAGGTCGACGCGGACGATCGCGGTGTCGACTACGCAGCCGACCAGGTCCTGCAGGCCCTCGGCGTCGCGGGCGCTCAGGGCGACGCCGATGGGCAGGTCGGGGCCCGCGCCACGCTCGTACAGGGCAAGGGCGAGGGCGGTGTGGACGAGCATGTAGATGCTGGCGCGGTGGGTGCGCGCGGCGTGGGCGAGAGTGCGGTGGGTGGCCGCGTCGAGGTGGACGGGGACGGCTGCCGCGGTGTTCTCCCGGCGTTCGGCGCGCGGACGATCAGTGGGTAGCACCGGATGTGGTGGCAGCCCGTCGAGTGCGGTGCGCCAGTAGCTCGCCTGCCGGGCCAGCAGGCGGCCGTGCGCGCCCCCGGACTCGAGCAATCGCCTCAACCACAATGTGTAGTCCGCGAACTGTGTTGCCGCGGTGGACCATTGGGGCGCTTGACCGGCAGCACGGGCACGGTAGGCGGTGAGCAGGTCCCGCTGGACCACAGGCAGGGATTCGCCGTCGCCGGCGACATGGTGGATGACGCCCAGCAGGATGTGGTGCTCGGGGCCCGAGCGGTAGAGGCGGATGCGCAGGGGTGGTTCCGTGGTGAGGTCGAATCCTCGTCGCAGCTCGGAATCGATTGCACTATCGACGTTTTCGCCGGCGGAGATATCCACAATCCGGAAGTCCGGCAGTGCGGACTCGATCGGCAGGATGCGTTGGATGGGACCGTCCAGGACGTACGGCAGCACGGTGCGCAGGATTTCGTGCCGTTCGACCAGATCATTCACGGCCGCCTCCAGCGCCGTGATGTCGAGCGGACCGTGCAGTTCGAGTCCGGTGGTCATCAGATAGTCGGGGCGGTTGCCGCTGAGATAATTCACGGTCCACAGCCCCTGCTGCATGGGCGTGAGCGGGATCGGGTCCGTTCGGCGCACGGCGGCGATGGCGACTGTCCCGAGCGACAGGGAGCTGCGCGGGAGATCCCCGGGTCCGCGGCGTTCGAGGGTCTGATCGAGGGCGGCGACGGTCGCCGATTCGAACAGATCACGCAGTGACACCGCGACTCCGAGCGCGGACCGCAAGCCCGCGACTATGCGGATCGCGGACAGCGAGTTGCCGCCGAGCGCGAAGAAGTCATCGGTGAGACCGACTTCCACCACACCCAGCGCCCGCGCGAACGTGGTCGCGATGACCTGCTGCCGTGGTGTGCGAACGCGAACGCGCTCACCGGCCACGGGCATGGGCAGCGCGCCGACATCGAGCTTGCCGATGGGGGTCAGAGGTAGTTCGTCCATCGCCACGATGGCCGAGGGCACCAGATACGAGGGCAGGGTTGCGGCCAGCCGGGTGCGCAATGCGGCGGTATCGACGGCGCCGTCCCCTACGACGTGAGCGATGAGCGACTGTCCGCTCGCGGCCCGGCGCGCGGTGACGATCGCCGCGGTGATGCCGGGCTCGCGAAGGATGGCCGCCTCCACCTCTCCCGGTTCGACGCGAAAACCGTTGACCTTCAACTGCCGATCGGCACGGCCGAGGAAATGCAGCAGGCCGTCGGTGTCCCAGCGCCCGAGATCACCGGTGCGGTACATCCGCCCACCGGCGGCGTCGAACGGGTCGGCGACGAACCGCTCCGCGGTGCGCGCCGGTTCGCGGTGGTAGCCGTTGGCGAGTCCCGCGCCGGACAGGTAGATCTCACCGGTGACCCCGGCGGGTACTGGTCGCAGCGCCGAGTCCAGTACCGCGACACGGGTATTGTCGGCCGGGCGTCCGACCGGGACCGGCCGGTCCGGCGTCATGTCGTCCGGGAGCGCAAAGCTGAGCACGAAGCTGGTCGCTTCGACCGGCCCGTACAGATTTCTCACCACGGGCGGGTGCGCACCGAGCCGCACGGCCGCGGCGGCGTGCGGCGGCAGCACATCACCGGCGGACGCGATCATCCGCAGTGCGGCGAGCTCGTTCGGAATTTGCTCGGCCAGTATGTGGAACAGGCCCGGCGACAGCATGATCGAGGTGACCCGGCCCGCGCGCAGTACCTCGCTGTAGTCGTGCACATCGAGGATGCCGGAGCGCGCGAGCACCACGGTGTGACCATTGAGCAGTGGCAGCCACAGCTCCCACACCACCATGTCCCAGGTGTAGGGCAGATGCATCAGCATCCGCTGATGCCCTTCGTCCCGGCCGATCCGGTCGCGGGCGCGCGTCACGATATTGCGGTGGGTGACCTCCACGCCCTTGGCCGCACCGGTCGATCCGGAGGTGAACATGAGCGTGGCCACGGCATCGGCCGGCACGGCGACGCCGAGATCGCTGTGGTCGAACTCGGTTGCCGCACCGTCGAGTTCATGTATCACCAGTTCGGCACCGGTGAACGCGAGCAGCCGCCGCACGTGCGCGGGCGGGTAGCGGTCGCTCAGCGGCACGCATACCGCGCCCACCTTGGCGATGGCGAGAAAAACGACCACGAGATCGACCGAGCGCGGCAATGCGATGCCGATGGGCACGCCCGGTCCCGCACCGCGGGTGCGCAGCCAGCGGGCGACCTGATTGGCGCGCGCGTTCAACTCGATGTAGGTGAGCTCCGCACCGTCGCACCAGAGCGCGACATCGTGTACGTGTGCCCGTACGGTCGACTCGAAACACGCTGCGAGCCCGCCATTGTCGATATCGGCCGCCGTGCCGCGTCCGGCGGCGAGCAGTTCGGCTCGACGCGCGGGCGGCAGCAGGTCGAGCTGCCCGACCGGGGACTGCCGCGGTGCGGTGAGCGCCGCCGCGGCGACGAGGATGCGCGACCACAGCTCGTCGACCTCGGTGAGGGCATCGACCTGTTCGAGCTGCACCGCGATTCGGAAGGTCAGCGCACCCGCGCCGGGCTCCACGATGACGGTCAGCGGGAAATGTGTTCCGCCGACGACATTCACGGAGGTCACCCGCAAGTCCGCGTCCGGATCGTCGAGCAGCGCGGTATCGATCGGGAAGTTCTCGAAGACGAGCGAGGTGTCGAACAGGTCGCTCGCGCTCGCCGCCGCCAGGATGTCGGGCAGCCCGAGATGGTCGTGCTCCATCAACGCCACGCGTTCCCGCTGAATCCGGACCGCGAGTTCGATCGGCGTCTCCGACATGCGCGAGCGCACCCGCAGCGGCACGGTATTCATGAGCAGTCCGACAGTACCGTCCAGATCGCCGCCGTCGCGGCCGGAGACGGTGATACCGAAGACGACGTCATCGCTTCCGGTGAGATGCGACATCACCAGCGCCCACAGCGCCTGGATCATCGAGTTGAGCGTCAGCCCGTGCGCCGCGGCCTGTTCGCGCAGCGCGGTGACCGTGGCGGCGGGAAGGATGAAGCTGCGCTCGCCGGGCCGCCGCCACCGCCGCTGGTCGGCCCGCGCGACCTTGCACGGTTCGGCCCCGGCGAGGGTCTGGGCCCAGGCCCGGCGCGCACCGTCGCGGTCCTGCGCCGCGGACCTTTCGAGGAATGCGGTGAACGGTGTGGCAGCGGGCAATTCGAGGCCGCGGTAGCCCAGCAGCAGTTCACGGAGCAGGATGCCCAGCGACCAGCCGTCGAGCAGCGCATGGTGGTGGGTCACGAGCAGGGTGGCGGAGTTCGGCCCGGTGCGAACGAGAGTGACCGTGAGCAGCGGACCCACCAGCGGCTCCGTGTGCGCGTCCTCGGCGCGCACCCGCGCCACCGCCTCGTCACGCTCGCCCGCTGCCGGATCGTCGAGATCCACTACCCGCCAGGGCAACTCGATGTCAGCGCGAATCTCGTATTCCGGTGTGTCGCCATCCACGACGAACCGGCCCAGCAGGTGCGGATGTCGATCGAGCACCGCGCGCAGGGCAGCGCTCAGCCGCTCCGCGTCGATCGGGCCGTCCACCGTCAGCACAACCTGTATGAGATAGGGGTCCTCGCCTTCCCCGCCCTGGTACAGCGAGTGGAACAACAGCCCGGCCTGTAAGGGAGTCGCGGGCAGGAAGGTACGGCCGTCGCGCATGGCGAGCGGGCTCACCGCCGCTCGGGCGGGCACCGGCGAAGGCGTCCCGACCATGCGCGCCAGGGCACGAATACTCTGGTGTTCGAACACATCCCGCGGTGTGATCGCGATCCCGGCGGCACGGGCCCGGTCCGAGAGCCGGATGGCGAGGATGCTGTCCCCGCCGACGGCGAAGAAACCGTCGTCGACGCCGAAACCCTTGTGCCCGAGCACTTCCTCGAACACGGCGTACAGCCGCGCCTCGGCATCGCCACGCGGCGAAGCACCGCCGGCGGCTGCCGTGCCGTCAATGGTGAGTGCGCGCAGAGCGCGTTCGTCGATCTTGCCGTTGGAGGTCGTCGGGATGGCGTCGACCGCCACGATGATGGACGGAACGGCATGTGCGGGAAGTTGTTCGGCGATCGCGGCGCGCACCGCGCCGATGGCGATACCCGGGCCGGCGACATAGGCGGCCAGCCGCCGGTCACCCGGCCGGTGTTCCACGATCAGCACCACCGCCGCACGCACCGCCGGGAGTGCGCACAGGGCGGCCTCGATCTCGCCCGGTTCGATGCGGAAGCCACGGATCTTCACCTGCCGGTCGGCTCGCCCGAGGTATTCGAGTGTCCCGTCCTCGGCCCACCGCGCCACATCGCCGCTGCGATACATGACGGTGCCGGGTCCGCCGAAGGGGTCGGCGGTGAAGCGCACAGCGGTGCGGCCCGGCCGGCGCAGATATCCCGCGGTGACGCCGGGGCCGGCGACGTAGAGCTCACCCGGCACCCCGGGCGCGGCGGGTCGCAGCGCGGCATCGAGGATGTACACGGCCAGATCCGGTATAGCCGTGCCGATTTCGCCGGCCGACGAGACACCGGTCAGCGGCGTTCCGGTGGTGAACACCGTCGTCTCGGTAATGCCGTACATATTGACCAGGCGCGGCGCCCGCGGATCATGCCGCGCCCACCACTCGGCCAGCCGCCACGGCTCCACCGGCTCACCGCCGAACAGCACGTAACGCAGTGCGAGCCGGTCACTTTCGGCCGGTCGGCTCGCCTCGGCGTCGACCAGCATGCCGAAGGCGGACGGGGTTTGGTTGAGCACCGTAACCTGTTGCGTCACCAGCAGTTCGAGAAATTCACGCGGCGATCGTGCCGTCTCGGCGTCGACGATGACCAGCTTGCCGCCGTGGCCCAGCGCTCCCCAGATCTCCCACACCGAGAAGTCGAATGCGGCGGAGTGGAAAAGGGTCCAGACATCATCGGGCCCGAACTCGAACCACGGCCGGGTCGCGGTGAGCAGCCGGACCACATTCGCGTGTGTGACGACCACGCCCTTCGGGCGGCCGGTCGTTCCGGAGGTGTGAATCACGTAGGCAGGCAATTGCGGCGACCGCAGCACAGCGTGCTCGCACGGAACGACCTGCAAGGGGTCCCCGATGCACAGGACGGGCGCGGCCGAGATCCCCGCCGGGAGTTCGACTCCAGCACCCGTGAGTACGAGCGCCGGTGCGGCATCGTCGAGGACCGCACGCAGCCGCCCCTGCGGAGAGCTCGGATCGAGCGGGACATAGGCCGCACCCGCGCGCAGCACCGCGATGATGGCGACGATGAGGTCCAGGGAGCGCGGTAGTGCGAGGCCGACGAATTCCCCAGGGCCGACGCCGTATCCGGCAATGATCCGGGCCAGTCGGCGAGCCCGCTCGTAGAGTTCGGCATAGGTGAGCTGCTCGTCGCCGTGCACCACGGCGACGGCCCCACCGTTCGCGGCCACCATGCGGTCGAATCGATCGACGAGCGTTTCGGCTACCTCGTCGGTGGCCGAGGGCCCGGCCGGATCCGGTGTGGGCCGCAGCATGCCGAGCGGGAGTTCCTCCGGGGCGACGGCCAGGGCGGCAACGGTCTGGGTGAGCCGGTGGTGGTGCGCGGCGAGGTCGTGTTCGGAGTATCGCAGCGCCGTCGATTCCAGCACCACCGACAGCGCCGGATCGCCGTTGTCGTAGACGCTGATGTTCAGATTGTCGGAGCGTCCGGCCGCCAGATGCCGCAGGGAGGCGGATCCGGATCCGAACCGCAGATCCTTCTGCATGGGCATCACATTGACGGTGGGTCCGAGGATGCCGCCTTCGAGCCCGCTCCCGCCGAGGTCGGCGAGCATATCGCCGTACTGGAAACGCTGGTGGCGCAGGATGATCAGGGATTCGGCCCGCACGGCGGCGAGGAGCTCGCCGAGGGTGGCGGCCGGATCGACCGTGATCCGCAGCGGCAGGATGTTCGCCGTCATCCCGAGTGCGTGCCGGGAGCGCTTGGCGGGTACCGCCAAACCGACAGTGACCGTGCGCGTGCCCGAATCCGCGTGCAACAGCAGCGCGATGGCGGCGAGCAGCCACACCGGCCACGGGGTCCCGGTGGCATCCGCCCGGGCGCGCAGTGTCTTCCACTCGGCTTCGGCGAGCACTCCGGCCTGCCGCAGGTACCGATTGCCGTCCGCGGCCGCCGGCGCGGCGGCGAACTGCGGTGGCTCGTAGGGCCCGCCGATGGCGAGCCGCTGCGCCCAGAATTCGCGGTCGGCCGCGAACCGCGTGGAAGTCCGGAACCGCTCGTCCTCGGCCACCAGATCCGCCACCCGGTCGAATACCGATTCCTCCACCGGACGCCCGTCGAGCAGCGCGGTGTAGGTGTCGGCGACACGCCGGATGAAGGCGGCCGAGGACGCCCCGTCGAGCACCAGGTGATGCGAGCGAATGAACCACAGCGTGCCCGCCTCGCCGGCATCGAGCAGATGGTGTTCGAACAGCGGCGCGCGCCCCAGGTCGAACGGCCGCTGCAGGGCCGCCTCCATGAACCGCACCGCCTCCCCGTGCGCGTCCGCCGCGGCGCGGAAGCTGTTGCGGTGCAAGGGCCAGTCCGGCACCTCCTCCACCACCTGCACGAGCGATCCGTCGGCCTCGGTGTCGAAGCGCACGCGCAGTGATTCCGCCCCGGCGGTGACGAGGCGCAGTGCCCGTTCGAACACCTCCTCGTCGAGCGCGCCGTGAATCTGCACGTAACCGCCGACGATCAGACGCTGCCCGGTGTCGTCGAGTTGCTGTGCGACCCAGACGTGTTGCTGCGCACGTGTCAACGGTAGGCGCCGGGTCATGCTAGCTCCTCGATGGTCGCGTGTGGATGGCGGGCGATGGCGGTCAGCAGTTCCCGCATGGTGGCCCCGATCTCGGCCACCTGTGACTCATCGAAAACCGCTCGGAGATAACCGATTCGAACTCTCAACTCGCGTCCCGGATCGACGGTGACCGACAGCGGATAGTGGGTGGCGTCGGTGAGTTCGAGGCGCCCGCCGGTCACGCCGTCGAGGGTGGCGACCGCGGCGGTGATCTGCTCGGCGTCCACCGGATAGGACTCGAAGACCAGCACCGTGTCGAACAGCAGGTCGCGCAGGCCGGCGGCGGCGTGGATCTCGCTCAGCCCGAGCTGGTGGTGTTCGATCATTTCGGCCTGTTCGACCTGCACCGCGCGCAGCAGATCCGCCACGGGCATGTGCGCACCGATTCGCACACGCACCGGCACGGTGTTGATGCACAGCCCGACAATGGATTCCACGCCGGGCAGTGCGGCGGGTCGACCGGACACGGTCGCGCCGAAGACCACGTCTGGGCGTCCGAGCCTGCGCCCCAGCAGAATTGCCCAGACCACCTGCACCACGGTGTTGACGGTGACACCGATCTCGGCGGCGGTCGCGACGAGTGCGCCGGTGGTCTCCACATCCAGAGACCACCGGTATTCCCCTGTCGTGACCGTACTTTCGCGGAAGCGGGTGGGCGGGGCGACCAGGGTCCGCTCGGCCACACCGTCCAGGGCTCGCTGCCAGGCCCGAGTGGATGCGGCCACGTCCCGGTCGTGGTTCCAGGCGAGGTAGTCGCGGAAGGATCCGTCCGGCGCGGGCAGCGACACACCGGCGTAGAGCGCCAGCAGATCGCGCAGCACCAGCGGCACCGACCAGCCATCGAACAGGATGTGGTGGTAGGTCACGATCAGCACCGGCTCCGCCTCCGCGACACGCGCGAGAGTGAAGCGCAGCAGCGGTGGTCGGGCCGGATCGAATCGACGTGCGCGTTCCTGTGCGGCCAGCTCCACGAGATCGTCCGCCGTGGCCAGATCCACTTCACGCCACGGTAGTTCGACTGTTTCGGGTACCACCTGCCGAGGCTTACCCGAATCGTCGAAGACGAAGGCCGCGCGCAGATTCGCATGGCGCTGCAGGATGTCCTGCCCGGCCTGCCGCAGCCGATCGCGGTCGATCGCCCCACCGGGTCGCACCACCGTCTGCACGTTGTAGACGTCGGCGACGCCGGAAGCGGACGGCGTGGCCATTACGGCGTGGAGCAACAACCCCGACTGCAGAGGTGTGAGTGGCCACACGTCGGTGAGCCTGCCATAATCCCGCTCCCAGCCGGTGATGTCGTCACGGCTCACCCGCACCAGCGGGAAGTCCGACGGCGTGTGCCCGCCTGCGCGTTCATCCCGGGCGTGCGTGGCGATGGCTCCCAGCGCGGTCATCCACAGCCGCGCCAGCTGCGAGACCGCCGCCTCGTCCAAAAGCGTGGTGGGGTAGGTGAATCCGGCGCGCAGCCGGGTGCCCGTCACGATCGCGTTCACGTCGATGGCGGCGGCCGCGGGCAGGTCCGGGTCCCGGTCGGTATTCGGTGTCGCGAGCACGTCCGCACCGCGGTCGTCGACGCGGCCCAGGTAGTTGAAGGCGACCTGCCCGGGCATCGCTGCCGGGAGCCGCCGGGCGGCATCGGGATTCAGGTAGCGCAGCAATCCGTAGCCGATCCCGTGATCGGGGATGGCACGCAGCTGTTCCTTGACCGTCTTGAGCAGGGCACCGGTCGCATCGGTCCCGGCCAACGCCGCCCCGAAATCGATCTCACCGATATCGAGCCGAACCGGGTACAGCGAGGTGAACCAGCCGACGGTGCGGGACAGGTCCGCGCCCGGCGCGACCTGTTCCTCGCGCCCGTGGCCTTCCAGCCGCAGCAGCGAGACCGGAGCGTGCGTGCCCCGCCCGGCACGCCAGACCGCAAGCGCGACGGCCAGCGCGGCGATCATGACCTCGTCGGCACCCGCATGGAAGCGTGCGGGAACGGTCCGCAGGAACGCCTCGGCCACCGTTTCGTCCGCGGCGACTTCGACTGTCCCGAGCCGGGCGACGGTATCGACGGCGGGGTCCAGCGGCCGGGAGCCCAGCAGGGGATCCGGTGTCGCGCAGACCTGCCGCCAGAAATCGAGCTCGGCGACCCGATCCGGTGCGTGCGCGGCGTCGACCAGGCTGTGCGCCCAGCGGCGCATGGAGGTTCCGACCGGATCCAGCCGCGGCACGACGCCACTCGAGGCATTCGCGAGGGCTGAGAACAGGTCGGGCAGCACGATGCGCCAGGACACGCCGTCGACGGCGAGATGGTGCACGGAGATGATCAGCCGGCCCGGCACGCTCCCTCGCTCGGCGTCGAGCCGGACGAACTGCGCCATCACCCCGGCGGCCGGATCGAGGCGATCCAGCGCGGCGTCGAGTTCCGCGGCGATGAGCTCGCGCAGGGCATCGGCGTCCGCGGCATCCTCGAAGGTGCGGCGGTGCACCAGTTCCGACGCGTCCAGCGCATCCGTCGGCATGGTCTCGAGTCGCCATTCTCCGGAGTCGTCGCGGAACAGCCTGCTGCGCAACATGTCATGACGATCGATCAGCGCCGAGACGGCCTGGATCAGGGCGTCGTGCCCCGTCCGAGCGGGCAGTTCGACGGTGACGGTCTGATCGACCCGGCGGAAGCCGCCGCCACGTTCGGTCAGCCACCGGACCACGGGCGTCAGCGGCATTTCGCCGATCCCGCCGCCGGGCAATTCCGGCAGCAGGCGGGGCGCATCGGCAGCCGCCTCCGGTGTCCTTGCCACAGAGGCGATCCCGGCCACGGTCCGGCGCTCGAACACTTCGCGCGGCGTGAAGTGCAGGCCGCGAGCCCGCGCCCGGGAAGCCAGCTGAATGGAGATGATGCTGTCCCCGCCGAGCGCGAAGAACGAGTCGTCCACACCCGGCCGGTCGACGCCGAGCACCTCGGTGAAGAGTTCGGCCACCACCTGTTCGGCAGGGGTCCGCGGTGCCCGATCCGAGCGCGACACCAGGACGGGGTCGGGCAGTGCGGCCACGTCGAGCTTGCCGTTGCCGGTCAGCGGCAGCGTATCGACCGGCACGATGGCTGCCGGTCGCATGTAGACGGGAACACGCTGTGCGATATGCGTTTCCAGTGTCTCGACCGCGAGTGCATCATGAGTGCCCGGTACCACATAGGCGATCAGGCGTGCCGATCCGGAATCCCCGGTCCTGGCCACGACGACCGCGCGGGCCACCGACTCGTGTTCGAGCAGCGCGGCCTCGATCTCCCCCGGTTCGATGCGGTAGCCGCGAATCTTCACCTGCTGGTCGCTGCGGCCGAGGTATTCCAGCTGCCCGTCGCCATTCCAACGCGCCAGATCACCGGTGCGATACATGCGGGTGCCGGGTGAACCGAACGGATCCGCCACGTAGCGCTCCGCGGTGGTCGCGGGGCGGGCGCGATAGCCACGGGCGAGCTGGGCTCCCGTGAGATAGATCTCGCCCCGCGAGCCGACAGGCGTAGGCCGCAGCCACGAATCCAGCACGCGCACAGTGATTCCCGGTAAGCCACGACCGACAACGCTGGCAGGCGCCGACCCGGCGTGGGTACGGTCCACCGCGAAGTGTGTGGCGTGCACGGTCGCCTCGGTGATGCCGTACAGATTCGAGATCCGGACCTCCCCGTCCGGATCCGTGTCGTACCACGCCCGCAGGAGACGCGGATCCAGCGCTTCGCCACCGAGCACGATATGCCGCAGCGCGGGCACGGCGGCGCGGCGCAGGCCGGTGTCGAGCAGTGCGCCGAAGGCCGAGGGTGTCTGGCTCAGCACCGTAATACCCTCACGGGCCATGAGTTCGGCGAACTCGTCCGGTGAACGTGTCACATCGGCGTCCGCGATGACGAGTGTGCCACCACTCGCGAGCGCTCCCCACATCTCCCATACCGAGAAGTCGAAGGCAGGCGAGTGGAACATGGTCCACACATCGGTGTGGTCGGTACCGACCAGATCCCGCGTCGCGGCGAGCATTCCGACGACATTCCGATGCGTCACGCTCACGCCTTTGGGACGCCCCGTGGAACCCGACGTGTACAGCACGTAGGCGACATTGTCCGGACCCGAGGCGACCGAGGCGACTTCGGCGCCGCTGCGGTCGAGAGTGTCGAGCACCAGGTACGGCTGGTCGCCCGCGGGCAGTGCCGCACGATCGGCGGCGGTGGTCACGACGCAGACCGGGTTCGTTTCAGCGAGGATGAATTCGAGCCGCTGCGCCGGATTACCGAGGTCGAGCGGGACGTAGCCCGCCCCCGATTTCAGCACTCCCAGCAGCGTCACGATCAGCTCCACCGACCGTGAAACACCCACGGCAACCAGCGATTCCACGCCGACGCCGCGCGCCGCGAGGGCGCAGGCCAGGTCATCGGATGCCTCGTCGAGTTCCCGATAGGTCAATACTCGGTCGCCGAATCGCACCGCGACGGCATCCGCGTGCACCGCGGCCCGGGCGCGGAACAGGTCCACGAGCGTCACCTCCGGCGCCGGCGCGGCGGGGCGCTGCCAGTCCCGCACCCGGCGGTGTTCCGCCTCGCCGATCGGATCGATGTCCGCCACAGCGGTATTCGGATTCGCGGCGAGCGCCGCCAGCACCCGGGTCAGCCGTTCCCCCAAGAGAGACACGGTCTCCGCATCGAGCAGTTCCGGCCACCAGCCGGCCAGCAGGTGCAGGCGATCGGTTTGGCGGACAGTCAGGGTCAGCGCGTAGTGCGTCGCCTCCCTGGACTCGAATCCGCCGATCGCCAATCCGGCGAATGCGAGGGCATCCGACCGCAGTTTCGCCTCGTCGACGGGGTAGGACTCGACGACCAGCAGCGTGTCGAACAGGTTCCGCTCACCGCCACCGGTCTGCGCGCCGATATCCGGCAGGCCCAGGTGGTGGTGGGCCGTGAGTTCGAACTGCTCACGCTGTACGCGACGCAGCAGCGCGCCCACGGACTCGCCCGGGGCCAGCCGAATGCGCACCGGGATCGTATTGATGAACAACCCGACGATGTTCTCGACGCCCGCGAGGTCGGCGGGGCGGCCGGAAACCGTGGTGCCGAAGAGGATATCGTCGCGATCGGTGATGCGCGCAAGCAGGATTGCCCAGGCCGCCTGCACGACGGTATTGATCGTCACCTCGAACTCGGCCGCCAGGCGGATCAGCGCCCGGGTCTGCGCCTCGTCCAGGTCGAACGCCCGCTCCCGGGGCAGTCCGGTGGGGGCGTGCACGGCGGCGGTGTCCGCGAGCAGCGTCGGCTCCGTGACCCCGGCCAGCGCCTTGGCCCACACCCGCCGGGAAAGTGAGTCGTCCTGCCGGGCGAGCCATTCCACATAGCGGCGGTAAGGAGGCGGGGGTTCGACCGCGAAACCGGCGTAGCCTGCCATGATCTCGCGCAGCAACAGCGGGATGGACCAACCGTCGAGGAGCACGTGGTGGCATGTCACGGCGAACCGGGTTCGCCCGTCGCCGAGGCGGAGCAGCAGGAAGCGCAGCAGCGGTGCGGCGGTGAGGTCGAACGGCGTCGTACGTTCGGTGGCGAGCAAGCGCTCGCCGTCGCCGGTCGCCCCGGACAGGTCGACCTCGCGCCAGGGCAGGACCACATCATCGGTGACGATCTGGACGGGCGTCCCGGCGGCATCCACCTCGAAGGCGGTGCGCAGGTTGGCATGTCGCTCCAGCACGGCCGCCGCGGCCGACCGCAGCCGCGACGCGTCGACCACGCCCTCCAGGCCCAGCACAAGCTGCACCGTGTACACGTCGACCGCGTCCGGATCGAACAGGGCGTGGAACATCATGCCGGACTGCAGCGGCGTCGCCGGCCACACTTCGCTCAGCGTCGGGTACCGCTGTTCCCAGACGTCGATATCGCCCTGTGTGACGGACACGAGGGGGAAGTCTGACGGGGTGTATCCGCCGCTGGTACGGGGATCGCGCGCGTGCCGCGCGACGGCCTCGAGCGCCGCACGCCACAGCTCGACCAGTTCCTCGCCCGCGGCCTCGCCGAATATGCCACGCGCATAGCCGAAGCCGGTCACCAGGCGGTCGCCGAGGACAATGGAATCCACCTCCACCGCACCCAGCGCGCCACGGCCGGCGTCCGGACGAATGGCAAGCATTCCGTATTCGGTGGAGGGCAGGAAGCCGACTCCGGCGAGTTCCTCCGGAATGTCGAGGCCGGCGATGTGCCCGAAGTAGTTGAACGAGATCTCCCCCGGCTCGCCCGGCGGCAGTGCGGCAGCGGTGTCCGCGTTCAGGTATCTGAGCAGGCCGTAGCCGAGGCCATTGTGCACCGCTGCCCGCAGCTGTTCCTTGACGGCCTTGAGGGCGACTCCCATGGCAGCGCCGCCGCCGAAGGCGTCGTCGAGATCCACTCCGGTCAGGTCCAGCCGTGCCGGGACGATGGAGGTGAACCAGCCGACGGTGCGCGACAGTTCCGTCCCGGGCACCGCGTCCTGTTCGCGGCCATGGCCTTCCAGGCGCAGCAGCACCGACCGCTCGACCTCGCCGCGCCGCGACCGCCAACGCGTCACCGCCAGCGCGAGCGCCGTCAGCAGCGCGTCCGCGACGCGGGCCCGGTAGCGGTCCGGAACGACGGTGAGGATGGCGGCGGTATCGGGTTCGTCGAGTTCGACGACGGTGTGCGCCACGTCGGCCGCCATATCGCGGTGGGGATCGAAGGGCCGCTCGCCGAAGGATGGCGCCGGGCCCTCGACGATCTCGCGCCAGAGCGGCAGCTCGGCGGTGAGCGCCTCGGAGTGCGCGGCGTCGACCAGCGCGTGCGCCCATCGGCGCATGGATGTACCGACCGCGGGCAGCCGCGGCGTCTTCCCCGCCGCGACCGCCGCCCACGCGGCAATGAAGTCGGGCAATAGAATTCGCCAGGAGACACCGTCGACAGCGATGTGGTGCGCGGCGACGACGAGCATTCCGGGGGCGGTGCCCGAATCCGGTGTCAGCCAGACGAACCGCAGTACCACGCCGGCGGACGGGTCGATCCGGTCGATGGCTGCGTTCAGCTCGGCTTCGGCGAGTACCCGGAGTTCCTCACCGGTGAGGCCGGCGTGGTAGGTCACCTGATGGATGAGCGAGTCCACATCGACGCTGCCCGGCGGAGTGACCCGCAGATGCCATTCCGCCGACCCGTCGCGGTAGAGCCGCGAGCGCAGCATGTCGTGGTGATCGATGACCGCGGAGAGGGTGGAAACCAGTGCGCCGCGGTCGATTCCGGCCGGCAGGTCCAGCGTCATGGCCTGGCAGAAACGATCGAAGGTACCGCCGCGCTCGACCATGAACCGGAGGATCGGGTTGAGCGGCAGTTCGCCGACGCCGCCGCCGGGCAGCTCCGCGAGCGGCGGAATCTCCTCTCGGCCCGCAGTTTCGGCGATGGCGGCCAGGCGGGCGACGGTGCGGTGCTCGTAGACCTGTTGAGCGGTCACCGCGATACCGCGCGAGCGTGCCCGGGACACCAGCAGGATCGACATGATGCTGTCGCCGCCGAGCCCGAAGAAGGAGTCGTCGACACCGATGCGGTCCCGGCCGAGCACCTCGGCATAGGCGGCGGCGAGCGCGGTTTCGGTGTCGGTACGCGGGGCCCGGAAGGCCACCGTCTCGACATCGGGTGCGGGCAGGGCCTTTCGATCCACCTTGCCGGAACGGTTCACCGGCAGCGCGGGAAGACCGATGATCACGGCGGGCACCAGGTGCCTGGGCAGTACCGCACGCAACCGCTGGTCCAGAGCGTCCGGATCGATGCTGTGCCCGGCGGCCGGGGTGACATAGGCGACCAGGCGACCCCCGGCATGGTTGCGGTCATCGACGATGGCAACCGCCTGGGCCACGGATTCCTGTGCGGCGAGCACCGATTCGAGCTCTCCGAGTTCAATGCGCACGCCGCGCAGCTTCACCTGGAAGTCACTGCGGCCGAGGTACTCCAGCTCGCCGTGACCGGTCGACCGCACGATGTCGCCGGTGCGGTAGAGCCGCTGCCCGGCAGCACCGAACGGGTCGGCGATGAAACGTGTGGCGGTGTGCCCCGCCCGGCGCACATAGCCGCGCGCGAGCGTCGCGCCACCGAGATAGAGCTCGCCCGGCACGCCTGCCGGCACCGGCCGCAGAAAGGCGTCCAGCACGTGGGCACGGACATGCCACGCGGGTGCTCCGATGGGTACCGCGGCAGTGTCGCTCGCGCCGATCGCGTGCCGGGTGACGGCGATTGTCGCCTCGGTCGGACCGTAGAGATTGTCGTAGCGCGCGCCCGGAGCGACAGTCGGCAGCGCCGCGGCGAGCGTGGGCGTCACCGCCTCACCGGCGAGCAGTATGCGACGCACACTCGGCGGCATCGGTGCGGCCTCCGCCTGCCGGTGCGCCGCGAGCGTGGACGGCGTGAACTGCACCGTGGTGACATCGTGCTCGATGATCGCTCCGACCAGCGCGTTCGGATCGCCGTGTGCACCCGATCCGTCGACTACGAGCCGGGCGCCGACGGTGAACGGCCACAGTACTTCCCAAGCCGAGACGTCGAAGGTCAGGGTGGTCTTGCGTACGACGGTGTCGGTGTCGTCGAGGCGGTGCAGGTGCTGCATCCAGGCGAGATGGGCGCACACGGCCGCGTGGGTGACGCCCACGCCCTTCGGCTGCCCGGTGGAGCCGGACGTGAACAGCACGTACGCAAGATTTTCCGGACGCAGCGGGGCGATGCGGTCGTCATCGGTGACCGTGGCACCCGACTCGGCGGTCAGGTCGAGTTCCTCGATGTGGATCACCCGGACGCCGTCGGGAGCGTCGAATCCGTCCCGCTGCGTGGTGAGGACGCACACCGGCTGCGCGATATCGAGCACCTGGGCATGACGCGAACGCGGATGCTCCGGGTCCAACGGCAGGTACGCGGCACCGGTTGCCAGCACCGCGTGCACCGCGAGGATCTGCTCGCCCGATGGTCCGAAAGCGAGCGCCACCACTTGTTCGGGTCCCACACCGAGGGAAATCAGCTTGCGCGCCAAACGATTCGAGGCACCGTGCAGGTCCGCGTAGGTCATGCGGGTTTCGCGTCCGACGATCGCCGCCGCCTCGGGCGACCGGGCCGCCTGCTCGGTGAACAGAGCCGCGAGTGTCGTGGACGCTGCGACCATGTCGGCGGGGGGACTGCCGATGAGGCGCTCGATCTCTCCCGATGCGGCGATATCGATCCGGGCGATGGGCGCATGCGGCGTATGGACCAACTGCTCCAGCAGCCGAATCAGCCGGTCCCGGTGCGAACGATGCACTCCGGGAACGGCAATCCGCCAGCCACCGGTCGCCTGATCATCGACGCACACGGTGAGCTCGTCCCCGCTGCCGAGACACTCGGTCACCGCTGCCGTGCCGAAATCGTCGATCGCGGCACCGCCGAGCATGCGTACCGCGAGCGGCCACTGCCCATGCACCGGCGAATTCGCCCAGGGCTCATCGATATCGGGAATGAACCTGAGTCGCCGCGCTTTGCGCAGCTCCCGCCCCACCTGTTTGGCGATCGAGTAGAACCCGGCGTGAGCCGTGACCAGAATCCGCAGCGGCACCGTGGTTTCCCCGGTATCGAGTGCGACCACGCACTCCCCCGAGGACGCCATGCGAGACGCGTAGACGGCCAACGCGGCCAGCACCACCGCGGGCGCACCGGCCCCGCACACTCGCGCGGCCCTGGTGAGTTCCGCCGATGCTCCCACCGCTGCCCAGACCGCCTCATCAGGAGTACCGCTGAGAGGACGCGTGATACCCGCGGCGGGAGGTTCGGGCCGGGCGGCGTCGGCGAGAGTGTGCTCCCAGTAGTCCCGATCGCCGGACCACGCGCCCGATTCGCGGTATCGGCGTTCACTTTCCAGCTGGTCGGCCGTCGCACCGAACGGCGGATTCGCGCCGGGGCTCGTGGGCGCGCCGTCCAGCAGATCACGCACCCGGGCGAGAATCGCGAGCGCTCCCGGCTGGTCGTTGACCAGGCGGTGATAGCGCTGGTACCAGCCGAGCCGGCCATCCGGGAACCGGAAGACGGCCTGCCGGTACAGCGGGCCGTTCGCGATATCCATTCGGCACGCGCGTTCTTCGGCGATCCACTCGGCGACGAAATCGCCCGGACCGGTCCCGTCGACGCTGAGCACGGCAGTCGGTACCGGCGGGTTCTCGCACACCTGGATCGCACCGGCGTCGGCACGGAACACACTGTGCAGCACCGGGCATTCCGTCATGACGGTGTCGACCGCCTGTCGCAGGGCGTCCGCGTCCACCGAGCCGGTCAGTTCGATGTACAGGTCGACATAGCGATCACCGGCCGCGAGGGCGGCGCGTTGCGCATCGCTGGGGACCTGCGGTCCGGCCGTCGCGATGCGGGTGCTCTCAACGATAGTCATGGAATCCTTGTCCGGTCTTGCGGCCGAAATGTCCTGCGGCGACGAGCGTCGCGAGCGCGGGCGGAATGCGGTAGTGGTCCTCGCCGGTCTCACGGCGCAGCACCTCGATGGTGTCGGCGACGTTGTCCAGGCCGATCAGGTCGGCGGTGCGCAGCGGACCCATGCGGTGGCCGAGGCAGCGTTCGAAGAGGGCGTCCACCGTCGCGGCGTCGGTTCCGGTGTCGAGGGTGGCGGCGGCTTGCGCGATGCTCAGCATGAGCAGGCGGTTGATGACGAACCCGGGGCGGTCGCCGACGACGAGCGATTCCTTGCCGAGCGCGGTGAGCAGTTCGGTGGCGCGCGCCATGGTGCCGGCCGAGGTCTGTGCCCCGCGAACGACTTCCACCGCATCGGTGAGTGGGGCCGGGTTCATGAAGTGCAGGCCGAGCACGCGATCGGGGCGACCGGTCGCGGCGGCCAGCCGGGCGATGGGGATGGCCGACGTCGCGGAGGCGAGCACGGCGTCGGCCGGGCAGACGCGGTCCAGTTCGGCGAAGAGCTTCTCCTTCAATTCGATCCGCTCGACCGCGCACTCGATGACGAACTCGACCGCGTGGAGGTCATCGATGCGGTCGGTCCAGCGCACCCGGCGGGCAGTCTCGAGCGCCGTCCGCCGATCACCGCGGCCCAGCAGCAGCGCCAGGCGCACCGCTTCGTTCAGGCCCCGGCGCGCCCGCTCCACGGCGGCCGGATCGGGTTCGACCACAATGACATCGCGTCCCGCCTGCGCGAGGCACTGTGCGATGCCGGCGCCCATGGTGCCCGCGCCGATCACTGCTACGACTCCGGTCATCGGGTCATCTCCGTTTCCGCGATACAGCGCACCGCGATATCCGGCACCGGATCATTCGGTGTCTCCAGCAGACCGTGCAGCAACCGGGTCAGATCCGAGAGCATCTGCTGCGCGGTCGATTCGTCGAAAAGTTCTGTGGCGTAAACCAGTTTCAGGACCGCACGGTCACCGGACTCCCGGCCGAGCGCCAGTTCCGCAGTGTCCGGCGGGGTGTCGCCGAACCAGATGGCCCCGGCGCGGCTGTCGCCCTGCGCCGGCCCGGCCAACTCCGCGGCGGTTCGTTCCAGTAGCTCGACCCCGGTGGGTTCGTCGGCGAAGTCCATTCGGGCGGTACCGGTTGCCGAGCCGACCACTATGTCATCGGAGCCGGAGTACCAGCTCAGCAGTGCCGCCCAGGCGGCGAGCAGGTCCGCATCGCCCGGTACGGCATCGAGCCGCTCACGCACCGTCGCCGGCGTGTATCGGGCCGAGTCGTTTCCGCGCGGCCGGTCTGTCGGAATATCCAGCGCCACAGCCCGTTCTGCCGTGCCCACGCCGGCAGGCGACGGCCTGGTGACGACCAGCTCCTCGATCGACCGCTCCGGAGCCGACTCCACGACCTCGGTGAGGATCTCGAGGTAGGCCGCCGCCAACCCCGCGGCGGTGCGCTGGGTGAACAGCTCGGTGCTGTACTCGAAGCAGGCCAGCATGTCGAGATCGTCGCTGCGATCGTAGGTGATCAGGCTGAGATCGAATTTGGCTGTGCCGGGCGGCAACCCGCCGAAGGCATTGTGGATGGTGTGCTCCGAGTCGAAGAACTCCGTCGCCCCGCCGCCGAGCGGGTTGGCCGATCCGGCGCCGGTGAGATCCTGGTGGACGTAGAGCACATCGAAGATCGGGGTGCGGGACATGTCGCGCTGATCGTCGAGGGCATTGACCACCCGCTCGAACGGGATCTCCTGATTCTCCAACGCGCCCAGCACGATTCCACGCACTCGTTCGAGCAGATCGCCCAGCGTCGCGGGACCGGAGAGGTTGGCGCGCAGCGCGACGGTGCTGTTGAAGAAGCCGATCAGCCCTTCCAGCTCGCGGCGGGTGCGGCCGGTGGTCGGCGTGCCGACGACGAGGTCGCGCTGACCACTGCGGCGGGCGAGCAGCAGATAGAAGGCGGACAGCAGCACCACGAACAGCGACACCGACTCCCGCTTCGCGACCGTGCGGGCCGCGGCGAGCAGCGTCGCCGGCACCGTGAACGGCTCCAGCTCACCGGCAAACGTCTTGCGCGCCGGTCGCGGGAAGTCGGTGGGCAGCCGCAGTTTCGGCGCGCCGCGCAGCATATGCGTCCAGTATTCGAGCTCGTGCGCGAGCGCGCCCGAGTCGAGCAGCTCCCGATGCCAGCGCGCGTAGTCGCGGTAGCGGATCGGCAGCGGTTCCAGCTCGGCCGGGCGCCCCTCCCGCCGCGCGGCATAGAGCACCGGAATCTCCCGCGCGAGAATTCCCGGCGTCTGGCCGTCGGTGACGCAGTGATGGCACACCACCTGCAGCACATGCATATCCGGAGTGAGCTTGACCACCAGCACTCGCACCATGGGGTCGCGGCCCAGATCGAACGGCCGGACCGCCGCCTCCCGGACCAGCTCGCGCGCCCGGGCGACCGAATCGGCCGCACCGGACACATCGACGACTCTGAAGAACTCGCCGAGAGCGGGCCGCACTCGCACCGCCGGCACACCGTCGACCTCGACGAGGTTGTACCGCAGCGGTTCGTGCCGCTCGGCGAAATCCTCGAATGTTCCCTTGACCGCGTCGACGTCGATCGGCCCGCGCAGCACGTTGACCACCGGGTAGTTGTAGAGCGTGGTGTCCGGAACAAGCTGATGGTGGAACCACATCCGTTCCTGCCCGGGCGACATGACCAGCTCGTCGGTGCGCGTAATGGCCGGCAGCCCCCGCGCTCCCGGCATCACCTCGGGCGCCGGGCGCGCCCCTTCCCGCAGCAGGTCCGCGAACTCGGCCACCCTGGGCCGCTCGTACACATCGAGCAGTTTCGGCCGGAACCCGAATGCCTCCTCCACCCGCTCGACCAACTGCACGGCAATGATCGAATTGCCACCGACATCGAAATAGTCGTCATCCAGCCCGATTTCGGTCTCCGCGTGCAACAGTTCGCGCAGCACTGCGCGCAACCACTCCGCCGCATCCGACGGCACGACCACCGGAGGCTCGGGCGCGGCGACAGCTTCGACGGGCTCGGACGCGATCTCGGCATGCTGTGCCGCAGTGGGCAGTTCGACCCAGCACCGGGTGCCGCGCAGCGGGTGCCCGGGCAACCGCATCCTGCGACCGTCCCCGTCCTGCACCCGCGCCCAGTCGAGATCCACTCCACGCTCGTAGAGCCGCGCCAGGATGCCGAGCGCCCCGGCTGAATCCGCGGAGCCGAACAGGATCTCGGCATCCGCACGACCCGCGAGATCCTCGGTGAGGTACCGCCCGAGCATGCCGTCCCGGCTGGGATCGACGAAGACGACCGGCCCATCCCGCAACAGCGTTTCCGCCGCCGCGAGCAGACGCGACCGGTCCACCGCGGGCGTCTCCGCGGCAACAGCCAATTCGCCCGGGTCGACAGGCTCTCGCGATCCGAGCAGATAGCGTGCCGCGAATTTCGACGCGCCCCCGCTGAGCACAGCCGCGAACTGAATCCCACAGGCCCGCAATCGATCGTGCACCGCGAGCTGTGCCGCGAGCACCGCGGCCGTTTCCCCGTTCGCGGGCAGCTGTTCCGGCAGTGCGGCGCCACCTTGCGCGGCCGGCAGAGCACCCGGCGAGAGCAACAGTGCCACTCGCGGCGCGACCGGCTGCGTTCCGTCCGAATCGACGGCAACGCCGCGTGTTTCGAGCAGATCGGCCAATTCCGTTGTGCTGCTCGCACAGACCGCGATGCGATGGCCGAAGTGTGCACGGCCCCGGCCGAGCGTGAACGCCACATCCGCGAGATCGATCGAATCGGCCCGCATACGCCCCGCCAGCGAGCCGCACAGTTCCGCGAGCGCCGGCGCCGTCCGCGCCGACACTCCGATCAGCCAGGGCACCGGCTCACGACCCGCCTCGGCCGGTTCGGCTTCGCGCAGCGGTACCGCATCAGGGGCCTGCTGCACGACGCAGTGGGCGTTGGCGCCACCGAGGCTGTAGGAGCTGACACCCGCCAGGCGCGGGCCCTCGCTCCGCCACGGTCTCGGTTGCGTGACCACCTCGAGGCCGGCCGCGGCCAAATCGAGATCGCCGGTGGGACGGTGGAAGTGGAGAGAGGGGAAGAGTTGCCCGTCGTCGACCGACAGGACGGCCTTCACCAGGCCGGCCACGCCGGCGGCGTGATCGAGGTGGCCGATATTGGTCTTCACCGATCCGATCGGGAGGGCGGTGGCGCGCTCGGCGAACGCGGTGCGCAGGCCCTCCAGTTCGATGGCGTCGCCCAGCCGGGTGGCGGAGCCGTGGGCTTCGAGGTATCCGGCATCACGGGGATCGGCACCGGCCTTGCGCCAGGCGCGCGCGATGACCCGAGCCTGTGCGGCGGCGCTGGGGGTGCTGATGGTTGCGGCGGCATGGCCGTTGTGCAGGACGGCGCTGCCCCGGATGACCGCGTAGACCGGAGCACGGTCGGCGCGGGCACGCTCGAGCGTGGTCAGCAGCAGCGCCGCACCGCCTTCGCCGGGGACTGTGCCGTCGGCCTCGGCGTCGAACGCTCGGACCCGGCTGCTCGGTGAAGCGATCTCGGTCATGGTCTGCACGGCCCAGGCCGGAGCGCCGTGCGCGCGGACGCTGACTCCGCCGGCCAGTGCGTAGTCGGCGTCGCCGCTGCGCAATTCGCGGCAGGCGTGGTGGACGGCGATGAGAGAGGCGTTGCAGCCGCTGTCGACGGCATAGCAGGGGCCGTCGAAGCCGAGCAGGTGTGCGATGCGGGCGGGGACGCCGAAGGGCAGATTACCCAGCATGGCGAGGGGGCCGGGGTCGACGGCCATGGCGTGATAGCTGGGCATGGGCGCGCTGAACACCACCGCGGTGGTGGCCGCACGCAGGGTGGCGGGCGCGTAGCCGGCATCCTCGATGGCGCGGTGCGCCAGCTCCAGGGCGATCCGCTGCTGCGGATCCATCAGGGCCGCTTCGCGTTTGGACAGGCCGAAGAACGCGTAGTCGAAGGTGTGGATATCGGCGAGGTGCCCCATGGGCAGATACCGGACGCGGCGGTCCAGGGCGGTCGCCGCGGCGCGAGACTCCGGCATGGGGCCGATCGAATCCCTTCCGGCGGACAGGTTCTCGCGGAACTCGTCGAGGTTCGCCGCGTCCGGGAAGCGCGCGCCGATGCCGATGACGGCGATGTCGCCGTCGCGTGGTGCGGATGCGGTCACGATGTCCTTCACACTTCGAATGCCAGGGGAACGTCCGCCGGTGCGGCCGGCTGTACCGGATCCGCGGGCAGTGCGGCCGCCTGCGCGGCCACGGTGTCCAGATCGAACAGCAGGCCCACCGGGATGGCGCCCGGCCAGCGCGCCTGCAAGCGCACGTGCAGAGCGACCACCCGATGGGAGTTGCCGCCCACGTCGAGAAAGCGGTCCACGCGATCGAATTCGTCGTGCAGCAGCACCTCCGACCAGATCTCGCCGAGGGCGCGCTCGGTCTCGGTCCAGTCGTCCCGCGACACCGCCTGGCGGGCCACGGAACCGGTCAGCAGCGTGCGCAGCGCCGCCTCGTCGAGCTTGCTGCTGCCCGGCGTGATGGGAAGGGCATCGACGGTCACGAACCGTGCCGGAACCGCTTCCGGCACGAGGTGTTCAGCGCAGAATCCGGCCAGCGCGCTCGATGCGGGCGTGGTCGCCGCGGGGTCCAGCGGCACCCAGAAGGCGGCCAGGTACACCGAGTCGTCGGCATCGGCGACGGGCAGCACGACCGCTTCCCGCACGGCGGGATGGTCTTCCAGCACCGCCTCCACCGCGCCGCGTTCGATCCGGACGCCACGGACCTTCACCTGATTGTCGGCCCGGCCGTGGAATTCGATGTCGCCGTTCGTGTCCGCGCAGGCGAGGTCGCCGGTGAAGTACATGCGCGCACCCGGTTCGGTCGCGAAGGGGTCGGCCACGAATCGAGTCGCGGTCAATCCGGGACGGGCCGCGTAACCGTCGGCGATCTGCCCGCCACCGAGGTACAGGTCACCGCGAGTGCCGCTGCGCACGGGGCGCAGCTTGTCGTCCAGCAGGTGAGCCGTCGTGCCCACGGCAGGTTTTCCCATCGGGACGACCCGCAGCGGCGTATCCGCGACGTACGGGCCGATGCAGGTGATCGTCGCCTCGGTGGGGCCGTATTCGTTGTGCAGCGCCACGGCGGGCAGTACTTCGCGGTGCTCGTCCACCAGGCGCGGCGGGACCGCCTCCCCCGCCAGGATCACCGCTCGCAGCGTCGGCCGCAGCTCGGCCAGCCGTGGCAGCGCCAGCCGATAGAACGACGGCGTCGCGATGAAATGCGAAACACCCCGGCTGCGAGCGAGTTCGGCGACGGCGTCGACATCTCGCACCATCCGGAAATCGGGAAACACGCTGGTGCCGCCGACCGCGAGCGGCCAGACCACACCCAGCAGGGAACCGTCCCAGATCAGCCGCAGGGCCGAGAAGGTGACCAGCGCACCGTCGGTGTGCGCATTGTTCCGGGACCCGATCTGGGTGGCGAGGTTGGCACGCGACACGACCACCGCCTTCGGAACACCGGTGGAGCCGGAGGTGGTGATGGCATAGGCCGGGGCGAGCCGCGGCGGCGGGCCGGGCAGCGAGATCTCGGGTGGATCCACCCGCGCCGCGATGTCGATCACCGCCGGACCATTCGTCGCGTCCGCCAGCGCTCCCGCCGCCTCGCCCGGAGTGAGCGGATCCCGGCCATCGATGATCACCGCGGCACAGTCCAGCGCCTCCAGCACCGCGCCGAGCGACGACTCGCCGCCGTGGCCGGGTTCGATGACACACCAGGCCGCGGCGGCGCGCAGGGCGGCGATCATGCCGATCACAGTGTCCAGGTTCTGCCGCTGGTAGACGACGACCGTCTGCCCGGGCCGTACCCCGGCCACGAGCAGGCGGCGCGCGAGAGCCATTGTCGCGGTGTCCAGTTCGCGGTAGGTGAGCGACCGATCCCCGACCACGACCGCCGGACGATCGGGCACCCGCTCGAACTGGCACATCAGGCCGTCGAGCAGATCCACGCTCATCGAACCACCTCGACATGGCCGGTGCCGCCGATGTTTTCGGCGGGCACGGTGCACACGAGCAGGATGCGATCGCCGTCCTTCTCGGCCACTTCGAACCCGGCGAAGCGCAAAGTCACGAGCATGACCCGATTCCGTGGCGTGGCAACGAATTCCGCCGCAGGCCGCAAACCGGCCGCGTGGGCACGGCGCACCACCTCGGCGATCAGCGTCGTACCGACGCCGCGCGACATGACACGACAGGACATGAGCAGCAGGAGCAGCACGGAATCGGGGCCGCGCCGTTCGGTCACCGCGAGCCCGATCGTGCCGTAGCCGCCGAAACGGTCGGTCAGGGAAGCGACGAGCACCTCGTGACGCGGGGACGCGCACAATGCCCGCAGCTCGTCCAGGTCGAAGGTGACGCCGGTGGTGTTGAGCTGATGGGTACGTTCGGTCAGCTCGTGTGCGCGAACCAGATCCGCCTCGGTCGCCTCGGCGACGGTCATGACCAGGTCCAGCGAGGCCAGGAAATCCGCGTCCGAGCCGCTGAATTCGGCTTCGGATGCTTTGCGCTCCCGTTCCGCGCGATACAGCAACCGGCGCTGCCGTGCCTCGGATGTCGTTGTGGCCGGGGTGAATTCGGGAAGGTCGGGGAGTTCGTCGATCCGTTCGGCCGGATAGCATCGGACCTGCGGGAAGGCGGCGGCCACCTCGGCCAGCTCGACCGGATCGTTATCGACGAAGGCGATCGCGTCCCGGCCGATATTGAGGGATTCGGCGATCCGGCGAATGGCCTCCGACTTGGGACCCCAGCTGATCTCGAAGGCCGAGAACATCTCCTCGATACCGTGCTTGCGCAAATGTGCTGTGGCAGCGTCTGGTTCGCCACGACTGGCGACGGCGTGCAATATGCCGCGTTCATCCAGTGCCCGGATCGTTCGCAGCACCTCCGGTTTCGGCGTACCGCCGTCCGACTCCAGCACAACGCCGGGCCACACCGTATCGTCGAGATCCCAGACCAGGCATTTCACCGTCGCCGCCATTACACCCTCCGTAGCAGGCCGGCGCTCCACGCGGCGACCGGGCTGCTGTTCAACAACAGCGCGTATTCAGCGCGTGCACGAGTGGCCGCGGCAGCCTCCAGATTGACCAGCATGTCCATCGAGCCCAGGTGGCCGTAGGCCGCGAGATTGGTCCGGCAGACCTTGTCGACGGGGCGATCCAGGGCCTCCTCCCAGAAGGCGAAGGCGCCGGCCGACAGGTTCTGCATGAGGATCGGTCCGACCTCTCCATCTCGAATGCCATTGCGTCGCAGTAGTTCCGGAATAATGGCCTCGAATCGCTTCTTGCTCTCGACCGCGAGCCGGAACGAGTAGGTGGACTCGTCCGCGCACACCTCGGCCCAGTCGCCGGAGCCGATATCGCGGTAGTCGATGCGGAACAGGTCCGCGTATTTGCCCTCGCTGCGCACGATCTGGTCGACGAACTCCCAGCGGCCGGGGCCGGAGGTGGTGACCAGCAGTGCGGCCGCACCGTCACCGAGCAGTGTCATGGGGGCGCGGTAGCGATTCCGGGTGGGCGTCCTGGCGGCTGTGACCACCAGGACATTGCGGCAGTGGGCATCGGCGCGAACCAGGCTCGCCGCGAGAGTCAGTGCGGCGGAGACCGATACACAGCCGAGGTCCCCGGCCGCCGTGGTGAAGGCGCGGGCCGCGCCGATCCGGTGTTGCAGCCGGGTCGCTTCCGAGGCGAGCAGGTACTGCGGCGCGCGGCCGGTGACCAGGAGCAGCGCGTCCAGATCGGCGGCCGCGAGACCGGCCTCGTCCAGCGCCGCGCGCGCCGCCGCGGCGGCGAGATCGACTTCGGTCATGCCATCAGCGGTGCGCACCGTGTCGATGCCCAGGGCCAGGGCGTGTTCCCGGCGGTTCGGGGGCAGATCGGCCAACTCCGCCAGCGTGGCGACCGCCGCGGTCCGGTCCGGGAACCAGGTCGCGACCGGACCCAGTAGCACGCGTTCGTTCATGATCGCGCACCCCGCATGACGTGCTCGCCCATGGCCACCTCGGCGACCTCCTGTGCTCCCTCGATGATCTGCATGACTTTGGCGTCGCGATAGAAGCGGCCGATCCGGCTGTCCGGTGCGCAGCCCGCCGCACCGAGTACCTGCACGGCCCGTTCGCAGACCGCCGCCGCGACACCGGCGGCGGCGTATTTGGCGGCAATCGTGAAGATCAGCGCCTGGGGCGATCCCGCGATCCGCGCATCGGCCGCGCGTTCGCAAAGGGCTTGCGCACCTTCCACATCCGCCCAGCAGCGGCCGAGCGTGGCGCGGATCAGCTGATGTTCGGCCAGCGCTGTGCCGCCCTGGACGCGGGCGAGCGCATGGGCGGCCGCATCGCCGAGGCAGGCGCGGGCCAGCCCGACAGCACCCCAGGCGACGGTGTAGCGGCCGTGATCCAATGCGGTGCCGAGGACATGGGACAGACCGAACCCCGGTGGTGCGATCAGCTGGGCGGCGGGTATGCGCACGCGGTCGAACCGGACGGTCGCCAGCCGCGCGCCGCGCAACCCGAGACCGCTCTCGGCAGGTTCCACACCGACCCCGGGCCGGTTCCGATCCACCAGTGCGGCACACAGTCCGCCCGGCGCTCGACCGAGCACGAGGTAGACGTCCGCACGCTGACCGAAGGTCACCCACAGCTTGGTGCCGGACACCAGGAAATCCGTGCCCTCGGGCTCGAAAGCCGTA
The DNA here is from genome assembly GCF_042754245.1 of Nocardia sp. NPDC059228. Classification (NCBI taxonomy): domain Bacteria; kingdom Bacillati; phylum Actinomycetota; class Actinomycetes; order Mycobacteriales; family Nocardiaceae; genus Nocardia; species Nocardia sp. NPDC059228. The sequence continues at coordinate 17,430 of NZ_JBHZAL010000019.1, read as the reverse complement.
GTGACAGCGGACAACTCGGTTCCGGCGCCGGTTTCGGTCGCCGCCAGCGCGGCGATGACCTCACCGGCGGTGAGCCGGGGCAGCCACGCCTCGCGCTGCGCGGCCGTGCCCCACCGATCCAGGGCGGCGGCCACCATGCCGTGCACGGTCACCAGCGAACGCAGGCTGGTGCACGCGTGCCCGAGCGTCGCGGCCAAACGCCCGAGTTCCCGCGCATCGAGCTCCGCACCACCGAAGCACGCGGGCCGATCCGCTCCCAGCAGCCCATTCCGAGCCGCGAGCTCGATCATCTCGTCGGGCAGACCGTCCCGATCCCACCGTGCCCCATCGCGGGCCGCAGCCCGCACGAGGTCGTCCGCTTCGATCACGAGTGGCTGTCCCCGCCCTGCTTGCGGACGACGAAGGCCGCCGCACGAGCGGCACTGCGAAAGTTGTCGAGCTCGAGATCATCGACATCGACCGAGATCCCGTAGGTGTTCTCCACGTGCACGACGATCTCCAGCGCCCGTAGTGAATTCACCAGTCCAAGCGCGAAAATGTCGTCCTCCGGCGCCAATTCGATCTCGGCCATCGACCCGAAGTAAGCCAGCAACTCCTGCGTCAGCTCCGCCCCGTGCCGCACGCCCCGCGCCAGATCCTCCACCAACACTCCCTCTCAACGACCTCTCACGGCGAGCACGTCAACCCGTCCTCCCGCGTAGACCACGACACCATCGCGGCTGTTCCCGGACAAGCCCCGGGTTTCACGGGCGGACCGGCACGGATGCCACGCAGAGAGGTTCGAGTCCCGCCTCGCGCAACACTCGGGCACGCTGTCGTGTCCCCGTGACACGGGAGCGTGTTCGGCAATCCGCCGAGCTGTCCCACCATCAGGTCTCCGGACTCACCGGGGCGGTTCGGTTCACCGGCTTGCGTCGGCAAAGCGACTGATCGGCCGGGCCAAGCCGAGCATCCCCGTAACGTCGTCGCCTCGTACGCGGTCCGGAACCCCGCCCGGCTCCGCAAATGCGGGACCAGGTCGCGGCAGATCGCCTGGAGATCGTCGGGCAGCATGGCCGGCTGCAACCGAAAGCCGTTGAGACCGGCCGATTTCCAGTCCACCATCAGATCCACCAGTTCGCCCGGGGTTCCCGTGAAGATCTCGGCGTCGGAGGTCAGTGCTTCGCCGTCGAGAGTGTCGAGCCGGTGCAGGCGACCGGCGGCGGCGCCCGGCTGATCGTCGAGCACGACGAGCAGTTCACCGAAGTCCGCAAGAGGCCGGTCAGCGGGACGGCCGGTCTTCCCGGCGTGACGGAACTAAAGTGCAGCGATCTCCTGCGACGGTGTGTTTTATCGGGCGGACTCTCGGTGTGACGCCAAGAATTTTCTGGTCAGTTCGTTCAAGTGGTCGGCGGCATTCGAGTCGAACCCGCGACCACGAATCGGGATCCGCCGGCCTTCGACGAACGCGCTCAAGATGTCCGCGGGCGGGGCGTCGATCAGGTCCACGATCGGCTTTGCCGCGGCCGGAATCGGTTTGCCGAACCGCCGCATGTTCTCCACCATCAGCGCCGTCGCCGGGTCGTACTCCCCGGTCTGACCAGTCGCGGTGACGCCGGGATGCAGCAGCACATAGCGAGTCTTGCCATCCGGGTACTGCGCAGCGAACGAGACACCGAGCAGGTCGTTGAGCTTGCCGCCCTGCCCCAGGGCCGCGCCGCCGCTGTAGTACCGCTCGAACTGGATGTCGTTCCACTGCACGGCCGACAGATCCGCCCCGGGTCCGGCCACGTTCATGATGACCGGATTGCCGCTGCGCTCCAATGCCTCCCGCAGCTCGTGACCGAACAGGTAACGGCTCAGGTAGAAGTGCGCGAAGGTGGATTCGATGCCCTCGGGCGTCTCGTAGCGCGCGGACCGATAGAACCGCGCGCACAGCACCAGCGCGTCGAGGACCGGATACGAGTTCCGCAACTCCTCGATCAGCGCCCGGTTGTCCGACAGCAGATCCAGATCCGCGCGCAGGAACCTCACGTTCGATCCCGCCGCCGCGGCGAACCTCTCGCCCTTCTCCGGATGCCGGCCGATCACGACGACTCGGTCACCGCGCACGGCGTAGACGCCGGCGAGGTACCGGCCGATGCCGTCGGTGCCGCCGGTGATCACGATGGTCTTCATTCACGCCTCCTGCGGGACGGCGGTCGGTTCCGCGGCCGACGCGTCCATCGACGGTGGGGCCGGGCTGGGTCCGGCCGCCAGGGCCAGCAGCATGAGCATGAGCGGGTCGACGATGCCCGCGCCGATCCCCTGCACGATGCGCAAGGCGATCAGCGTTCCGGCCTCTGCACGAGCCCCGAACCGAGCGGTCCGATCAGGAACAGCCCCAACCCGATCAGCCAGAGCTTGCGCCCGCCGATGCGGGTCACCGCCAACGAGGTCACCGGGATGGTCACCGTGAGGGCCAGCAGGTAGCCGGTGGACACCCAGCCGACCGTGCTGAGCGAGGTCTTCAGCGCGTGTGACAGCGTCTCGGTGGCCACCGCCACCATGGAGCCGCTCAGAATGCCCATGCCGCCGCCGAGCAGCAGCACGGCGATCAGGCGTCTGAGCGCCGGATCGAGCCGATTATCGAATGTCTGTGTCATGACTGGAATCTCCTGTCGAACAATCCCAGGATTGAACCTATCGGTTCAATCTATCGTCCTTTTCCGTACAGAACAAGAGATACGAAACCTTGAAAGCTGGGCGCAGTCGGTGCGCGAAACCCGCACTGTCACAGCATCATTCGGCGATATCGCGATGCGCCAGATAGACCCGATCGATATCGCCGAGGTCGCCGCGCACGTCCTGGTGGAGCCGCGCCATCGCCACGCGACCTACGTGCTCAACGGGCCCGAATTGATCACGTGCAAAGGTTTCGAGAGCCGGGCAGCGACACCGGCGGCGCGAACGGATCGAAAGGCATCGCCGAAATGTCGGACAACCTGGAGTTGATCGAGCAGGTGAAACGGCTCACCGAGCGCCTCGAAAACCTTGGAGGACCAGCACTCACTGCGCACCCTCCGCCACCGGCTACCGCGCCGCATCAATGACGGCCAATGGCATCGTGTCGGCGAATTGTTCAGCGAGACAGCCTTTCTCGACTATGGCGAGCTGGGCCGCGCCGAGTGTCGACCGGCGATCGAACGGTACTTCGCGAGTCTTCCGGAGCTGATCGAGAACAGCGGTCCAGCGTCGGGGGCGCTGGTCAAGCAGTTCGCGCACGCGCACGACGTCCAGATCGAGGGCGATCGGGCGACCGGGGGCAACGCCCTCCGTTCGGAGTTGCTCGGCCGCCGGGCTTCTACCAACGCTTCTTCATCGACGACCTCCCAGACCTGGTCGCACCCCACATCGCGGACGAGAAACAACCCTCTTCGCAGACCTCCACCGCGCCGGCCGCGCGTGCCCTGGCACCCCCTTCCCAGAAAGAGCCGAAAGGGGGCTTATCCCCACCCGCGAGCGAACGCTGGTTGGGATAAGCCCCTCATGGTGGTCCTAACCATGATCAACCCGAACCATCCCACGGCCCACGGACCGCCATTGCGAATCAGGCCAGTCGGCACGCGCAGCAAGCCATCAAGGGCTTGACCTACGGCTCAACCTGAAGCGGTCAGCGATGACCCTGTTCGTGCGGACATTCGGCGGGTATCGACTACTGCCCGGCACGTCCACCGGCGTTCGGTCCGCCACAGCAAGGGGCCGCGGAGGCGCACGTCACCGTCACCGCCGCAGTCCCTCGAGCAGGCTGCGGCGCGCGAGTCCACATGCTCGGCCTCCCGGTATCGAAGGCCATTCGCGCCCAATACTTTCGGGTGGTTCGCCGGGATCAGACCACGGTGACGACCTGGTCGTAGGTGAGGCGGGGAGAACGGGGGAACCAGGCATCGGGGCCCGGCTTGCCGATATTGACCACGACCAGGGATGCGAGATCACCCGCGGGGAAGAAGTCGCGGTCGACGCCGGCCGCGTCGAAGCCATTCATCGGTCCGGCGGCCAGGCCCGCGGAACGGATGCCGAGGATGAAGTAGCCGACCTGGATGAGAGCGTTGAAGCGGGCCGAGTGGGCGCGCACCTCCGGATCGGCGAAGTAGTCCTTCGCGTCGGGGGCGTGGGGGAAGACCGTCGGCAGATGGTGGTGGAAGTTCAGATCGGCGGCCAGGATCGCGGTCAGCGGGGCGGTGGCCGTCTTGGGCTTGTTGTTGTCGAGCATGTGGGTGACCAGGCGAGCCCGGGCCTCGGGCGTGCGGACCAAGACGATGCGCAGCGGCTGCTGGTTCATCGAGGTTGGGGCGTACTTGGCCAGCTCGTAGATCTCACGGAACTGCTCGTCGGTGACCGGTTCGTCGGTGAAGGTGTTAGCGGTGCGGGCCTCGCGGAAGAGCAGATCCTGCGCTTCCGCGGCGAGGGCGAGCCGGGTGTCCGATTGGGCGGTGCTCATGTGATTCTCCTTGGGACAGGCTGATTTGGGGTCAGTCGTGGGAAACTCGGCGGGATCGGGTGAGGAGGGCGCCGTCGAGGCGCACCAGCACGTCGTGCACCACGCAGCTGGGGTTGATCTCGGGCGCCCGGCCGGGGCGGATCTTCACTACCAGGCAGTAGGAGGTGGCGATGATGCTGCCGTCGTCCTGCGGTCGCAGATCGGTCATGCCGAACCAGTGCCGCCGCTGCATGGGATCGGCTTCGAAGCGCTTGTGGAACGCGACGAGGTCGGCGGTGATGCCGGCCCGGGTACGCGCCGGCGGCCGACCGGGGGTGTGCTCGAATTCCGCGTCCTCGGTGAAGGTTTGCGCGTACCCGGGGATGTCCCGGTTGTCTAGCCGCTGCATCTGGTCGGCGTAGAACTGCTGGACCTCGGCATACAGCTCGGCGCGGCTGGCGACTGTGGTCATGCTGGCTCCTCGAATGCTGTTGTGCCTGCCTCGATTCGGCGGGCCGCGACTGCGATCCACCGTGTCCGACACTGCTCGAGCCTTGGTCGAGCCGGTTTGACCGGAGCTATAGGTCCGGCCGCCAGGCTGATTCCGCAACAGCCCCGCCGAACCGGACACCCCATCGATGGAGGAGAAATGACCGCAGCTCAACGCGTCGCGCTGGTTACCGGCGCGACCAGTGGAATGGGCCTCGCCATCACCGAGAGCTTTGCCGCCCAAGGCATCTCGGTCTTCATCTGCGCGCGCGATCAACAACGCCTGCTCGACACCACCAAGCGACTGCAGGACGAGGGCCACGCGGTGGACGGCATCGCCTGCGACGTCCGCGACGCCCCCCAGGTCCGCGAGTACGTCGACGCCGCCGTCGACCGCTTCGGCCCCGTCGACATCCTGGTCAACAATGCCGGCCGCAGCGGCGGCGGCGAAACGGCGCAGATCGCCGACGAGTTGTGGCTGGACGTGATCAACACCAACCTGCACAGCGTCTTCTTCGCCACCAAGGCCGCGCTCACCGCCGGCGGGATGCTCGAACGCGGCAGCGGCCGCATCGTCAACATCGCCTCCACCGGCGGCAAACAGGGCGTGGTGCACGGCGCGCCCTATTCGGCGTCCAAGCACGGCGTCGTCGGCTTCACCAAGGCGCTGGGCCTGGAGTTGGCCAAGACCGGCATCACGGTCAACGCCGTCTGCCCGGGATTCGTCGAAACCCCTATGGCCGAACGGGTTCGGGAGGTGTACTCGGGCATCTGGGGTGTCGACACCGACGAGGTGCACGCCCGGGTGAGCGCCCGCGTCCCCATCGGGCGTTATGTCGAGCCCACCGAGGTGGCGGCCATGGTCGACTATCTGATCGGCCCGGGGGCCGCAGCCGTCACCGCCCAGGCGATGAATGTCTGTGGCGGACTGGGCAACTACTGATCCGTGTGCGTGCAGGTGCACGTCGGCGACCCCCGTTCTCGTTCGCGCCGGTGCGGCCGCGACCGGCTGGTCGACGAGACTGGACCGGATGATCAGCAAGGATGAATGGTGCGGCGCCAGGCCAGAATTCGGCGCTGGGTCCGGCCGTCGACCTGGGCGGCGCCGATGAGCGTGAGCTCATCGCCGCTCAGCTTCAGCTGCCGGACCTGTTCGGTGCCCGCCCAGGCCGGATTCGAGCACACGCTGATGGCATGCACGACCTCGTCGCCGCGCAGCCGCCAGGTGCCGGCGTAGCCCATGAACAGGACGGCCGCAGCGGCGGCGTCGGTGCGCATCATGCTCACCGACATATGGCCGCAGGATTCGTAGATCAGCAGCCCACTCGGCGAATCACCGAGTGGGCCTTCGCTTTTGGCGTCATCGTCGTCGATGTCGTAGTAGGAGCGCAGTTCCCAGGTGCCGATGAGGTCAGTCATGGAACCCACGATGGTTGCGCGCCCTACAGTCACGCTCGAGGCACCGCGATCACGTGCGCGGGATACCGCGGGCGAAGTCGTAGGCGGTCCGGATCAATCGCCACACCACGGCCATCTCGTCGGTATCGCGCGGCCCGTACACCAGCAGCAGCGCCGGCGGCAGATATCCCCGCCGCGCCATCGGATGCTGTTCGGCCCAGCCCTGTTCGATGGCCTCGAGCGCGACCGCCGCGGGCTGGCACAGGTGCAGGCTACCGTCGCCGCGCCCGTGCAGATGCGCGAACTCGTTGCCGGACACGAAGGCATGCTCGGGCCCGTGGGCGAGCTCGGGCAGCAGATACAGCGCGCGAGTGTCGGGCAGCGAGACCCGGCTGCGGCCGATCTGCGTACCGGGCAGGGTGATCATCTGCGCCCACAGCGCTTCCTGCAGATCCGGGGGCGCGATATCGGAGAGCTGTTGATGGGGATTGTGCGGCCGGGTCCGGGGCCGCTCACCACTGCGTCGCGGGAGGCCGAGCCGGTCGGTTGCTGTCACGGTCATCACTGTGCTCCTTTCGGTTTCGCACTTCGTCGAACCGCCTGGTCACACAGTAGTTTCCAAAGTATAGTAGTTACCAAATGGAAAGCATGCAGGAGTTGCTATGACGGACGTCACATCTGCCGCGGTGGACCCCTGCCCCATCGCGCCGGTGGTGGATCTCTTCTTCGGCCGCTGGTCGACGCAGGTGCTGTGGGTGCTCACCCACCACGGCCGGATGCGTTTCAACGAAGTGCTGCAACGCATTCCGGGCCTCACCCCGAAAGTGCTGACCCAGCGGCTGCGCCAGCTCGAACGCGACGGACTGCTGGTGCGGACCTATTACGCGGAGATGCCGCCGCGGGTGGAGTACGAGGCCACCGCGCTGGCCGAGACCCTCTCGCCGGTGTTCATCAGCCTCACCCAATGGTCCGAGCAGCATCTGGCGGCGGTGCTCGACGCGCGGGCGGCCTACGACGCCGCCGAGGGCTGACCTACGACGCCGCCGAGGGCTGTGCCGCCAATTCCAGGAGATGCCCGGCCAATTCGCGCGGCATGGTGATCATGCAGTCGTGCCCGGTGGGCAGCAGCTTGAGCCGCTCGGCGGGCAGATCCGCCGGCGGCAAGGTGCGCGGCATGGCCGCGCGTATGGCCTGGAACTCGGCCCCTCCCCCGGTGCAGTGAACATGGGTCACCGGAATCTCCTGCAGCGCATCGGGATTGCGCAGCACCATGGGTTCGGTGAACGTCTTCAACGACTGCGGGGTGAGCATCGAGGCCAGCCAGCTCAGATCCGATTCGTCGGTGACCCCGTAGAGCCCGCCGTCGCCCATCGGCTCGGTCTGCGGTGGAACACACCAGCCGTCACCGAATTCGGCCGCCAGCGCGGCGAAGGCGTCGACCATGGGGGCCATGATGTCCGCGACCGCCTCACCGTCCCGGGGGACGAAGGTGTCGACATAGACCAGCTCGGCCACCCGATCGGGCAGCGCGTCGGCGAGCGCGGTGATGACGATCCCGGCGTAGCTGTGACCGACCAGCACGAGATCGCGCAACTCGGCCGTGCGCACCAGCTCGACCAGATCCTGGACGTGGGTGCCGAGCCCGACCTCCGGGCCGAGCGACTCGGCGCGTTCGCCGAGGCCGACCAACGAGGGGGTGAGCACCAGGTGGCCGGCGGCGCTCAGCAGCGGCGCCACCCGCTGCCAGGCCCAACCGCCGTGGAACGCACCGGGAACGAGTAGATAGGTGGCCATCACTTCTCCTGTGTCATCGCTTCGAGGCGGGGCGCGTGGGGTTTCGAGGGCACGTGTTCGGGCCGGACACCGAGTCCGATGACCCGCGCGACCACGTGCGCCAGCCCGGGGAACCGGCGCAGCAGCCGCGCCAGCAGCGGCTTGTCGGTGCCGGGTCGTTCGGCGCTCGGATAGAGATCGGTGAGCAGCCGCAGTTGCGCGAATTGCACGACGCGCATGGGCAATTCGCGGCGCCGCTGCACCGCGCGCAACTGGGCGGTGGTGGGTGTGCGGCCGTCCCGCAGGGTCGGTGCGAGCAGCCGGGCGGCGGCGATGGCGTCCTGAACGGCGAGGTTGATCCCGACCCCGCCGGCCGGGGACATCGCATGGGCGGCATCACCGATGGCCAGCAGGCCCGGCCGGTACCAGTCCCGCAGCCGGTCGACCCGGACATCGAGCGGTTTGATCGCGTCCCAGTCGTGGATCTCGGCCGTCAGCGCCGCGGTCAGCGACGGGTAGATGGCGGCGATCGCGGCCCGGAACGCGTCGAGCCCCCGCGCGCGCACCGCCTCGAAGCTGCCCTTGGGAATCATGTAGGCGACCTGTAGGTACTCGTCGCGATCGATGCAGACGATGAAGAAGTCCCGCCCGCTGCGCACCGCCGGCAGACGTTCGCCCGCTGGCTTGCTCACCCGGAACCACAGCACATCCATCGGCGCGCGGCTGGCCGCGACCTGGAGCAAATCATGGTGCCGCACCAGCGAATTGCGCCCGTCGGCGGCGACGACGAGTCGGCTGCGCACCTCGAGCACCGCCTCGGGGGTACGGGCGCGCAGCCCGGTGACCGTTCCGTCGTGCTCGATCAGTTCGGTCACCTCCGCCTGTTGGATCAGCCGGAAATTGGGGTAGCGGCCGGCGGATTCGACCAGGAAGTTGAGCACATCCCACTGCGGCATGAAGGCCACGAACGGGAATCGGCCCGGCAGCCGGCGGAAATCGGCGAAGGTGACCGGCCCCATCGCCGTCGCCATCGGCAACTGCGGCAGTTCGACGTGCGGAAGCTTCAGGAACTCCTCCGCCAGCCCGAGCTCGTCGAGCGCCATCAGCGTCGATGGATGCACCGTGTCGCCGCGGAAGTCGCGCAGGAAATCCGGATGCTTCTCCAGCACCAGCACGTTCGCGCCGGCGCGAGCGAACAGCAGTCCGGCCGTCAATCCGGCCGGGCCGCCACCGGCGACGCACACGTCGACGACTTCGGTGCTCACGCCCAGCATTGCGGCACCTGCCCGCCGTTGTAAGTCACCATCTCGTCGAAGATGGCCAGGACATCCAGTGGCACACCGATTTCCGAGGAATCCAGCTCGGCGTAGGCGACGTGCAGATTTCCCACCACCCGTTCGGCGTCGATCAGCTCCTCGAACTCGCCCAGCTCCACCTGCGACGCCAGCTCGAGCGGGGCCAGGCCCAGCGACTTGCCCTCCGCCGCAAGGTTTTCGATCCAGTGCAGGTATCGGACGGTCTGGGTGAGGATCTCCGGCCCCGCCACCGGACCGTGCCCGGCCACCACGGTCCGCGCACCGAGTGCGGTGAGCTTGCGCATCGCGTCGAGAGTGCCGCGGACCGAACCGAACAGGCAGAACGGCGCGGCCCCGGACATCACGACATCACCGGCGAAGAGCACCTTCTCTTCGGGCAGCCAGGCCACCACATCGTTGGTGGTGTGCGCGGCCGGCCCGACATGGATGAGTTCGACCCGCCGCTCCCCCACCCAGACGGTCACCCGATCACTGAAGGTGATGGTGGGCAGGGTGACTCGGACATCGCCCCACTCCACCTGCGGCCACAGCTTTGTCAACGCCAGCCCGGTCTCGATCATCTCCGGGCGGATCCGATCGTGGGCTACGACGATCGCCGCGCCACCGAACTGATGATTGCCGAAATTGTGGTCCCCGTGGTGATGCGTGTTGAGGATGGTGCGGCCCGGCCCGCCCGCACGCCCGTCGACGAACTCGGCCAGTGCGCGGGTGCGTCCCTCGGTGGCGAGCGTATCGATCACCAGCGCGCCGTCGCGCCCGGCGACCACCCCGGCATTGCTGACACACCACCCGCCGCGATCGTGGGTGTAGGCGAAGACGTCCTCGGCCACCTCGCGCACCACCGGTCGCGCGAGGGGCCGGGCTCCCGTGGCGGTCATCGCGGTGACTTCGTGGTCTCGGCCCGGTGGTCGGCGACCTCCCGGACCCCGCACAGCAGGGTGTTGCGGCTGTTGGTGCCCAGCGCCTCGGCCAGATAGGCGCGCGCGTCCGCGAGAGTGGTGTGCGCGCCGAGAGTTTCGCGCGCCACCTCCGGGTTGACCGCGACCAGGTGCCGGGCGGTGACCACGGCGCCCGCGCCGCTATCGGCGAATTCCCAACTGCCACTGTGGCCGAACAGCATGGCCGGCGGCACCAGCTGCTTGTAGTCGATGCGCTCGGCGGGCACGCAGATGCGGATCGAACGGGTGGTGTGCGGGACGCTGCCGGCGGTGACGGTGTCCATCTCCATGAGCTGCACGCCGGGCTCGTCCTCGGTCAACTCCACCCGGCCTACGTGCGGAACGTGGTCGGGCCAGCGGTCGCTGCGATAGACGAAGTCGTAGAGTTCCGCGGCCGGTGCATCCAGGACCACCTTGTCCTCGAAGGTGTGCACCACCTGCGACACCGGGTACCCCAGTTCCGCGACACGGGCCAGCGCGGCCAATTCGGTGACGCTGTTGCGGTCCACCGCATCCGCGATCGCCTCCTGATCACCACCCGGGATCACCGAGAAGTGATGGTCCAGCGTGATTTTCGTGCTGCGCGCCCCCACTTCCTCGAAGGTCCACTGGCCGCCCATGGAGGCGATCGGTGCCGCGCTGCGCTCCTGTTCGAAGGTGATCCGACGCTGCCGGGCCATGAACTCCCGGCGGGAGGTCCAGTTCTTCACCTCGCCGTTGACCGTCGCCCACAACCGGAACCGCTCCTCGGTGGGCGAGCGATCCAGGTGCCGCACCAGCACACTGGGCTCGAAGATGACCGGCCAGTAGGTGACATCGGCGACCAGACGATAGACGTCCGGGAGCGCCGCCTCCACGACCCGGTGATGACTCATCCGGAAGATGCTCATACCGCACCCGCCAACTGCCCGTTGACGATGCCGATCAGCTCGGCCGGGGTCTTCACCTCGACGAGCCGGTCCTCGGGGATCTTCACCCCGAAATCGCGCTCGATGCGCGAGGCCGTCTCGATCAAGGCCAGCGAGTCGTAGCCGAGTTCCTCGAACTCGACCTCGGCGATATCGCCGGCCAGCTCCGGTGCGGTCTCGTCACCGCCGGCGCACTCCACCAGAATTCGCCGCAGTTCGTCGATGGTCATGGACATGATTCGCTCCTCGATTGTGCTGTTGCTCGGGCATTGCGTTGGTTCGACAGCGCTCATTGGTCGACGCTGCGGAGCACCACCGCGGAGTTGAAACCCCAGCGGCCGCGGGCCAGCACCAGGGCGGTTTCGATGGTGGCGGGCCGCGCGTCTCCGCGGACCAGGTCGATCCGGTACTCCGGCGCCGGGATGAGGGTGCCGGCCGTGGGCGGGATCACCGAATCCCGCATGGCCAGAACGGCGGTGACGATGTCGAGCGGCCCCGCGCCCGAGAACAGCCGTCCCGTCAAAGGTTTCGTCGCCGTGACCGGCACGCCGGCGGCGCCGAACACCGCTTCCAGGGCCGCCGCCTCCGCCCGATCCTGCTCGGGTAGGCCCGCGGCGTCGGCGAACACCACATCGACGTCGGCAGGGTTCACACCCGCGTCGGTCAGGGCCAGCTCGATCGCGCGCCGCTGACCCGACGGCCGACCGGAGTCCGGCGGCGGATCGAATGTCTGTGCGTACCCGGCGATTTCACCGTAGACATGCGGCACGCCCCGGGCCCGCGCCGCCTCTGGATCCTCGAGCACGAGCATCGCCCCGCCCTCCCCCGGCACATTGCCGGTGGCCTCGGCGTCGAAGGGCAGATAGGCCCGCGCCGGATCGGTCGCGGTGCTGAGGCTGCCGCCCGCGACGTGGGAGGCCCAGCCCCACGGGTCCAGTGCGGAATCCACACCCCCGGTGACCACCAGGGGCGTCCCGCGCCGCACCGTGCGCCGGGCGTGCCCGACCGCGTCCAGGCCGCCGGCCTGTTCGGCGACCAGGGCGCTGCTGGGTCCGCGCATGCCGTGCCGGATGGAGATCTGCCCGGTGTTGACCGCGTAGAACCACGCGAACGACTCGTAGACGCTGACATGCTCGGAGCCCATCGACCACAGCTTGTTGAACTCGCGATGGGTGAATTCGAAGCCACCCGAAGCGTTTCCGGTCACCACGCCCATGTCGTAATCGGTCAGTTCAGCGGTGTCGACCTTCGCGTCGTCCAGCGCCCACTGCGCCGCCACCAGGGCGAGTCGGGTGGAGATGTCGGTCTGCGGCAGCAGCCGACTCGGAAGATGTTGCGCGGCCTGGAAATCCGCGATCTGCCCGGCCAGACACACGCCCGACCCGGTGGTGTCGAACCGGGTGAGCGGCCCGATGCCGCCTCGGCCGGCCAACACCGCCTCCCAGAAGGGTTCGGTACCAAGCCCGTTCGGGGCGATCACGCCGACTCCCGTCACGACGCTCATGCCGCGACCTCCGACGTGCGGCGCAGCACCATGGCGCTCTGGAATCCGCCGAACCCGCTGCCGACCGTCAGCACGGTGTCCATGCGATGGTCGCGGGCGGTGAGCGGCACATAGTCGAGATCGCATTCCGGATCGCGCTCGTGCAGGTTGGCCGTGGGCGGCACCACCTGATAGTCCAGTGCCAGCAGGCAGGCGGCGATCTCCACCGAACCGATGGCGCCCAGCGAATGACCGACCATGGACTTGATCGAGCTCATCGGCGTCCGATACGCGTGCTCGCCGAGACTGCGCTTGACCGCGGCGGTCTCGTGCCGATCGTTCTGCCGGGTACCGGAGCCGTGCGCGTTGACGTAGCCGATCGCGGTGGGATCGACCCGGGATTCGTCCAGGGCCACCCGGATCGCCTCAGCCATCTCCCGGCCGTCGGCCTTGAGTCCGGTCATGTGGTAGGCGTTGCAGCGCGTCGCGTAGCCGGTGACCTCCGCGTAGATGCGGGCGCCCCGGCGGCGGGCGCTCTCGAACTCCTCGAGCACGAACATGGCCGCGCCCTCGGCGAGCACGAAACCGTTGCGGGAGTTGTCGAACGGCCGCGAGGCGTGCTCGGGGTCGTCGTTGCGCGGGGTGGTCGCGCGAATGGCGTCGAAGCAGGCCACCACGATCGGGGTGATCGGGGTGTCGGAGGCGCCGGCGATCATCACGTCGGCCGACCCCTCGCGGATCAGCTGGACTGCGTGCCCGACCGAATCCAGGCCGGAGGTGCAGCCGTTGGAGACCATGGCGACCGGTCCCTCCGCCCCGACGCTCCAGGCCACCTCCGCGGGCATGACGCTGGGCACCATGTAGTCGAACATGTAGGGCGACAGGTGCTTTTCGTCGAGCACCCAGCTGCGGCCGGAGTCCGACAACACCAGGTACTCCTGTTCGAGGCTGGTCGCGGCGGCGACCGCGCTGCCCAGGCTCACCCCGAGGCGGAACGGATTCACCGACTCGATCGCCAGGCCGCTGTCGGCGACCGCCTCGCGGGCACACACCACCGCGAACTGCGCCGCGCGGTCCATGCGCCGAATCTCGCGGGGCGACAACCCTTCCCCGAGCGCATCGAAATCGGCCTCGCCGGCGACCCGGGACCGATACGGTGCGGCGTCGAAGAAGCTGATGGCCCGGGTGGCGGTGCGGCCCTCGGACAACAGCTTCCAGAATTCGTCCTTGCCGGATCCACCGGGTGCCCGCACACCCAGTCCGGTGACGACCACACGGCGGCTCATTGCATACCCCCGAATATGTTGGCGTACATAGCAATTCTCCTTCGCACCGAACGCTGGTCGAAGCTCCGATGTCCGCCCCAGCCTCGCGCCTCCGGCTCGAGGGCCGCTCGAGCTCCGGGCTCGAGCGGTCCTCGAGCCGGGACTGCGATCGTCGCTGAAAGGCACACGCGGCCAACAGGATCAGGGAGGAAACACAGCACCGTAGCCCCGTCCGAGGGCGGGGCTACGGTGGAATCACCGGTCGACGCCAACGGCAAGCGCTAGGTCATGAGGGTGGATCGAAAAATGAGAACAAGTGATCAGGCGGGGCGGGCGGACCTGCCGAGCCCCGAGGTCGCGTTCCAGCCGATCAAATAGCCCGCATGCCGTGTCTCCAATATATCCGCCACCGACTCGTCGGAGGCATTGAGAATATCCAGGTGCAATTGTCGAATTCGCCAGCACGGGTCGAGCCCGAGTTCGAGCTGCATCAACTCGGCGAAATTGTGATAGACCTCGAGCGCTCTATACCGTTGCCCCGATCGGCACAGCGCGTACATGTAATACGCCTGCATTCGCTCATGTAGCGGCTGCTCGGCGGTCAATCTCGCCAGATCGGGGCAGGCCTCGCGATGACCACCCAATCGCAACAGGGCCTCGATCCGCCGCTCCTGATTCACCAAGCGCAATTGCTCGAGATGCGTCAATTCCGCGGTGAGCGGATTCCCGGCCTCCACATCCAGCAGCGGCGGGCCGGTCCACAGGGCCTCCGAGGCGGTGTACAGCTCGACCGCCCGCCGATCGTCACCCACCGCGACCGCGCAGCGCGCGGCCTCGGCCATGACCTGGTAATCCCTGACATCCAGCACACAGTCGCGGGCGTCGAACAGATACCCCTTGCTCCAGGTGCGCAGGTATCGGTCCGCCACCTCACCGTGCTCGACGTCCAGGAACTCGGCCATGCGCTTCCTGATCCCGAGCACATACGTCTGCACCACCGTCACGGCACTGCGTGGCGGATCCTCGTTCCATAACTCCTCGATCATCGCGGACACCGGCACGACAGTCGAATGCCGGACGAGCAGCAGCGCGAGCAATTGCCGCTGTTTCTGAGCCGTCGGTGTGGCATTCCTGTTCTGCAGCGCTAGCGTTAGCGGTCCTAGCACACGGGCATAGATTTGCTGTGTCACGGGCGCTCCCTACTACCTTTTCCCCGGCAAAGCGCGGGAAATGAATACCCACGACACTGGAGGCCACTCCAGGCTAACGGTCGGCAGGTATCAGCTTCGTGAACAAACCGTAATTTGATGGTTAAAGCCCAAATGTTCCCAAACCGTCGACTACCTGCTACGTCAACGCATCGATAATAAATGACAAATCAAATACGCATCACGTATAAACCCTAATGCCATCGGGACCTCCGCATTTGAGCGACGCTCTAGGGCCCCTGGGTCAGACTCGGAGGCAGTGGAGTCCGGAAGTGGTTGGTCGCGACCGATTCCGGACCACTCCCGATCACCACCGAGGACAGGCATGCGTGAACGCGTCGAGGAGCTCGACAAACTCAAACAATCGGTACTGGCCGGGCCCGATGCGGCCGCGACGCAACGTCAGTACGACAAGGGGAAGCTGACCGCCTACGAGCGGATCGACCTGCTGCTGGACCCCGGGTCGTTCCAGGAGATCGAGGCGTTACGACGCCATCGGGCAACAGGATTCGGGCTCGAGCACCGGCGTCACCACACCGACGGCGTGGTCACCGGCTGGGGAACCGTCGAGGGGCGGACGGTGTTCGTGTTCGCGCAGGACTTCCGGATTCTGGGTGGCGCGCTGGGCGAGGCGCACGCGCAGAAGATTCACAAGGTCATGGATCTGGCGCTGGCCGCAGGCGCACCGCTGGTCGGGCTCTATGACGGTGCGGGGGCCCGCATCCAGGAAGGGGTCACCGCGCTGGCCGGTTTCGGTGGGATATTCGCGCGAAACACCAAGGCCTCCGGAGTGATTCCGCAGATCAGCGTCATCCTCGGACCTTGCGCCGGTGGCGCCGCCTACAGTCCCGCGCTCACCGATTTCGTCTTCATGATCCGGGAGACGGCCCAGATATTCATCACCGGACCCGACGTGGTGGCGGCGGTGACCGGCGAGCGGGTCACCATGGACGAGCTGGGCGGGGCCGACATCCATTCGCGCACATCGGGTGTCACCCATTTCACCTACGACGACGAACCCTCCTGCCTGCACGATGTCCGGCATCTGCTGTCGATCCTGCCGGCCAACAATCGTCAGCATCCGCCGACGGTGGTGTGCACCGATCCCCCGGATCGGCGCAACGAGTCGCTCTACGATCTGGTCCCCCTCGACGGGAACCGGCCCTACGACGTGCGCGCGGTCATCGAGGAGATCGTCGACGACCACGAGATCTTCGAGGTGCACGAGCAGTGGGCGGCGAATGTGGTGTGCGCCTTCGCCCGCCTCGACGGGTACGTGGTGGGCGTGGTCGCCAATCAGCCGAACATGCTCGCGGGGGTGCTCGACATCGCCGCCTCGGAGAAGGCCGCCCGGTTCGTGCAGCTCTGCGACGCGTTCAATATTCCGCTCGTCACGCTGATCGACGTGCCGGGTTTTCTGCCCGGTGTCGCGCAGGAGCACGGCGGGATCATCCGCCACGGCGCCAAACTGCTCTACGCCTACTGCAACGCCACGGTCCCCCGGGTCTCGGTAGTCCTGCGCAAGTCCTACGGCGGCGCGTACATCGTCATGGATTCCCGGTCGATCGGCGCGGACCTGGCGCTGGCCTGGCCCAGCAACGAGATCGCCGTCATGGGCGCCGAGGCCGCCGCGAACGTGATCTTCCGCCGCGAGATCAATGCCGCGAATGATCGGGAGGCGATGCGGCAGAACAAGATTGCCGAGTATCGCTCGGAGCTGGTGCACCCCTACTATGCCGCCGAGCGGGGTCTGGTCGACGACGTGATCGATCCCGCCGACACCCGCTCGGTGCTCATCCGCAGCCTCGCCATGCTGCGGACCAAACACGCCGACCTGCCGATTCGCAAGCATGGCAACCCACCCCAGTGAGCAGAGCGAGAAGCACATGACAGCACCCCTGGTCCGCGTCGAACGCGGCAATCCCGACGACATCGAAACCACCGCCCTGCTCATCGCATTGGTGAGCGCGCTCGCGAATTCCGTCGAGAGTGCCCCGCCCGCGGTGGCCCCCGTGCGCTGGATCGGGCCGCCGCGCGCGAGCGCCTTCGTCCCGCCGCGCAGCTGGGCCGCGGCATGAGCGCCGAATCGGTTGCCGTGGAAGGGAGTTACGGCCTGCGCAAGGTCCTCGTAGCCAACCGAGGCGAGATCGCCGTGCGCGTGATCCGGGCCGCCAAGGACGCCGGTATCGCCAGTGTGGCCGTATACGCCGAACC
>NZ_JBHZAL010000018.1:0-159111 GCF_042754245.1 Nocardia sp. NPDC059228 | reverse complement strand
TATATTTTCTTGTCTCAAACAAAAACAATCACCCAAATACCAACAACCCTCCAACCCCTACCAATACAGTACCCGGGGGGGGGGGGGGGGGGCGGCCCCCCCCCCCCCCCCCCCCCCACCACACACTTCGAGACACTGCCTAGGTGCAGTGGGCGTCGGCGTGGAAGAGGAGTTGCCAGTATTCGCTGCGGATCGCGTCCCATAGGTCGGTGAATTTGGTGAAACGTTCACGGGCCCAGCACAGGTCGTGGCAGGTGTTGTCGTCGAAGGCGGCGGTGTCGGGGGGTCTGGCGGCATGTGTGACGGTGAGGGCCAGGATTTCGATGCTGCTGCCGATCATGCGCCACGCGGCCTGTTTTCCGCCGACGGAGGTGTAGCGGGTCCGTTGTGTGCGATGTGCGGGTGTTGCTGACATGTATCGCGATCCGGGGTGGGGGTGGACGGTGCTGTCGACTGTCCTCCTCCGGCACCGGTGCGATCAATCGGGGAGGAGTCCAACAGAGCGTCCGGGTTTGCCGCGTCGGGTTGGAGATTCCTACGGGGGTTCAGACGAACCACACGTGGAGATTCCAGAAATACTCCTCCACCTGCGGGGAATTTATAGGACTAGACTGAGAGAAAAGTTCGTTCGTTTCTTGGAGCTCGACATGGGCATACGCGAATGCGTTGGCTCGGTTCTGGCCACCACCGCGATTGCCTTGGTACCGAACATCGTTGCGCCCGGCACGGTCACAGCCGCCGATCCGCTACCGGAGGCGACTTTCGAGGAGATGGTCGCCCGGGAAGTCTGGTTCGTGGTGTCCGGGCAGGATCCCGCACAATCGGCGCCCGGCGTGAATGTGCCGTGCACACCGTCGAAGGCGCATCCGCGGCCGGTGGTGCTCGTGCACGGCTTTCCCGCCAATCAGTACAACGGGTTCGCGCATCTCGGGCCGAAGCTGGCGAATGCCGGGTACTGCGTGTACTCCCTGAATTACGGCGGGACCAACGCCTTCGACGGCGGGATAGACGGGGTGTCGGTGTCCGTGCCGCAGGTATCCGCCTTCATCGACCGCGTGCGGGCCGAGACCGGCGCCGCCAAGGTCGACCTCCTCGGGCATTCCGGTGGCGCGTTCGTGTCGCTCTACCTCGCGAAGACCGACCCGGCAGCGGCCGACCGGATCGGCGCGATCGTCGTCCTGGCACCACCCACGAACGGCATCACCAGCGGACTTATCGGCGGCGCAACACAACTCGGGCTACGCGGGCTGGTCGCGGGCGTGTGCGGGATCTGTGAGGACGTCTCCCCCGGCTCGGTGGCGATGACCCGGTTGCACGACGGCCCGATCGCCCGGACCGGCATTCGCTACACCACCATCGTGTCGGCGCACGACGCCATGGTGTCCCCGCCCGCCGCCGCGGCCATCGCCGAGGATGGCGTCACCGACCTCGTCGTCCAGGACCAGTGCCCGGACGACCCGGTCGGGCACAGCGGCTTGGCGTACGACCCGAGCGTGGACGCGATGGTTCTGAACGCGCTGGATCCGGGGCGGCCGGTGCCGGTGCGGTGCGGGAGCGGGCCGCAGTTCTGACCGATGCTCTGCCGGCGTGCCGAGCACGGACCTGGAGGTCACCGCAATACAGCGGTGAGGAACTCGAGCTGGTCGGTCACCGCCTGCTGCTGCCACGGGCCCTGATAGATGTCGAAATGGTCGACGGGATACTCGCGAATACGCGCCCGCGGACCAGCTTTCGCAGCGACGCGCAGGGCCGCGCTCGGTGGCGCGACACTGTCGTTCGTGCCGACCTGCACCAGGATCGGACAGGGCACGCGCCCGGCGAAGGTGGTGGGCCGGTTCAGGCCGACTTCCAGGGCGGCCCGAGCGCACACCTCGTTACGCCAGGTCGGTCCCGCGACCGGAACGACGGCCTCCACCGCGCCCGGGCTGGTCATGATGGCCGCCGATCCGGGCGGGCCGACGATCGGCACGTAGTGCGGCGGCCGCTTGGCGATGCTCCGGGCAAGGTCACGCAACCCGTGCCCGGCCGCGCGTGCGAGGTAGCCGACACCGGCGCGGCGCAGGACGTGCGCCAGCGTGGCGAGTCCGTCCATCGCGGGGGTGATCGCCATGATCGCTGTGATTCGCCGGTCCTGGGCGGCGACCGCGACGGCATGGCCGCCGGAGTAGGAGGTCCCCCAGAGCACAATGCGGTCGGGGTCGACGCCGGGCAACTGCCGAGCGACGGCGATGGCCGCGTGATAGTCCTCGCGCTGGCGACGGTACGAAACACGCTGGCGTGGAGTGCCTTCGGAGTCTCCGAAGCCACGGTAGTCGAACACCAGGACGTCGTACCCGGCCGCGACGAATGGTTCGGCATACCCGAGCAGTCCGGTGTCGCGGGTGCCGCCGAAACCGTGCGCCATGACCACGCACGGACGCCCGGGCTCGGCGCCCACTCCGGTAAAATGCCATGCGGCGCAACGGGTTCCATGGCTGGTGAAGGTGATGTTCCGCATCGCGCTCACCTGGCTGCGACCACGGTCGCCGGGGCGGCGAAGGTGAACCGCAATGCGGTGTCGTGCACCGGACTCTCGCGCAGGCGCTCGGCGTCCTTCTCGTAGGCCATCTCCACTGTCCACGGGCCACGAGTTCCCGCCCGCGGGAACCCCGCGATCCCCCGCTGGACATAGCCGGAGTGCAGGTCGTCCACGAGCGGCACCCGTTCCATGGCCGGGTCGGCCGCCGCCGGCGTGACGGTGTGAAAACCGTTGGCGTCCATATGATCGAGTAGACGGCAGAAGTGCTCGCAGACCAGATCGGCCTTGAGCGTCCAGGAAATATTGGTGTAGCCGACCACGAAGGCCAGGTTCGGCACCTCGGACAGCATCATCGACTTGTAGACCGTTGTCCGCGGCAGGTCCACCGGTCGCCCGTCGACCTCGAACCGGATCCGGCCGAAAGGCGACAGGTTGAAACCCGTTGCCGTCACGATGATGTCGGCGCTGAGCTGCTGACCGGATTCCAGCAGGATGCCGGTCTGCGTGAAGCGCGCGATGCGGTCGGTGACGACCGAGGCGCGGCCGCTCGAGAGCGCCTTGAACAGGTCACCGTCCGGCACCACGCACACCCGCTGCTCCCACGGGTTGTAGCGGGGCGTGAAATGCGTGTCGACATCGAAATGGGCGGGCAGTTGCCGGCGCACCATGGCGATCAGCAGCCGGCGCGCCGCGCGCGGGGCGCGCTTGCAGGCTTTGTAGATTCCGCGGGTGATCATGATGTTCTTCCGCCGGATCAGCGTGGCGGCGCGTTCGGCGCCCAGCACGCGGTTGAGGGCGCCGGCGATCACGTCCACGGCCGGCAGCGACATGACGTAGCTCGGCGACCGTTGCAGCATGGTGACGTGGTCGGCGCTGCCCGCCATCGCGGGAATCAGCGTCACCGCCGTCGCGCCGCTGCCGATGACCACCACGCGTTTCCCGGTGTGGTCCAGATCCGCCGGCCAATGCTGCGGGTGCACGACGCGGCCCTCGAATTCGTCGAGGCCGGCGAAATCAGGGGTGTATCCGGCACGATGGTCGTACATTCCGGTGCCCAGGAACAGGAATCGCGCCGTGAATCGCACCTGCTCCGCGCTGCCGGTGTGCTCGACGAGGACCGTCCAGCGCCCGGTCGCGGAGGAGAACTGGGCGTCGAGCACCCGGTGACCGAATCGAATGTGTTCGGACAGACCGTTTTCCGTGATGGTGTCACGCAGGTAATCCAGGATGAGATGCCCGTCGGCGATCGACTTGCGATGCGTCCACGGCTTGAAGCCGTAGCCGTAAGTGGGCATGTCCGAGTCCGAGCGCAGACCCGGATATCGGAACAGGCTCCAGGTACCGCCGATCGAGTCGCGGGCTTCGAGCACCGCGAAGGACGTGCCGGGGCGGCGGGTCGCGAGGTGGTAGGCGGCATCGATACCGGATATTCCGGCGCCGATGACCAGAACATCGAAATCGGTGGTGTCGTGGTGGCTGGACGGGATCGTCACGAAAGGTCTCCTGGGCCGCAGAGAGGGCGGGGCTGTGATTCGGTTCACGTTAGGAGCGAGATCGCCGCCGGGGTATGTCCGCTGGGCCATCATTTGCCCCCGAAAATGTGCGGCCGCACACTGGATGCATGAATGGTCCCGATCCGGCACCCGAACTCGTCGACCTCATGGGCCGAGTGGCGGAGGTGATGCTGGCCGATCTCGACCAGTTGGTCGCCGAGATGGATGCCGCCGAAATCGAGCTGTCACCCATGGTGGGCGCCGACGCGGCACTGATCGCGGACATGACGGCCAGCAATCGCGCGAATGCCGCACGGCTGCTGACCGTTCTCGCCCGCCGGGAGGCCCGCCTGTCCCCGATCGATGTGCCACCCGAAGCGCTCGACGTGGCCCGCACGGTCGCGCGGCGCGGCATGGATCTGGATGTGATCTTCCAGTCCTATCGGCGCGGGCAGAACACCGCGTGGCGGCACTACCTGGCGCATGCCACGCGGATCGCGGGGTCGGGTCCACTGCTCGTGCCACTGCTCGAGATCTCCGCTCAGCGCATGTTCGAGTACGTCGACCAGGTTGTCGGCCGGGTCATCTCGGTCGCACAGCGCGAACGCGAGGAGATTCTCGGTGGCGCGCTGGCCCGGCGCGCCGAGACGATCCGGCTGATTCTCGACGGTGCGCCGATCGACAACCGCCGGGCGAGCGAGCGGCTCGGATACGACCTCGCCGGCACGCACACGGCGCTCGTGCTGTGGTCTTCGCCGGCCGGCGAGGTCCAGGGCGCGCTCGAGTCCGCGGCGGCGATGCTGGCGCGGGCCGGTGGGGCGCGGCCCCCGCTCACGCTGTCCGCGGGCAGCTCCACACTGTGGGCGTGGGTGGGCAGCCCTTCCGTCTTCACGGTCGACGGCCTGAGGGGCGCGCTGGGCGCGGCCCACCCGGGCGTCCGGGTCGCGGTCGGCCCGGCTCGCTCCGGCATCGCCGGCTTCCGCCGCTCCCACGAGGCGGCGCTGGGGATGCACAACCTGCTCGCCGGGCAGCCGGACGCCGCGCGGGTCACGCTCTTCCATGACCTGGAGGTCGCCGCGCTGACGGCGGAAAATCCCTCCCGCGCAGCCGAATTCGTCGCCGACACGCTGGGTCCGCTGGCGGCGGACACTCCCGCTGCCGCCCGGTTGCGTGAGACCCTGCGCGTATTCCTGGAGGAAGCCGAGAACGCCCCGCGCACCGCGTCCCGCCTGCACACGCATCGAAACACGGTGCTGCAACGTGTTTCTCGCGCCACCGAGCTGCTCGGACATCGGCCGGGCGAACGCCGGTTGGCCGTCGAGCTAGCGCTCGAACTCGCCCATCGAATCGGAGCCCGCGTCCTGACTCGCACCGACATGTAGCCGGACCGGGTGGCTCGCTCGAGGGCTTTTCGACCGCGAGCTCGCCATTCATGCCCTTACATGGCTGTTGACAGCGTCACACCACCCCCCTAAAGTCGAATCCAATTCGAGATCGGACTGCTGCCCGGCCCGTCGGCCGATTGCGGTTTCAGCGCCCGTTGGTGGCGACATCACATGAAAAACAGGAGCGGAGTGGGCCCATGCCCGAGAACCAACGCGCGAGGTCGGCCGAATGACCAGCGCACATCCTTCGTGCACCGCCGGCTCGACCGGTGGGCACGATAGTGGGAGCCGCGGCGGGCGTTGGACGGACCTCGGCACAGAGCCGCCGCGGGCACCCCGACCGTCGCACGAATCGACACTCCGGTCCACAAGGCCCATGAGATCGCCGAAACCGCCGGGATCCCGGCCGGTTCCGGCCCCGAGTGACCCGCAGCGAAAGGCGGCGCCGATGACTCCCATCGAGAACGAGATGCTGGAATTCGCGACCGCCTGGGCGCCGTACGGCGGGAATGACGCCGAGGCGTTCGTACGTTTCGGCTTGAGCCCGAAGGAGTTTCACGCCCGTCTCATGCGGCTGCTGGCGTCCTCGGCGTCGCAGGTGCTCACCGGGGCGACCGCGTCCACGCTTCGCAAGCAGTGCATGGAGCGATTGCGTCACCCTGCCGTGGATAGTCCCGCCCGGTAGCGGACCCGGTACGGTGTGCAGGCGATCCGCCTGCACGTCGTCGTTTCCGATGTCGACCTCATGAGCAGCGCGTAGGGCCTGCTCACCCATCCCCGTAGTGGGGAGTCCGCCGCGAGTCACTCGGTCTGCGCGGCGGAGGCGAGAGTCTCGCTTTATCCCGAAATCCCGGCGTCGGCGGCGATCAGGTCGGCGGCCTTCTCGGCGATCATGATGGTGGGGGCGTTGGTGTTGCCGCGCACGACCGTCGGCATGACCGAGGCGTCGGCCACGCGCAGGCCTTCCAGGCCCAGTACGCGCAACTGCGGGTCCACGACGGCACCGATGGCGCAGGTGGAGGTCGGGTGGTAGAGCGTCTGCGCAGTGCGGCGGGCGAAGTCGAGCAGGTCCGCGTCCGAATCCGAAGCCGGAACCGAGAATTCGCCGGTCGTGACCTCGCGCAGGGCGGTCTGCCCGGCGATGTCGAGCGCGATGCGCAGCCCGGCGATCATGGTCTGCTGGTCGTCCTCGGTGGCCAGGTAGTTGTGCCGGATACGGGGTGCGGTGCCCGGTGCGGCCGACCGCAGGGTGAGCTCACCGCGGCTGGTGGGATTGACCAGACAGGGACCGAATCCGAAGCCGTGCTCGAGCAGCGGGCCCATGCCCTCGTCGTAGAACAGGGCGGGCGCCTGATGGAACTGCACATCGGGGCCGGCCAATCCGGGCCGGGTCGCGAAGAATCCGCCCGCCTCACCGACATTCGAGGTCAGCGGTCCGCGCGCCTCGGTCTGCAACAGCGCGAGGTGGTCCGGCGTCAACGCGGTCATCAGCGATTCCCGGTCGGTGCGATAGTTCAGGAAGACCGCGAGATGGTCCTGCAGGTGCTGCCCGACCGGGAGTTCGTGCACCTCTCTTCGCTTTCGCATCGAACTCGGGCCGATATGGCCCAGATCACTATCGATCTCGATACTGCAAGCGAAGCCCCCGTCCACACCATGTGCCCGAGTCGGCGGATCCGGGTTGCCGACTGTGTTCCAGCACACAACACGATCTCGTCATTTTCGTACCATCGAACGCATGACAGCCCTGATCGGACCGCCCGCCAACGGGTCCGAGGCGGTTGCCCGCACCCTGCTCGCGGACATCGACGACCTCGCGAGTGAACTGGTCGGGCGTATCCGCGCCGTAGACCATGCCTACGCGGAAACCGCCGCCCTGCCGGAAACCGTGCTGCGCACCGCCGTCCACGACAATCTGGAGGCCATGCTCGGCCAGCTCGCGGGCATCAGCGGGCGACGGCTGCAGGCGGCCACCGAGGTCGGCAGGGCCAAGGCCGAACTGGGTATCCCGCTCGCCGCGCTGCTGCACGCCTACCGGCTGGCGGGTCGGCTGATCTGGGAGCGGTCGCTGGCCACCGCGGACCGGTCGGGCGAAAACATCCTGCCCGCACTGGGTTCGGAGGTCTGGCGGCTCATCGACGACTACTCGAGCGCGGCGGCCGACGCCTACTCCGGCTTCCTGACCGAGCGTGTCACCAGGGCAGATGCCGAACGGCAGGCCATGCTGCGCACCTTGTTCTACAGCGACACCGACGCCGCGTCGCTGGCCGATATCGGCCGCATGCTGCACCTGCCGCGGGCCGGTGTGTTCGTCGTCGTGCACGCCGAGTCCGGTGTGCCGTCCGCCAATCCGGTGCCGGGCGCGGAGGGCGGGCTGCGCGCGGCCTACGTGCACTCGGTGTGGCTGACCGAATCGGATGCTCGCATCGGGCTGCTCAGCCTCGGAAATCAACGTGCACTGGATCATTCGCTGACCCGGCTCCGGCAGATCGTGAGCGGCCGGGTCGGCGTCAGCCGCATCTTCTCCACACTGTCGATGACCGGCACGGCTGTGCGCGAGGCCGAACTCGCCGCCCGCTGCATCCACCCCGGCTCGAACAGCGTCACCGTCTACGGGCACACCCCGCTCCCGCTGGTGCTGGTCAGCGCGCCCGAGGCCGCCCGCAGCCTCGCCGGCGAAATCCTCGGCCCGATCCTCGAACTCGACGACGAGGACCGCGACACCCTGCTCGACACCCTCGATCTATGGTTCGACTGCGGCGGATCGAACACCGAGGTCGCGCAGCGGCTGAACTACCACCGCAACACCATTCACTATCGTCTCCGCAGAATCGAGACCCTCACCGGGCGTCGCTGCTCGGATCCCAGATCCGCCGCCGAACTCTACGTCGCGCTCCGCGCGGTTCGGCTCGGCTCCTGAGAAACCGTGTCCGGTAGCTGCTGCATTCCGTACAGCACCGACATCCAAATGTTGTAGAGCACATCGACGACCCGCTTCGGATCCACTTGCGGGGCACGAGCCAATACCCGGTTCAGATAGCGTTCATCCATCCAGACCAGGGCACGGGCGGTTTCGACCGCATCCAGATCCGCGCTGATGCGGCCGGCGGCCTGATCGTCGATGATCCGTCTGGCGGTGGCGTCGGCGAATCGTTCCATCAACCCGCTGTATGCGGCGTCGACCTTCTCATCGCTGGCGGCCGCATCCGCCAGCGCGCTCAATACCGCGCCATGCTTCAGGTAGACCTCGGCAAGTCCCTCGAACGCCGCCCGTGCGTCATTGAGCAGGTCGGTCCCCACCAGCCAACGGTCGAGCATCTCGGACACGTCCTGCCCGAGTTCGTCGGCAACCCGCAACGCGAGATCGTGACGGTCGCGGAAGTGGACATAGAACGCCGGACGCTTGAGCCCGGTAAGGCTCATCACCGCGTCGACGGTCATCTCACGAAACGGCCGCTCGCGCAGGAACTCCTTTGCGGCGTCGATGATCTCGCGTTCCGACTCTTTGGGATCATGCTTCGGGCGTCTGCTCATCGTGTCCTCACTACTTCACGATAGAGGTGACCCCGCGCAGCCGCCGCCGGGCGTGTCCGCCTACCGGCCAGGATCCACCGTCATCGGGACAGTCCCCGGCTGACCACGGGCTGATCGGATTCCGTTCGCTCATTGTGGCGGTGCAGCGCGCGGTAGGCGTAGTAGTACATCATCATCTGGAATCCCCAGGTCGCGAGTGCACCGATATAGAAGAACGTGTGGTTCTCGTCATCGCCGGGAATGTGATAGAAGTCGTACGTCGCGGCGATGACGAATGCCGCCGCGGTGGCAAGGACCACCCCGATCGCCTGCCCTCGCTCATCGATATTCCAGAGCCGTCGCACGAAGTAGAGCAGGAACACGGACGTGATGACGTTCACGACGACATAGAAGGTCGCCCCGGCGACGCCTATCCGGTCGGCGAATATCGACAAGTACAGACCCGCGACGGTGGCGAGCGCGAAGACGGCGATATCGGTTGGCAGCGAAGGCTTGTAGCGGTGGGTCACCTTCATCAAACCCAGGATGAGAATCAACGTGATTCCGGCCGCCCTGGAGAACGCGTCGAAGAAGAGCGCGATGTGGTACATCGGACTGGTCCGATGAGCGCCCAGCAATGCGAAGAAGAAGAAATTGGTTCCGGAGGTCGCAACGATGATCCATTCGAGGCCGAGTAGGTAATTGCGGAAATTCCTGATGAATTTCGAGCCATAGGTGAACCCGGCGAATATCATCCAGAGATCGGCGAGTAACAGCAGTAAGTTCTTGATGTCCATGTTCATCTCTTGTGTTCGAAGGCCTGGTCCGGAAGGCCTGGCGGCCGTATTCGACGGGCCCCGCTTGCTGCCGGGCCCGTCGTTGATCAGAGGCGTGCCAACCGGTCGGACAGACGGTCACCGAACCAGCCGAGTTCCAGTGCCGGTCCGCTGACGAAGCTGGGCCAGAAGCGCCCGCGGCCGTGCCAGATGGTTTCCAGGTCCTCGGCCATGGGTTCGCCGGAGAGCCGACCGGCCAGCATGTGGCCGACATACTGGGCTTGCGCGAAGCCGTGCCCGTTGCACGCCAGCGAATACAGCACGTTGGGCGAGGCCTCCCCCGCCACGGGCAGCCAGGAGGAGCTCATGCCGATCCAGCCGCCCCACGCCCGTTGCGGCGCGACGTCGTGCAACCCGGGGAAGCGGTCACGGAAGCCACGCACGAGGTCGTCGACGACACGCGTCGACGGGGTCCGGGCGAGCAGCGGACCGCTGGTCGTCTCCAGGCGCCGGGTACCGAAGACGATCGAGTTTCGCGGGGTGACGCGATAGCTCTCCAGGATCATGTGCGCGGTCACCATGGGCGCCCTACTGGTCCAGCCGATTTCGTCCAGGCGTTCCGGGGCGATCGGCTCGGTTTCCACCAGGGACGTCCATACCGGGGAGACCAACCGGCGCGGCGCGATCGAGAGGTTCTTGGTGTAGGCGTTGGTGGTGAGCAGCGCCTGCCTGGCACGCACCCGGCCATTGGCCGTCGCGATGATCACCGCACTGTCGCTGTCGGTGACGTCCTGCACCCGAGAGTGCTCGAAAACCCTTGCCCCCGAAGCGAGGACGGCGCCGCGCAATCCGAGGACGAACTTGGCCGGATTCAAGGTTCCGCCGACGCCTTCCCGCATACCTCCGAGAAAGCCGTCCGGGAGGCCCGCCGCTCGCCCGTCGACGAACTCGGCCGACGACCCCGCCTCGGCCATGATCTTCGCGTTCCGCCGGGCCTTGCGAAGCTGTCCCTTCGACACCGCGGCCTGCACGATTCCCACCTTCTCGAAATCGCAGTCGATGGCACGATGCTCGATGGTTTCCTGGGCGAATTCCACTGCGGCTTCGGCGAACTGGAACAGCGCCCGGACCTTGCTGCGACTGAACAGCAGTGCCAGCAATGCCGGGTCGGCCGCGATCGAGTTGGTCAGGTAGCCGGCGTTGCGTGAGCTGGGACCCCACCCGCAGGTTTCGGCTTCGAGAAGCACGACGTCGGCACCGGACTCGGCGAGCCGCAGCGCCGCGGTCATGCCGCCGACGCCACCCCCGATGACGGCGACGTCGCACGTGATGTCGCCGGCTAGTGCGGGCTCGCCGGTGATGCGCGGTGCGGCCCAACCGGTTTCAGTCAAGAGATCCATGTGCCGTCACCGCCCGCCCTGATCGGCCGAGGCACTCACCTTGCGCGATGTCACCGCCGAGCTCGGTGCGACCAGCGCCTCGACGACCTCATGGGCTTGCGCCCCGCCGGTCTTGGCGAACGTCCGGTAGAAGAGCTCCGGCTCGGCCCAGTCCTCGGGCGCCAGGACGCCGGACAGATCGCCCAGTTCCTGGATGGCCAGCACCATGAATGCCGCGGTCGCCGAACCGGTGGCGGAGGCCATGTCGGTCCAGGCGGTGCCAGGCCCGCTGACCGGCACTCGACGCACCGAAACCACAGGTTCCCCATCACGTTTGCCGATCACGCGTACATAGTTCGTCCCGCGGAACGCGGGATGTTTGCCGGCTGCTGCCGTCGCCAGGTACTTCAGCACCTCGCGCGCGCCGATCTCGCCGCGGCGAACCGTGCCCCACAGCCCCGACAACGCGTGCTTCCACACCCGGAGCGAGCCGGTCTTGTCGGTCATCACGTCGTTGACGAAATCGATCGCCTGGTCCATCGAGATCTTGTTCTCCTGCACCGCCACGGCGATCCCGCGCATGATGCCGTTGACCGGCGGCGGATCGAGCGCACCGAGCACCCGAATCCGGTCGGCGCCCGGCCAGCGCCGCGGCATCGTCACCGCCTCGGGATGCGCGCATTCGTAGAACCGGTAGCCATCGCCGAAGCTGTTGCCCAGCGCGAACACATCGGTTTCGAGGAAGGTCTGATGAGTCACCGAGCGTCCGTGCTCCCAGGTGTGACAGGGGCCGGCATAGCCGCGAATCGCGTGATCGAGCACCGCGCGCCCGTACGGCACCGGCCCTTCGTCGCCGGTCACCCAGCACACATCGATGCGCTCGACCGTGTCCATATCGCGGGCCGCGTCGGACGCCATCACATTGGTCAGTCCGGGTGACGCGCCACATCCGACGAAGATCGGCACGCCGGCCTGCCGCGCCCGGGCATCGAGCTCCATTGCGGCGAGAGTGCTTTCCTCATCGTCGTCGAGGTCGAGATAGGGCACTCGCTTCTCGAGGCACGCCTCCATCACCGGCTCCGCGGTCCGGTTGTACGGCCCCGCGCCGAGCACGACGAGTGCGGCGCCCTCGATCGCGTTGCGAAGCGCGACCCCGTCGAACAGATCGAACGAGCCGACCGTCACTTCCTTGGCCGGCAATGTCGCGACGAACGCCTCGAGCGCCTCCGGCCGGAGGTCGTACAACTCCAACTTCCAGCCGCCGCCCCCGGCCGTTTTGGCGAAGCGATCGATCGCCACGCGGCACATGTCACCTGCCGCGCCGATGAAGACAATTCTCTTTGCTGTGGTCATGGTCACAGGCTAGAGCCACACTTACGCAGTGTCAATGACGCTCTGTAAGTTTAATTTGGCCGATACATGATCGACATTTCACCTGGTCGACACCGGTGGGGTGTGGAAGTGGGCCGGAGTTTCGACCGCAGAGTGCGGCGAACCGTGTAACGACGGCATGAGACCGTCTCGGGCCGTCGAACTTCCGCCGACGACCCGGGACGGTGGTGAAACACTGTGTGACACAGTGCGATCAGTCTCTGGTCAGAATCCGCTCACGCCCTTGGCGAAGGCGGTGGTGCCCATCACCATGAACACCACGGCGATCACCGTGTGGTTGTTCGCCTGTAGCCAGTTCTTCAAGCGGGCGAGTGCGCCGCGCAGCTGATTCGCCGCGACGGCGTAGCCGCCCACGGGGACGACCACCGATGCCGCGCCCAGAAAGACGAAGACGGCGATTGCCGCAGCAGTGCCGGCCGGGTTCAGCCCCGAGGTGCCGATTGTGACGCCCGCCGTGAGGCACAGGAGCAGGTTTTTCGGATTCAGTACCGACAGCAGCAGACCGAAGCCGGCAGCCTTGGCGACGCCGAGTTCGTCGATGGCTTTCATCCAGCCCGGTATCGAATCGTCCTTGCGGCTGCGCCATTGACGGAAGGCGATGAACACCAGCAGGAGGCCCATGGCGATCTTGATCGCAGCGGCCGCGGCGGAGGGCCGGCCCGCCGAACTCATCAACCCGGATGCGGCCGCGGCTGTCACGAGCCCCGTGACCGTCAGAATGCCCGTTACCCAGCCGAGCGCGAAGCCCCCGCTGGCCCGGCCGGCGTTGGTGGAGAGCAGCATGAGGATGGCCGCCACCACCGGAATGGGTGACAGCGCAACGCCTATGGCCAGTGGCAGCAGGTCTCCGATCACAGGTCCCACCTCTGCGGCATCGGGCCGCCGTTCGCAGCCGGGGTCATTTCATCGCCGCGAGGTTGCGCCAGAAGTTGGCGAGGCTGTCGGTGCCGCCGAAGAGGGTGGTGAAGTTGGTGGAGTCGGCCATCACGATGTCGCCGGCACGTTCGACGGTGGGGGGCAGCCACAACAACGTATTGAATTCGGTGTTGCCGGCCTCGATGAACGGGTGGGGACGGGACAGTTCGATGGGCTGACGCGCGAGCAGGCGCACCGAATCGCTTTCGGGCTCGGTCAATTCGTAGTGGGGCAGGTGCGGGTGGAAATTGAAAGTGGTGACGTCGTCGAGCAAGCGCGGGGTGTCGAGGTCACGGAAGGAGGTGAGCGGCGCGATCGAGCGAGTGCCTTCGACGACGGCGGGCCGTAGGCCGTAGACGTTGTGCACCGGGACATTCAGGGCGGTCATCAGCGAGCGGGTGTAGGCGCCGAACCGCTGCTGGCGCGGCACCAGCGGATCACCATGGTGTTCGAACTCGATCTGGCGTTGCTTCAGATCATCGGTGAAGCCGACGTCGTGGTGCGGGGCGAGGAGCAGGCAGGTGCCCTCGCGCTGCAGCCACTGCTGGATCGCGGTGATCTCCTCGGGAGCCGCTTCCTCCTGCGCGAGAAGGTGATCGAGGCCGAACACCATGAGGGTGTCGGTGTCGGCGAGGATGCGTTCATCGATGGGCTGTTTGAATCCGGCCTGGTCGATGCGCTGGAACACCGCCACCGGATGCCCCGTCACTTCCCCGGCCACCCGCTGGAAGTCGAGGGTGGAGCGGTGGAACAGTTCGAGGGTGCCCGCGATGCCCTGCAGGAAGTGCGCGGCATCGTATTCGGGCGTCTCGTAGGCGGGCCAGGTGGCCTGGCGCACCTCGGTCATGGTGGAGAAGCGGTTGTCCAGTTCGGCCGTATCCCGTTGCGCTTCCCAGGGATAGCTCCACGACCAGTAGATGCTGATACGCCGCTTGCCGGGGGTGTAGGGGCGGGCCAGGTGGGCCTGGTTGTAGGTGCGGGCCGGGGTGAACGATGTCATGCTGCTGCCTCGATATCGGTGAGAGTGGTCAGGTAGCGCAGGGCGCGCAGCCCTGGCAGGAAGAAGTAGGCGCCGCCTCGGACACTGGTGAACGCCGGAATTCCGGTGATGGTCTTGCGAATCGGACGCTGCGGAATCTTGAACTCCAGGGTGCCGTCCTGGTTGCCGATGATCGGATCCCGCTCGTTGCCCAGTTCGTGGAACGACGTGTCGTTGACCCACACGTTCTGCGCGAACTCGAACTGGCGCACCAGGCTCGCGCACAGCACGAAGGCCGCGATGCCGCGGTCGGCGCCGTCGTCTGGGGTTCCCTCCGGCAGGTGCGGTCCATAGGTTGCGCCGCGGCGAATCATGCGGCGGCGCTGCATGTTCACGCCCGTATCACGTGGATTCATGCGCCGGATGTGCGAGCCGAGCGGCACCGCGTAGCCGTGCGGGTCCATCTGTTTGTAGTTGAAATCGTTGTTGCGGCTCATATCCGCGCCGAGTTCCGGATCGTCGGTCTCCGGGGCGAGGACCAGCGGCGCGCCGCTGCGCCAGCGGCCCATCAGCTTTGCCGCCACCAGCTCCTGTTCCTCGGCGGTGTCACCGTGCTCGGCCATGAAGTCACGGAATCGACCCACATGTTCGCGCAGGCGGCGATAGGCCATGAAGGTGCCGTTGCGCGAAAGCACCTCGGGCTGCGGCAGATCCAGCGGCGGCCCACTCTCGTCGTCGTAACCCAGGATGAACTCCCCGGCCTTCAGCGGTGCGCCGCTGCCCGGCGTGGGCTCCTCCCCCGTACCTTCGATCACCGGCTGCGACAAGCGATCCCGATAACCGAAGTGGTCGTGCGCGTAGCCGAACGGCGGTACGGCCTCCAGATCCAGCGACGACAGCACCCTGACACCCGGGCAGGCGGCGAGGAGTGCATCGTGTTCGGACACCCGTCGGTCGCGTTCGGCGGCGTCACGGGCGAAGAGGATGACGATCGCGTGCAGATCGTCACCGGCGGTGCCGTCGATCCAATGGTCGGGATGGTTGGCCCCGGTATCGCCCAGGACTTCGGCCCGGGCGGCCATGCCCTGGCGGAATTCCTCCGGGAAACTCGCCAGCGCGTCGTCCGGGACGCCCAGGGCCCGCAGTCCGCTCCAGGTGAAAGCCACGGACACCCACTGCTTGTCGGTGTCCACCGAGTCCTGCAGGTCGGCGACCGAGGGCACGCGGTCGGCCATGGCGGCGAGCCATGCGCGCGCATCGGCGGCGTCGGTGAAGGACAGGAACTCGTAGCGTCCGGTCAGCGCCGGCACCCGGGTCAGCAGGATGTGCTGGATATCGTCGAATTCGAGCATCGCGACCCCCGCTACTGCATCTCGTCGAGCATGTCGGAGAACGCCGCTTTGAGCCGCAGGGCCTTCTTGACCTCGTCGGAGGTCACATACGGGTATTCGCCGTATTCGAGAAAGCTCGGGAACTGGTGCTTGCGGAAGAATTCGATGGCGGCGGCCCGATTGGTGCGCCAATCCTCGGGAAAGCCTTCGAGATTCACGAAGGCGGTGGTGATGCCCGTGGACAGGAACAGGTCGAGCGCGTCCTCGAGGTACTTGTCGAAGTCGGTATCGAAGATGCCTTGGTACTGGAAGGTCAGGCCGTCGCCGATATCGAACAGCACCCACCGCAGATAGTGCAGCCGCAGCGGCGCAAGCACAGTCGGATCCTGTTCGACCGCGGCCTGGATGACCTTGCCGTGCTCCCGGATCGCCGCCTCATGACCCGGCTTGACCTTGGCGACGATGGAAAACCCATAGTTAGCTGGAGTACGAGGATAGACCGGCCCGTACCGCCCCTGTTCGTACTCGAAGTACCCCGTCTCGGGGATGGCCATCGCTGCTGGCTTGGACCAATCCACGTTGCTTGTGGCCACGTCGTCGCCCCTTCCTTCGATCTGGCTTCGGTAGCTGGAACGAAACCCACAGTAGGCAGCGCAGGGACCACCCGCTTATCATTACGGGACAGGATGCTGATCATTTCGGGACGTCGGAGAATCGGTGAAACCACTGGCCCGCTACGCGGCGCTGAACGAATACGTGGAGCTGTGCCGATCGCTCGGCATCGACCCGGTGGGGCTGTTGCGCACGTCCGGCCTGGACCCGGCCGGTCTGAGCCTGCAGGACCGCTGGGTGCCCGCCGCCGCGATCGCCGAGTTGCTCGAGCACTCGTCCGTCGCGACGAACTGCGCAGATTTCGGGCTGCGCCTGGCCGAGCGCCGCCGCTTCGCCAATCTGGGTCCGCTGAGTCTGGTGGTCCGCGAGGAGCCCGACGTACGCAGCGCTCTGACCGTGATGTCGCGGCACGAGGACACGTACAACGAGGCGCTGCACACCCGCCTCACCGAACAGAACGGCCTCGCCACCATCCGGCTGACCCTCGATATCGGGCAGCCCGGCGACACCCGCCAATCGGTCGAACTCGCGGTCGGCGTGCTGCACGGCCTACTCGCCGGATTCATCGGCGCCCCATGGCAGCCGGTGGAGGTCCGCTTCACCCACCCCGCCCCGCCCGATCTGCGCGCCCATCACCGGGTCTTCGGACCGCAGGTGACCTTCGAGCAGGACTTCAATGGAATCCTCACCTACACAAGCGATCTCGATGCACCCAATGCGATGGCGGATCCACAGCTGCGCGCCTACACCCAGCGGCTGCTGGACCCCGTCCACCCGGTCCGTCCCGCGACCACCGCCGAACGCGTCCGCGAGCTCATCGAACTGCTCCTCCCCACCGGCCGCTGTTCGGTGGAGCAGGTGGCCCGCAGCCTGGGCGTCGACCGCCGCACCGTCCACCGCCGCCTCGCCGCCGAAGGTGAGACCTTCAGCTCACTGCTGGATTCGACCCGCGCCGAACTGGCCCGCCACATGGTCGCCAACCCGCGCCGCTCCCTGACCGAGACCGCCGAACTCCTCGGCTTCTCCGCCCCCGGGAACTTCTCCCGATGGTTCCGCAAACAGCACGGCTGTAGCCCGGCACAGTGGCGCCGCACCCGGGCATCGGCCGAGGCGACCTGACCTCAGCGCCACGGCTCGGGCGTCACCGGGGTTCCCGGAGCGTTGTGGTCTTTGCCGTCGATGACGATGGGGTCGCCGGGGCCGAAGGCCGTGCCGAATTGCGGGCGGCCGTCCTTGCCGAAGTACATGGGCTGGACGCGGATGCTGCGGCCGGGCCAGCCGGTGCCGGGTTCGAGGCGGGCGTGGTAGGTGATCCAGGGGCGGCCGTCGATGGTGAGGAATCCGTTGTGGCCGGGGGCGATGGCGCCGGGGCCGCCGGGGAACACGGGACCGGCGGATTTGGTCCAGGCGTCGGGGTCCATGGGGTCGCCGCCGCGCGCCAGTTCGAGGAGGCCCAGGCAGTAGGTGTCGTCGAAACTGGCATTGGCGGAGAAGGTTGCGAAGAGGCGGCCGTCGGGTGCGATCAGGGGTTGCGGGGCCTCGTTGATCAGGAGGTCCGCGTCGTTGGGGACGGTTTCCCAGGCGGCGGTGGGTGTTGCGATGCTGACGCGGTCGCCGATCGGCGTCATGGGATCCGCCATGCGGACCACGCAAATGTCTTGTACGCGTGTGTCATCGGGGTCGCGCAGGCAGGACCAGAAGAAGTAGCCGGCGCCCGCGTACCGCTGATAGGTGCCGTCGATGGCCCAGCCGCCGGGCAGGTGCAGCGGCCCCAGGTATTCGTAGGGGCCGGTCGGGTCGTTTCCAGTGGAACGCAGCGCGTACATCCGATGGGTCTCGTTACGGTCGTCCTCCTGCCCCGCGAAGTAGATCCACCACCGGTCGCCGATGTGCACGAGTTCCGGAGCCCAGATCTTGGTGCAGGCGGGGGCGGGGCAGTCGGGGTGCTCCCACACCACCTCCGGCTCGCTCTCCTCCAGTCCGCCGAGCGTGTCCGAACTGCGGATCACGATGTTGTCGTCGTTGTAGAAGTCCCCCTGCACCAGGTGAAATCGGCCCTGGTAGTAGGTCATGCTCGGGTCGGCCCCGGCGGCCAGCACCGGATTGGTGAATTCCTCGCTATGCGCCCCGGTTGCCGAGGCCTTCGGTGTACTGCCCCCCGCGACCATCGTTCCGACGCCCACCGTCAGAACACCGACCAGCCCGGCGGCTCTTCGCCAACTCACCAGCACCACCTCCAGCGAACGTCGGGAATTCAGTCTCGACGCCGTCGTCGGCGAGTTCAATCACAAACGGAAAGCCGCAGGACTGCACAGCGATTCGCTGGGACTCCGCAACGATCGGCCGCGCCGCTCACCGGCTCCCGGCGCACAGCGCGTGGTCGATCAAGGCGCTGCCCACGTTCTCCTGCTCGAGAACGTGTTCCGGGGTGTCGCCGCGCGCCTCGGACATGGACACCACAGCACTTCGCATGCCGTCCTCGGTGACGCCGTTGAGCGTGATGTAGCCGCCGTCCCCGCCCTCGTGACTCCAGTAGGTTCCGCCGCAGCTGAGGGGGCGTTCGGCCAGGCCGAGGCCGTATCGGCCACTGGGCCACAGCTGTTGGAGTTCCGCACTCACCGGGACGGTCTGCTTCATCTCCGTGAGCTGCCGGGCCGGGAGCAGCCGGCCGCCGAGCAGCGCGCGGAAGAAGCTGTTCTCGTCCCGGGTGGTGGTGGCCCACGAAAGGGTCTCGTGCTCAACGGGTATCTGATCGGTGACGTCCACCTCGGCGCCGGGACCGAAGAATTGGTAGGCCCGGGCGCGCGGCTCGGGCAGCGTGGGCGAGGCGCCGGTCCACCGGGTCTGATCGAGCCCGAGCGGGCCGACGATGCGGGCTTCGATCTCCTGGTGGGCGGGTCGGCCGGTGGCCTGCTGAATGATCATGCCGAGCAGGACATATCCGGTATTGGAGTACTGCCAGCCCTGCCCGGGCGGGAAGTCCGGCGCCTGGGCCATGGCACGGGCGACCAGCGCCTCGGGACTGTAGAGGTCGTAGCGCTGCTGGTAGTACTCCTCCGGCGTGGTGTATCCGGGCAGGTCGTCGTGAACACCGCTGGTGTGCTGGAGCAGGTGGCGAATGGTGATCCGGCTGCCGTCGTTCCCGTTGCCCTGCACCACTCCCGGCAGCCAGCGGTCGACCGTGTCGTCGAGAGTCAGCGTGTGCTCGGCCTCGAGTTGGAGAACCACGGTGGCGACCAGGGTCTTGGCGGTGCTGGCCATGCGGAAGTAGCCGTCGGAGGAGACCGGGAGGCCGGTGTTCAGGTCGGCGGTGCCGCTGGTGGTTACCGATTGTCCACCGTCGGGCGTGATGACGCGGGCCTGCACGCCGCTGATGCCGAGAGCGTGGATCGCTGCGGTGTCCTGACGCAACTGCTCCGCGAGCGAGGGCCCGGCGGGCTGGGCGACCGCGGTGGCCATCTCGGCTACGAGCAACGCGGCGGCGCCGAGGACAACCGAAAGCCGCCCGCGCAGAGTCGAAGTCATGGCTGAAACGCTAGTTTCGCCGCCGCCCCGGCGTAATCCGGCACATCCCCAGAATCGGAATGGGGGAAATCCCGGAGCCCGACCCGAGGAGCTGGTCAATCCAGTTCGGCGAGTTTGGCTTCGAGCACGGCGCGTTCCTGGTCGTTGTCGCACAGGGTGATGGCGAGGTCGAATTCGGTTCGGGCTTCGGCTGTCCGGCCCAGTCTGGCGAGCAGTTCCCCACGGACGCTCGGGAGCAGATGGGAACTCGGAAGGGCCGCGGCCGATCTGAGGTCGTCGACAATGCCGAGGGCAGGGGCGGGCCCCTCGGCCATGGAGACGGCGACGGCCCGGTTGAGGTCGATGATCGGGGACGGCGAGAGCCGGGCCAGTGCTTCGTAGAGCAGGACGACGCGGGACCAGTCGGTCGCCTCGACGGAGTCGGCGACGGCGTGACATTCGGCTATCGCGGCCTGCAGACCGTAGGCGCCGAGGCCGCGGCCGAGGCGGGCCGCCTGGTCGAGGGCGGCGCGGCCGCGGCGGATGGCCGCCCGGTCCCAGCGCCTTCGGTTCTGGTGTTCGAGCAGGATCGGCCGGCCGGTGGCGTCGGTGCGGGCGGGGAAGCGGGCGGCGGTCAGTTCCAGCAGGGCCAGCAAGCCGTGGACCTCGGGTTCCTCGGGGACGAGGCGGGCCAGCACCCGGGCGAGGCGCTGGGCTTCGGCGGCGAGGTCGAGGCGGATCAGGTGTGCGCCGGAGGTCGCCGAGGAGCCTTCGGTGAAGATCACGTAGACGACGTTCAGCACCGAGCCGAGCCGGGCGGCGCGTTCGTCCGCCGGGGGGATGGCGAACGGAACCTGTGCCGCCGCAAGGGTTTTCTTGGCGCGGGTGATGCGGGCCTGCACCGTCGCGGTGGGCACCAGGAAGGCCTTGGCGATCTCGTCGCTGGTCAGACCGCCGACCACGCGCAGGGTCAGCGCCACCTGCGCCTCGCGGGACAGCACCGGATGGCACGCCACGAACATGAGCGCGAGCACGTCGTCGTCGATCTGATCGGGATCCCAGAGCGGTTCCGCCCCTGACGTTTCCGCGGGTGTCCCGCCGGTGGCGACCCCGCCCTCGCCCAGGTCGCGGGCGAGGGCGCGGTACCGCTCGTCGCGGGTGGCGCGGCGGCGGAAGGCGTCGATGGCGCGACGCCGGCCGACGGTGAGCAGCCAGCCCGCGGGATTGCGTGGCACGCCGTCGCGCGGCCAGGTCACCAGCGCCTCGGCCAGCGCTTCCTGGGCGAGGTCTTCGGCCAGGGTGAAGTCGCCGGTGTAGCGGGCCAGGGCGCCGACGATGCGCGCGGATTCGATGCGCCACACCGCGGCGACGGCGTCACGACCGGTGGGGTCGGCCATGGCTCAGCGGCTCACAGCTGCCCGGTGGCCTCGCGCCAGGCGCGTTCCTTCTGGATCCACTCATTGTCCTGCGGGAATTCGTCGATGGTGGTGACGCGCCGGATCTCGGTCTTGAATCCGGGACCGAACGAGGGCGCCCGCCTGGCCCATTCGACGGCCTCCTCCTTGGAGGCCACGTTCAGGATGTAGAAGCCGCCGAACAGCTCCTTGGTCTCGCCGTAGGGTCCGTCGGTGACCAGCGGCGGCTCCGACGAGAAGTCCACCACGACACCCTCTTCCGCACTGTCGAGCCCCTCGGCGGCCAGCAGGACCCCGGCGCGGATCAGCTCGTCGTTGAAGCGCCCGACGGATTCGAGCACCTTCTCGAAGTCGGCCTCGGCCATGGCCGCATTGCCCTCGTCGCCAGCGCGCCAGATCAGCATGTACTTCACGGGATCGTCCTCCTTGTCGCGGGTCGCTGTCCGACCCTCTCACACCAAGGTCGAACGATCACCCGACAGATCGACACGGCCGCGGAAAAAGTTCGACAGGGCCCGATCACGAGTGGTCAGCGGCAGCCGCCGAGCTGTTGGAGCACCGCGCGGTAGAGGGACGCTCTGCACACCGATCAGGGCAATCACAGCCACTGTGACCTTCGAATTGCATGGGACGGCTTTGCCTGCCACGCGCACGGGAGGAGATGACCATGCGGGCACGCTAACGGCGCCGCGACCACCGGGGCGTCGAGTGTTCCGATCCGGTCACCGGTTGTCCGGTTTCCCCACTCTTCTGGCCGGATCGGCCCTCCTGGATTCGCGGCCCCGGGGGGTTGAATCCCCTCATTCTTCGGCACGCGAATGGAGAGTCCATGGCAGACAAGGAAACTCAACCGGCACAGCGGCGAGTGTGCATCGTCGGCGCCGGACCGGCCGGGCTGTCCGCGGCGCGGGCCCTGAAGCGCCTGGGCATCGCCTATGACCAGTTCGAACGGCATTCCGATGTAGGCGGTATCTGGGATCTCGACAATCCTGGTTCACCGATGTACGAGTCCGCACACTTCATTTCGTCGCGGAAGACCTCGGGATTCTTCGACTTCCCGATGCCCGACACCTATCCGGACTACCCGGGCAATCGGCAGATCCTCGACTACGCAAGGGCTTTCGCGGATGCCTACGGATTGCGTGAGACCGTCCGGTTCAACACCGAGGTCACCGATGTCGAGAAGGACGGCAACGACTGGCTGGTGACCCTCGCGGACGGCACGCAACGTCGCTACTGGGCCGTCATCTGCGCCACCGGCGTCACCTGGGCACCCCGCCGACCCCGGCATCCGGGCGAATTCGCCGGCGAGATCCGGCACTCGTCGGAGTACCGGAGCCCGCTGGAGTTCCGCGGCAAGCGGGTACTCATCGTCGGCCTGGGCAACTCGGGGGCCGACATCGCGTGTGATGCCGCGGCCAATGCGGCCGCCGCATTCGTCAGCATTCGGCGCGGCTATCACGTGATTCCCAAACATGTCCTCGGGATCCCGAGCGATGAGCTCGCCGATGCCGGGCCGCAGCTGCCGCTCTGGCTGGAGCGGCCGTTCTTCCGCGCGTTACTCCGACTCGTTCAGGGCGATCTCACCAAATACGGTCTGCCCGAGCCGGATCACAAACTGTTCGAATCGCATCCGCTGCTCAACAGTCAGCTCGTCCACCACCTCCAGCACGGCGATGTGGCGATCCGGCCGGATATCGCGAGCCTGGACGGCACTCGGGTCCGGTTCGCCGACGGCAGCAGCGAAGAGGTCGA
The DNA here is from genome assembly GCF_042754245.1 of Nocardia sp. NPDC059228. Classification (NCBI taxonomy): domain Bacteria; kingdom Bacillati; phylum Actinomycetota; class Actinomycetes; order Mycobacteriales; family Nocardiaceae; genus Nocardia; species Nocardia sp. NPDC059228. Next base: position 136,144 of record NZ_JBHZAL010000018.1, on the reverse strand, counting down.
CCTGGTTCTCTACGCCACGGGCTACGACTGGGCGATCCCTTATGCCGAGCGGCATTTCACCTGGAACGAAGGACGACCGGATCTGTATCTCTCCGCGTTCAACCGGCAGCATCGAAATCTGTTCGGGCTGGGCTATCTCGAGGTCAATTCGAGCGCCTACACCCTGTTCGATCACATCAGCAATGTGCTGGCGCAGTACCTGCACGATCAGGACCATGCCCCGGCGCGGGCGGCGGCGTTCGACCGCTTGATCGCCACCGATCATCCGAAGCTCAACGGCGGCATCAACTTCCTGCCCACCGCACGCCACCGCGCCTACGTCGACGCCCGCGCGTATCACCGCTACCTGGGCGCGCTGCGCAAGCGCCTGGGCTGGCAGACCCTCACCCCGGGCATGTTCGACGCGGTCGGGTCCGCCCGCGATGTCCGGCAGGTGCGGGCCTGAGCGCCCGGCACGGCACCGGGCTCACTCCGGTTCTCGCCGTACCGAACTCGGCGGATGCCCGGTCCAGCGGATGTACGCGCGTCGGAATTCCCGGATATCGCTGTACCCGACTGCACGGGCGACCGCACCGATGGACAGACCGGATCGGCGGAGCAGGAAGATCGCGCGCCGCTCCCGGACCCGGTCCCGGACCGTGCTGAAACTCGCACCGGCGGCGGCGAGCCGGCGGCGCAGGGTGCGCTCGGTGACATGCAGGTGGGCGGCGACCTCGGCCATGGTCGGCGGATGGCGGAGGTCGCGCTCGAGTACCGCCTCGACGGCCACGACGATGTCCGGGGCCGGACGGCCGGCATCCAGCAGCCGCCGGCAGGCCTCGATGGCGATGGTCCGGGTCGGCGCACTGCGGGTGGGCAGCGGAAGCTCCAGTGCGGCAACCGGAATGACCGCGCGGTTGGCTCCGGCGGAGAAGTCCACCGGGCAGCGTAGGAAGCGACGGTACTCGGCGGCGTACGGCGGGGGCGGATAGCCGAGTTCCACCCGGGTCGGCGACCAGCCCGGGCCGAGCACCGAGCGCATCAGAATCAATACGCTGCACAGCACTTCCTCGCACAGGAAGGCGAGCAGCCGGGGTTCGGGCCGGCGCTCGTACAGCCGCAGCGCGACCTCCTGGCCCGAGCGCTCGACCTCCACATCCATCAGGGTCCCCGAGGCCTGATGCAGATCGATCCCGACCGAGAGCGCCTCGCCGACGGTGGCGCACGAGCGCATGGCCACCCCCAGCATCCCCATCGACAGCAGGGTGTCGCGCATGCCCACCCGCATGCCGAGCGGCCGGCCGGGCAGCGCCTCCACCGCGCGGCGCAGGACGGTGACGGCTTCCTGGAACGACACCTTCACCGATTCCACCGTGACCAGGCCGTCCGGATCCAAACCTGTTCCCGCGAACCATGATTCGACGTCACAACCGTCACGCCGCCCGATCTCGGCGACCCCGATCAGCACGGCGGGCGGAATGATCGGCAGGTCCAGCCGGGCGTCCACCCGGTCCCGGTGCCGCACGGCGGGGTCGGTCACGGCGCTACTCCTGCGGTGCCGACTGCCGTCTGAGTTGCAGGGCCGGCTCGATATGCCCGCTGTCGAGCAGGAATCCGAGGAACATCGCACGGAAGGCCGCGTGCACGGTGTCGGGCGGCAGCGCACCCGGCGAGGCCATCTCGTGCAGCGCGAGCCCGTGCGCCAGCGCGGTGAAGGCGGGCGCCATGGCATCCGGATCCGGGGCCCCGGCCGCTCGCGCGCCCGCGGCGGCGGCCCGGCGCGCGGCGGTCAGCGCGCGGGTGACCGCGTCACGGGATTCCGGCCGGCGCGCCGCGTGCAGGTAGGCCTCGAACAGCGCGAGTGTTTCCGGTGTGCGCGGCGTTGCGGCGGCGGTGAAGGCGGCCGCGATCTCGTCGGGCGAACCGTGCGCTTCGGCGAGCGACTCCGCGATCGCGATCTGGGTGTCGGCATCCTCTTCGGTGTAGACGCGCAGCGCCTCCTCGGTCAATGCGTCGATCGAGTCGAAGAAGTAGCCGACGGTGGTCAGCGGCAGCCCGGCCTTCTCGGTGACCGCGCGATGGGTCACCCCGGCCACGCCGACCTCGGCCGCCACCTCGACTGCGGCTTTGAGCAGGGCTGCTCGCCGAGCCAGGGCGCTCGGGCGATGGCGGCGTTCGGTCACGTCACCCACCCTAGTCGCTCTCTGTAATTCCTTACAGATTTATCTGGGCAAAGTCTGTAAATTCTTCTAGGCTTGCTCGGCATGACGCCCCTCCACGCCTTTCGCGACGATGCCCTCGGCGAACACGATGCGGTTGCCCTCGCCGACCTGGTCCGCGCCGGCGAGGTGAGCCCGCGGGAGCTCGCCGCCGCCGCCGTCGACCGGGCCCGCGCGGTCGACCCCGAGCTGCACGCGGTCGCCTGCCCGCTCTACGACTCCCCGCGCTACGCCACCCGGCCCGGCAGCGCGCTGTACGGAGTCCCGACGTTCGTGAAGGACAACACCGATGTCGCGGGCCTGCCGACGAACCATGGCAGCGAAGCCTTCCGGGCCCGGCCCGCCGCGAAGGACGGGGCCTACACTCGCCAGTTCCTCGGCACCGGACTGACCCTGATCGGCAAGTCGCGACTGCCGGAGTTCGGCTTCAACGCCTCCACCGAGTACATGACCGAGCCGGCCGCGCGGAACCCGTGGAGCCTGGCCCATTCGATCGGCGCGTCGTCCGGCGGGTCGGCCGCGCTCGTCGCCGCGGGCGTCGTCCCGATCGCGCACGCGAACGATGGCGGCGGATCCATTCGCATTCCGGCCGCGTGCGGCGGACTGGTCGGGCTCAAGCCGAGCCGCGGCCGGCACGTGGACGGTGAACAGGTGAAACACCTTCCCGTTCACATGATTTCCGAGGGCGTGGTCACCCGCACGGTCCGCGATACCGCAGCGTACGTGGCCGCCGCCGAGGATGTGTGGCGCAATCCGAGACTGGCACCGGTCGGGGCGGTGCACGGCCCGGCCCGGCGCCGGCTGCGGGTGGGGCTGATCATGCACAGTGTGACCGGCGCCGACGTCGACGTGCCCACCCGGGCGGCGGTCGAGCACACCGCGAGCCTGCTGGAGCGGGCCGGTCACGTCGTGGAGCCGATCACGCTGCCGGTCACCGCGCAGTTCGCCGCCGACTTCGTGCAGTACTGGGCATTGCTCGCCGATCTCGCGGTCAGCACCGGGAAGATCATCCTGGACCGGTCCTTCGACGCCGCCAAGGCCGACGGCCTCACCCGCGGCCTGCGGGACCATCATCGCCGCACCTGGCACCGCACCCCGGGTGCGCTGCGGCGACTACGCCGGGTGCCGGCCGCCTACGCCCGGATGTTCGCGCGGCACGAAGTGGTCGTCTCGCCGGTGCTCTCGCACACCACACCGGAACTCGGATTCGTCTCACCGACGGTTCCGTTCTCCGAATTGATCGAACGGCTCACCGGTTACGTGGGCTATACACCGCTGAACAATATCGCCGGGACCCCCGCCATATCGCTGCCCATGGGCCGCACCGGCGCGGGACTTCCGGTCGGCGTGCAGCTCTCCGGTGCGCACGGCGACGAACGGACCCTTATCGAACTGGCGTATCTCCTCGAATCCGAACAGCCTTTCCCGCGTATCCACCTCCCGACGGAGGGCCAATTTCTGGGATGATTCCTGAAATGACGTCTGAGAATCCGGCATTCTCTCCGAAATTTCAGGACATTACTCGCACGTAGCCGCAACCCCGGGTGCATTCTGGACTACAGGCAAGGAGTTTTCTCGGTTCGAGGGAGGTAGGGACATGGTCAGGGTGACGGCGGTCAAGCCGAACGGAGAGCACTGGCATCCGCATCCCGGTGACGCCATCGAGGACCCGGGCGAAGGCCCAGCTCTGGTGCTGTGCCTGCTCGGCATCGCATGCCTCGGCATGACACTCACTGCCGCCGCGTCCGGCTACCACGGCTGGGCGATACTGGGCGCGATCGCGACCGCGGTGCTCATCGTCTCGGGTTTGCTGATGATCCGCTTCGAATATTTCCGCGAATTCAAGCGGGAACAGCGTGCCGGGCGGCACGGGCACAACCCTCTGGTCCGCGGGGCATGGCGTCCGCGTCAGGTCAGTTCGTGGCAGGCGCGACGTGGAATCGAGTCGTGACCGGTCACCCGGCCACGACCCGGAACTGAACTACTGAACTACTGAACCGGCAACGATCGGCTAGTCGGAGGTGACGGAAAGCAGGCCGAATCGGTTGACGGCGGCGTGATTGTGGCCGTCGGCGCTCGTGATGACCACCTCGGCGGGATTGGTCAGGGCAATGCAGCAGAAGAGCCCGTCATCCTGCTGAATGCCGAGCGACAGGAACCGGTGATTATTGGCCTGCTGCCACTCGTCGAGAGCGGCGTAGAGCCCTCGCATGGTGGCACTTTCGAAGTAGACGACATTGTGCTTGTTGAGTTCGGACACCGACCGATCATGCACCGGCCGCCCTCTGGGCGGCCCGCAGATCGATGCGATCGTCGAGGCGGGACAGGTCGCGCCCGGTCAGGCGCGTTCGATCCGTTCGATCCGGTAGTGGACCGACTGTTCGAGAATGTCCGCCTCGACGAGCGTCGCCACCGCCGGATGCGATAACGGACCGGGTGGCCATGAATGTTGGCCACGGAGTGGCCTTGGCCGGACCGGGTTGGGGCACAAGGGATTACGAGGAACCGACCGGCCCGGATTTGACAAGGGGAACAGCCGGGCTCACCATTGCCCAGTCAGCACCTCGCTAGGCGAGGCTCCTGTACGAACACAGGCCACTGATCCGACGACGTCGAGAGACGCCCAGGGTTAGGACAGATCACCCCGGATTAAGGGGTGATCCGAAGTGGCTTCCCGGGCCGCGAGCCCCCCGGATACGTCGTGCAGTGCCGAAGCTCTGACGAGAGGGGTGCAGGGTCCACGCCGTTCTGTGGGGCCCAGATCCCTCCTGCTGTGCGCGATGCGACACCCGATGTAGTGACGTCCACGTACGTCCCGGCGGCAAGGAGGTGAGGGACGAACAATGAGTTCCGGCGATAGTCCGTATCCGAGTACGGATTTCACTCTCCTGACGTCCCCGGCTTGCCGCATTCCGGTCACCGGCTGACCCGTTTCCCGCACAGGCGTGCCCGGCGTTCCACCGCCGGTCGGTAGCCCGCGCGTGCCCCGGGCCGGTCGATCCGTGCCCGAACTCGCTCGGCGGCCGGGCGTATTCCGCACGCCCGCACACCCTGATGATCGAAAGCGAGGGACAGGCCATGGCCTTCTTCGCGAACGGCTCCAGCCGCCGCACCTCCACCGTCGCCGTGCCCGCCGCAGCCGGCCGGCCCGCCGCCGACGCCCACCCCACCGGCGCCGTCATGGACAGCGCGCATGTCGGCGATATCGTCGGCGCGCTCGGCTCCATCGGCCGGCACGACACCCTCGAAGGCCGTTCCCGCCTCCAGCGTTTCCGCATGCTGCTGGCCATCATCGGGCCCGGCCTGATCGTCATGGTCGGCGACAACGATGCCGGTGGCGTGGCCACCTACGCGCAGGCCGGACAGAACTACGGCATGGCGCTGGTCTGGACCCTGGTGCTGCTGATCCCGGTGCTCTACGTGAACCAGGAGATGGTGGTCCGTCTCGGCGCGGTCGCCGGAGTCGGCCACGCGCGCTTGATCTTCGACCGCTTCGGCAAGTTCTGGGGCGCGTTCAGCGTCGGCGATCTGTTCATCGTGAACGCGCTCACCATCGTCACCGAGTTCATCGGTGTCTCCATGGCGCTCAACTACTTCGGGCTGCCCAAGGGCGTCGCCGTGCCGCTGGCCGCGGTCGCGCTGTTCGCCATGGTGGCCGGCGGTTCGTTCCGGCGCTGGGAGCGGTTCCTGTTCGGGCTGATCGCGCTGAACATCGTCATGTTCCCGCTGGCATTCCTGGTGCACCCCAAGGCATCCCAGGTCGCGCACGGATTCCTGCCGTCCTTCCCGGGCGGGCTGAACTCGACGCTGCTGCTGCTCATCGTGTCCATCGTGGGCACCACGGTCGCGCCGTGGCAGCTGTTCTTCCAGCAGTCCAATATCGTCGACAAGCGCATCACCCCCCGCTGGATCCGCTACGAGCGCATCGACCTGTGGGTCGGCATCGTCGTGGTCATGGTCGGCGCGGTCGCCATCATGGCGGCGACCACCTTCGGCCTCGCGGGCACGGCCGCGGCCGGCAGCTTCACCGATGCCGGGGCCGTCGCCCACGCGCTGCACGACCACGTGGGCACCGCCGCCGGCGCGCTCTTCGCCATCCTGCTGCTGGACGCCTCGCTCATCGGCGCCAATGCCGTCGGTCTGGCCACCACCTACGCCCTCGGCGACACCCTGGGCCGGCGGCACTCGCTGCACTGGAAGGTCTCCGAGGCGCCGGCCTTCTATCTCGGATACGCGGCGCTGCTCGGCGTCGCCGCCGCGGTCTCGTTCAGTCCCGATCACGTGCTGGGCCTGCTGACCCAGGGGGTGCAGGCGCTGGCCGGGGTGCTGCTGCCGTCGGCGACGGTGTTCCTGGTCCTGCTCTGCAATGACAAGGCCGTGCTCGGCCCGTGGGTGAACACGGTCAGGCAGAACATTGTCGCCGGGGTCATCGTCTGGTCGCTGGTGCTGCTGTCGCTCGCGCTCACCGCGGCCACCTTCTTCCCGGACCTGACCACCACGACCCTCGAAATCGGCTTCGGCGCGGGCGCGCTGGTCGGCGTCCTGGGCGGGGCGGGCATGCTCATCGCCTGGCAGCGCGGCCGGCGGCGCCGGGCCGAGCGGACCGCGGCCGAGCTCGGCGGACTGGATCCGGATCAGGTGGAGGAGCTGGACTCCACTCGCCTCACCAAGGCCGAGCGCAAGGCCATTCTGGAGGCGGACCGCGACACCTGGCGCACCCCCGCGCTCGACACCCTGGCGCGACCGGCGTTCTCCACGGCGCGCACGGTGGGCATGTTCGCCCTGCGCGGCTACCTGCTGCTCGCGGTGATCCTGGTGGGCGTCAAGATCTTCCAGTCCATCGGCGGCTGACCAACCACGGCGCGGCCGCAGTTCCTGCACATCATCACCGATGCGCTTGGGCTGCGTCCGTTTTCGATGAAGCTCACGTTTTCGATGAAGCTCAGCAGTGTGCGGGATGAAATCGGACGGCACCACACAGGTTTGGACGAATCCGGTTCGGGGAATACCGGGGGTGCACGACCGTCAGAGATCGTCGAGATCGGGAATGGGGGGCAGCACCGGCTCTGGCCACTCCTCCAGGGTTGCCACCTGCAGGTGGATGAAGGCCGCGATGCGGTGCCGCGCCGAGGACGGCAGTCGCTCGATATCGGCCGGGCTCAGGACGTGCGCGCCGAAGGAGTGGGACTGTGGCGCTTCGGGGTCAGGCGATTCGGGAACAACCTCTAGCTTCGGCCGCGAAGCAGTGGCCGGAATGTCTGGCTCATCCGGGTCTGCGGCAGCGGCGGCGGTTCGCACCATGCCGTGACCATAACCCTTTGATAACGCCCACGGGGAGGCGTTGGCGCACTTGTGTCTTCGGGCTGCGAATTCAGCGAAGCCATTGTATCGGCGAGAGAAATATGCAGGCAGCGTCGGCCCTTCGGAAATTCAGTGGGCCTGCGCCGGAACACTATGGTGATGGGCGTCACTCTGTCAACACTTCGGACAAAACCCCCGGAATGGCGCGGAAACACACCCTGGGTTCCTCCGAAAACTCCCGCGGATGATTCAGAGTGGGCGGCGCGCAATGGCATACAAATCACGCGCCGGACCGGTCGGCTTCTGTCCGATCGGCCATACCGCACGCAGCTGTCTTTCCAGATCCAGACCGGTCACCGTGGGCGACATCAGGATTCCCTCGGCCAGTTCGGTGGCCACGGCCAGGGAACTCAGCACGGCCGGCGCGATGCCGTCGGCGACGGCGGTCTTGATGGCAGTGGTCGAGGACAGCTCCAGCGCGACATTCGGCTCCCAGCCCGGCATTCCAGCGGTCATGGCGCGCTCGAAGGAGTTCCGGGTGCCCGATCCGGGTTCGCGATAGATGAGTGGGCTGCGCGCCAGTTCGGCCGCGTCGATCTCGGCCCGGCGGGCCCAGGGGTGACCGGGCGCGACCACCACGACCAGCCGATCCCGGCCCACCACATGGCTTTCCAGTTCGGTCGGCAGGCGCGGGCTCTCCACGAACCCGATTCCGGCCCGGCCCTCGAGCACCGCCTTGGCGACCTCGGCCGAATTGCCCGACTCCAGGGCGATGGAGGTGTCCGGCATCCGGGCTCGCAGGCCCACCAGCCATTTCGGGAACAGGTACTCCGCGACGGTCTGGCTGGCCGCCACCCGCAGCCGCGAATCCCGCTGCGCGCGCAGGCTGTCGATCCCGGCGTCCAGCCGCGCGGCCGCGTCCACGACAGTGCGCGCCCATTCGGCGATGAGCGAGCCCGCTGCCGTCGGCCGCGAGCCGAGCGTCGTCCGCTCCAGCACCGGCACACCCACCAGCTGCTCGAGGTAGCGGATGCGCGAGCTGGCGGAGGGCTGACTGATGCCGTGCGCCTTGGCCGCCCGCCCGAGACTGCCCAACTCGATCACCGACAACAGCAGATCGAGGGCGGCCAGATCGGGGACGCGCGGGGACAACGGCACAGAGCGAGTCTATGCAGGCCGCGCGGCCGGGCCCGGCGACCCGCGGTCAGCGAGCGGCGGCTACCCGCTCGACCACCGGCCGCCAGGTCTCGAGGGGAGGGACGGTCAAGCCGACCACCTTGCCCGCGTCGTCGGCGCGCCGCAGCGCGAGGGCCGCGGCGAAATCGGGATCACGCTCGAAGGCCGTGATCTCCGCCGGCGTCATGGGACCGCCCTGCGCGATCAGGGTGCGCCGGCTCGACGGCGAAAGCGCCTCGGCGTGTACCGAATCCGTGGCCGCCAGATACCGCTTGGCCACGACGTGCAGTTCGACCAGCCGCGCGACCCGTGCGCCGAGCAGGGCCCGGACCGCCTCGCCGCCGTGGACTCCGTGTCCCGCGTCGTCACCGGGCACCAGCACGTGCCCGATGTCGTGCACCAGGCCGGCCACCTGGAGTTCCTCATCACTGGGAAGGTCGCGGCGCAGCAGCTCGGCGCACTGCCGGTCGTGGTCGAGGATGTCGACCGGATCGCCACTGCGGTCGGGCATGTCCCAGGCGTCGGCGCAGCCGGCCAGCAGGGTCATGAGTTCGTCGACGGTGCCGATGGGCGCGCGGTTCACGCCCGCACCCTACGGGAATACCCGCGCCGCCACCCGGTTGAAATAGTTGATATATCAACTATATGGATTCAGGTGCGCCGCCGAGCCGATTCCGAACGCATCGGACACTATTCAGCAAACCAACTGTGTGGCCGGCGAACGGGTCACCACGCCTGTGCGCCGGTTCCTCTGGAAGGAGCCTCCCATGCACGATCTGAGCGGCAAGACGATTCTCATCACCGGCGCGGCCCGGGGCATCGGCGCCGCGGCCGCCCGGCAGGCGGTCGGGGCCGGGGCGAATGTCGTGATCGCCGACGTGCTCGACGAGGAGGGCAAGGCGCTGGCGGCCGAATTGGGCTCGCGGGCCGCCTATCAGCACCTCGACGTCACCTCCGAACTCGACTGGACCACCGCACTGGCCGCGGCCTGCGACGCCTTCGACGGCAGCGTGCACGGCCTGGTGAACAATGCGGGCATCTCGACCGGGGAGCTGCTGGCCGATGAATCGGTAGAGCACTTCCGCAAGGTCATCGACATCAATCTGGTCGGCGTCTTCCTGGGCATGCGGACCTTCATGCCCGCGCTCAAGCAGGCGGGCGGCGGCTCGATCGTCAATATCTCCTCCGCCGCCGGGCTCATGGGCCTGGCTCTGACCGGCAGTTACGGCGCGTCCAAGTGGGCGGTGCGCGGCATGTCCAAGGTGGCCGCCATCGAGAACGGCGTCGACCGGATTCGAGTGAACTCCGTGCACCCGGGCATGACCTACACCCCGATGACCGCACAGGTCGGCATCCAGCAGGGTGAGGGCGGCTATCCCAATACCCCGATGGGCCGGGTCGGCGAGGCCGATGAGATCGCCTCGGCCATCGTCTTCCTGCTCTCGGACGCGTCCTCCTACGTCACCGGCGCGGAACTCGCGGTGGACGGCGGCTGGACCGCCGGGCCGACGGTGAAATACGTGATGGGCCAATAGCACTCCACGGCTCCCGGTCGAGGAGTTCCGGCGCTAGTGCTTCTCGATGCGACTCGCGGGCGGGGTGACCGCCCCGCGGCCGCGCAGGTAGGTCTCCAGGGCGTCGAGATCGATGGGGCCGACCAGGGTTTCGCGGCTCTGCTGGAACACGGTGAAGCCGTCGCCCCCGGCGGCCAGGAAGTTGTTGGTCGAAACCCGGTAGACCGCCACGGGATTCAGCGGCTGCCCGGCCACCCGGACGCTGCCGTCGACCACCTTGTGCCCCTTGGGCGCGCTGTCGGAGTAGGTGTAGGTGATGCCCGCGACCGACAGCACGCCGGGCTTGCTGACATTGTCCCATTGCTGCTCCAGCAGATTCAGGATCTGCTGTCCGGTCAGCGCCACCGCCACCACCTGATTGCCGAAGGGCTGCACGGTGTATGCCTGCTCGTAGGTGATGTTGCCGCCGGTCAGCCCCGCACGCACCCCGCCCGGATTCATGAAGGCCGCCACGGCCTGCACGGTGGTCATGGCGTCGAGCATCGCGTCGGCGATGATGTCGCCGAGCGGGGAATCCCCGGCCGGAGCGGGCTCGGCGGGCACCGGCGCGGTGGCCTGGCCGATCACTCGATCGGCCAGCGGTTTCGCTTGTCCGGCAAAGTAATCCACCAGCTGGACGGCGGCGGGCGCGGGCGTGACATCACGGGTGACGACCCGGTTGACGGCCTTCGCCTCGACCTTGCCGTCGTGGAAGCGCAGAGTGACGTCGGTGACGAGGCGGCCGAAGGAGGCGGCCTGGGTGACCACCTTGCCGTCCAGTGTGCAGTTGTAGGCCTGATGGCTGTGCGCGGTGAGCAGCACCGACACCGCGGCATCGGTGCGGTGGGCCAGTGCTTGAACGTCGCGTGAGATGCCGGCGCAGCCGTTGTAATCGACCGGGCCGCCGTGGGTTTGCTGGGCGCCGCCGTCGTGCAGCAGCGCCACCACGGTTTCCGCACCCGCGGATTCCATCTCGGGCACGTACTTGCCGATGGCGTCGGCCTCGTCGCCGAAGCGGTAGCCGCGAATGCCCTCGGGCGTGACGATGTGCTCGGTGTCGGTGGTGACGACGCCGATGACGCCGATCTTGTGGCCGCCCAGTTCGAGCATGGTCCACGCCTTCAGCCCGGGCGGCAGCTGGCCGTTGCCGTCGGTGACATTGGCGGCGAGGTACGGGAACTTCGCCCCGGTGAACGGCTGGCCCGGCGTGCAGCCGTCGGCGGCGCATCCGCCCTCCTGGAGTCGGCGCAGTTCGGCGACGCCGTGGTCGAATTCGTGATTGCCGACCGCCGAGGCCGCGACTCCCACCGAGTTCAGGAAGTCGATGGTCGGCTCGTCGTGGAACAGCGAGGAGACGAGCGGGCTGGCCCCGATGTTGTCCCCGGCCGACAGGATGGCGCTGTCCGGATAGGCCGCCTTCAGCCGCGCCAGATGCGCGGCCAGGTACGTCGCTCCCCCGGCGATGTACGTCCCCACTTTGCCGTTGGCGCCGTCCGGCGGTTGCAGATTCCCGTGCAGGTCGTTGATCCCGAACAGGTGTACTTCACCCGGTTGCGCCCTGGGCAGGTCGCCGGTCGACACCAGCGGCACCGCCGTCGAGGTGGCGGGGGCCGGGTTGTCCGCACCGCCGCAGCCCGCCACCAGGGCCAGACTCAGTACCGCCGCGCACAGTCCCAGAACACGCCGCCGACCGTTCATACCTGTCGACTGTGTCAGACGTGGTCGACGGTCGCACTACGACAGGGTGAATTCCGGCGTCTCCGAGCCCTGTTCATCGATGCCACGGTCCAGCCTGTGCGCCCGGTCCGCGGGCGGCGTGAGTCACCCAGGCCACGATCTGCGCGCGATTGGTGAGGCCGAGTTTGGTGAGGATGTGCTGCACATGGTTCTGCGCGGTGCGCTCGGACAGCACCAGGGCGGTGGCGATCTCGCGATTGCTCAGCCCCGCGGCGACCAGCTGGGCCACCTCCCGCTCACGTGGGGACAGCACCGCCCGCGCGGACGCCTCGGCGGCAATGCTCCGCAGTCGGTCCGTCCACGGCGGCATGCCGATCGTCTCGGCCTGCGGCAGCTCGGCTTTCGCCAGTGCCAGCGCTTCCTCGGTCGCCCCGCGCGCCAGCAGCACCGCGGCCAGATCAGTGCTCGCCTCGACCACGAAACCCTGGGCGCCGGTGTCCCGGCAGATCTCCAGCGCGGTCCGCAGCTCGCGTTCCGCGGCTGCCGAATCACCCAGTGCGGCGGCGAATTTACCGAGCCAGAGCGGCACCGGGCCGAAGTAGTGCGCATTGCCCGCACCGCTGACGACATGCCGGTCGCGGTAGGGCCGCAGCTGGTCGGCGAACCACGCGATATGGGTGGTGTATCCCAGCGCCAGCGCGATGGATCCGCCGACGGTCATGACGATCAGCCGGAAGAACGGCGGAATGTCCCACTCCGGTGGCGGTCCGAGGCCGCGGTACAGCCCCGCCGCGTCGTCGAGGCGTCCGCTCTCCGCCAGGGGGAACGCGGGACCCAGCACGGCGAACAGCTGGTTGCGGACCTCGCCGCGCTGGGCGGCGGGCGGAATGTCGAACGCCTCGTCCGGATAGCCGCGGTGGTGGCCGATGGTGCCGAGCAGCGATCGGTAGGCGCCGAATCCGGCCGGATGGCCCAGGGATTCGGCCAGTTCCCGCGCCTGCCCCGCCACCCGCAGCGCATCGTCGAACCTGCCCCTGGCCTGAGCCAGCGCGGCCTCGGTGAGCAGCACGTGCCAGGTGGCCATGGGTCCCCCGGTGTGCCGCGCACACCACCGCAGCCGCGACAGCTCCGTCTCGACCGCGGTCAGATCGCCGCTCTCCCACTGATTGTCGATGGCCCAGAGCCGGCCCCACAGCTCGGTGCCGGGCCGCCGCGACCGCATGCCGATGTCGATCATCCGCGCCGCCAGCCGCACCCGTTCGGCCAGATCCTCCGGCCCGGTGCAGGCCAGCTGCCGCGCCCGCAACGCCGCCACCAGCGCCTCGGCATCGCCGCAGCGATCGGCCAATGCCAGTGCCCGCGAGCTGGTCTCGCCGATCTCGTCCCATCGGCCCAGATACGACGCAGCCTCGGTCGCGCGGGCGAGCAGCCGTGCCCGCAGCGATTCGGGCAACCCTCCGGAAGCGCAGTTCACTGCGGATCGCGCGTCGAAATCCACAGCGCCGAACAGACTCCCCACACCATCGGCCAGTGCCGGATCGCCGCCGCCCTGCTCGACCGTGGTCCCGTCCGCCTGGTCGCCGTCTGCAAGCGACGCTTCCGCCGTCAGCGCTTCAATGCACCACTCGTGAATATCTCTGTCCCACAGATGATTTCCTACCGGCTCCAGGATGAGGGCGCGTTCGGCGAGGAGGTTCGCGTCGCCGGTGCGGCGGGCCAGTTCACCTGCGGCCAGGCAGTCGGCGCGGGCGGGTTCGAGGTTCCCGGCACGGAAGTGGGCGGTGGCGCGGGTCAGCAGGAGGCGGCCGCGGTCGGCGGGCGGGCCGCCGGTCGTGTGGTCGAGGGCAACGGTGTACAGCCGGGCGGCTTCCTCGAAGGCCAGGTCGCGCAGGGCATTGTCGCCCGCGCGGCGGGCCCACCGCAGGGCGGGCGCGCGGTCACCGGCCAGCGCGGATTCGGCGTAGTGACGGGCCAGGGCGGCGGCGTGCTGATCGAGGGCATCGGGATACAGCTCCTCGATGGCGCGGGCGGCGCGCGCATGCAGCAGCACCCGCTGTTGCAGGGGCAGTCCGTCGTGCAGCGCCGCGCGCACCAGGGCGTGCGTGAATCGCACTGTCCCGCCCGGTGATTCGAGACGAGCAGGCCGGAGGCGACGGCGGCGTCCAGCGCGGGGAGGCATTCCAGCACCGGGCGGCCGATCAGCCGCGCGGCGATCGCGACGGGGAAGGCGTCATCGAGGATGGCGGCCGCCCGCAACAGTTCCTGGGCGCGGGGTGGCACGGTGGCGAGGCGGCCGCGCACCACTTCCCGCAGTGTGGCGGGCAGGCGCAGCTGGTCGCCGGCGGCGCCGCGCAGGCCCCGCCCGAGTTCCCGCAGATAGAAGGGGTTTCCACCGCTCATCCGGTAGGCCGCGGCGGTAATGCGTTCGGGCACGGCACGTTCGGCCGCCGCGCTCAGGCAGGCGCCGGAGCTGCCGTGGGACAGCCCGGTCAGGTCCAGGACGTCGGTCACCGGCTCCCGCAGCAGTTCCGGCGCCACGGCCCGCCAGCCCGCCTCGGCGTCGGCGGAGCTGTCACGGGTGTTGGCGCACACCAGGATTCGCTGCTCGCGCCAGCCGCGCACGATGTGCCGCAGCGCCAGCAGCGAGGGCTCATCGGCCCAGTGGATGTCGTCGAGCACCAGCAGAACGGGCTCGTCCCCGGTGAGCCGGTCGGCGAATCCGTCGAAGAGCCGCGTCCGGCCGGTCCCGGGATCCTCGATATCGGGCTCGGATGCGTCGAAGACCTGCCGCCACAGCCCGAACGGCGGCGCATCCCGGGCTTCGAGCGCCCGTGCCCAGAGCGTGCGGCCACCCCGCGTTCGGACCCAGGTCGTGAGTTCACTGGCCAGGCGGGTCTTGCCGATGCCCGCCTCACCGCGGCAGATGATCAGCCGCGGCGTGCCGTGCGCCGCTTGCTCCCATCGCCTGCGCAGGTCGGCGAGCTCGCGCTCGCGCCCGATGAACTCGGTCGACACGGATACCTCCGGACCGCACGTTACTCGCACGCCACGCCCCTCCGCCCGGAATGCGGATCACCGACCGCTACCCGCGCCGGTCGGTGATCTCGCCCTCGAAGGCCTCGAAGGTGGCGTCCGGGCCGGGTGCGATGCCGGTGCGCTCGAAGGCCGGAAAGAGCCGTTCGGCGGCGAATCTGTCGGCCGCGGCGGCGGATTCCCAGACGTCCACGATGTGCAGGGTGCCGTCCAGTTCGCCGACGATGTGCAGCAGGTTGCCCGCCAGGGGCTCGGGCCCGAGCGCCTCGTGCACCTCGCGGTACCGCCGCAAGCCGACGCCGGGCGTGTGGCTGATGTGGATATAGGACATGGTCTCCTCCTCTCGGAGTCACCCGCGGTGGGTGCTGCCCGAAGCGTAGGAAGACCTGTCCCGCTGCCGCTTCCGCCGAATTACTCACGGCATGTACTCACCGGCCGCCGCGCCCTCGGGGTGCGGCGACCGGGCCCGGCTGCTTCGGGTCTAACTGCTGGACGCGCTGGCGAACGGGGTCGAGACGGGAAGGGAGGGGCGGCGGATCGGGTGCTGCCACAGTCCCTTTCGCTCCAGGATCGGCAGCACGCCCTCGCCGAACCAGTAGGCCTCCTCCAGGTGCGGGTAGCCGGAGAGCACGAAGTGGGAGATGCCGGCCTTCGAGTATTCGATGAGGCGTTCGGCCACCTCCGCGTGCGAGCCGACCAGCGCGGTGCCCGCGCCACCGCGCACCAGGCCCACGCCCGCCCACAGGTTCGGGGCGATCTCGAGCCGGTCGGTACTGCCGTTGTGCAGCTCCGACATCCGGCGCTGCCCCTCGGATTCGCTCTTGGCCAGGGCGTTCTGGACGCGCTCGATATCGGCCGGGTCGATCCCGGCCAGTAGCTTGTCGGCCACCGCCCACGCCTCCTCGGAGGTGTCGCGGGTGATGACGTGGATGCGCAGGCCGTAGTCCAGCTTGCGGCCGTGGTCCACGGCCAATCCGCGGATCCAGTCGAGCTTGCGACTGACCGCCAGCACCGGTTCACCCCAGGTGAGATAGGTGTCGGCGTACCGGGCCGCGACGGGTCCCGCCGGGGCCGAGGAGCCGCCGAAGAACACCGGCGGCACCGGATCGGGCCGATTGCTCAACAGCGCGTTCTCGACGTGAATGTGCTCGCCGCGGAACGTGACCGGCTCGTGCGAGTTCCACAGCGACCGCACCACATCCAGGAACTCTCCCGTCCGGGCGTACCGGGCCTCCTTGTCGGCGAAGTCGCCGTAGGCCGCCTGCTCGAGCGGTTCGCCGCCGGTCACCACATTGAGGTAGAGCCGTCCCGCGGAATGCCGCTGGAAGGTGCCCGCCATCTGCGCGGCGAGGGTGGGGCTCATCAGGCCCGGGCGCAGGGCCACCAGGAATTTCAGCGTCTCGGTGGTCTCGACCAGCATGGCGGTGGTGAGCCAGGCGTCCTCGCACCAGGAGCCGGTGGGGGTGAGCACGGCCTCGAAGCCGTTGGTCTCGGCGGCTGCGGCGATCTGGTTCAGGTAGTGCAGCGAGGCCGGGCGGTCACCCGACATCGGGGTGCCGTGCCCGCCGGCCACCAGGCCGCGGGAGTCGCCGGAGGTGGGCAGGAACCAGTGGAACGACAAGCTCATGCGCGGACTCCTAGGAGGTGAATCGGTCGTTGTAGCGGGTGTCGATGAAATCGGCGATCCGGACCTTGCCCGGAATCAGCTTGGCGTCGGAGAAACCGTCGGCCACTTGCTGTTCCGCGGCGATCGTCGCGTCATCGAGCGGGTGATCCTGGTAGTTGGCGCGGTTCACGGCCAGGAGCGTGACGTCGTAGGGCACCCCGGTGATGGCGGCCGACTGTTTGGCCCAGTCCTCGCGGTGGCCGGTGATCCACCCGTGCGCACGCTGGATGCGCGCCAGCAGGTCCCGGACCGCGGCCGCGTTCGCCTTGTTCTGCAACGTCTTCGAACCCGTGACGAAGAAGCTGTCCGGCTTCACGTAGCCGGTGCCGTCCACCAGCACCCGATTGCCGCTCAGTTCGGCCTGGGCCACATACGGGTCCCAGACCGTCCAGGCGTCCACCCGCCCGGTGGACAGCGCGGCGAGCGCGTCGGCGGGTTGCAGGTACTGCGGCTCGATATCGGAGAAGGTGAGCCCGGCCTTGGTCAGTACCGACAGCAGGTGGTAGTGCGCGGAGCTGCCCTTGGTGACCGCGATCTTCTTGCCGCGCAGGTCCTTCGGATCCTTGATCGACGAGTCCTTGGGCACCACCAGACCGTTCCCGGCCGCCCCGGAGTCGTAGGACCCGATGATCTTGATCTGGGATTTGGCCGCCGCCGCGAACACCGGCGGGGCGTCGCCGACGCCGCCGAAGTCGATGGATCCGGCATTGATGGCCTCGAGCAGGGGCGGTCCGGCGGTGAAGGTGGACCATTCGACCTTGTACGGGAGCCCCTTGCCCTCACCGGAGACCTCCAGCAGGGCTTGCAGCGCAAGACCTTTCTGATCGCCGATGTGCAGGGTCACCTGTGACAGGTCCACCGATCCGTCCGCGTTCACGCCCTTGGTGTCGTCATTGCCGGACGAGCACGCCGCGCTGACGAGGGCCGTGGCGACCGCCAAGGCGGCGAACAGGCGCTTGGATCTCATTCGGTGGTTCCTTCCGGGGTGACACCCAGCTCGGCGAGCAATGCCGTACGCAGGGCCAGGAATTCGGGATGGTCGCGCCGGCGCGGGCGCGGCAGGTCGATGGGGATCTCGCGGGCGATGCGACCGCCGTCGAGCACCAGGGCACGATCGGCCAGCAGCACCGCCTCGTCCACGTCGTGGGTGACCAGCAGCACGCCGGGCCGATGCCGCGCCCACAGGTCCAGCACCAGGCCGTGAATCGTGATGCGGGTCAGGGCATCCAGGGCGCTGAAGGGTTCGTCGAGCAGCAGCAGATCCGGCTCCCGGACCAGGGCGCGGGCCAGTGAGGCGCGCTGCGCCTCACCGCCGGAGAGGGTCAGCGGCCAGGCCGCGCCGCGCGCCGCCAGGCCCACCTCGGCCAGCGCGGCTGTGGCGGCGGCCCTGGGATTTTCGTGGCGAAGGCCGAGAGTCACGTTGTCGCGCACGCGTTTCCACGGCACCAGACGCGGTTCCTGGAAGGCGACCGCGACCTCGCCGGACACGGTGAGCTCGCCGCCGGTCTCGTCGTCCAGGCCCGCCAGCGCCCGCAGCAGGGTGGATTTGCCGGAGCCGCTGCGCCCGAGCAGGGCCACGAACTCACCGGGTCGGATGTCGAGATCCAGTCCGTGCAGGACCCGGCGTGCGCCGAAGTCCTTGACCAGACCCCGAATTCGCACCACCGGGGAATCGGCCGCGGCCGGGCCCGCCGCAGTCTCCTCCAGTTCGGCCAGTGTCGCCGCGATCACCGAATCGGTCAGGGTGCCAGGAAGCCGCGTCGCCATGACAGCGCTCTCCTCTCGATGGAACGAACGAGCGCGTCGGTGAGCAGCCCGAGCACGCTGTAGACGAGCAGGCCGACCACGATCACGTCGGTGCGCAGGAACTCGCGGGCGTCGTTGATCATGAAGCCCAGACCCGCGTCGGCATTGACCTGCTCGGCGACGATGAGCGCCAGCCAGGCCACGCCCAGCGACTGACGCAGCCCGACCAGTGTCTGCGGCAGCGCGCCCGGCAGCACGATGTGCCGGATCAGGCCCGCCCTGCTCAGCCGCTGCACCCGGGCCAGCTCGGCCAGCTTGCCGTCCACGCCGCGGATACCAGCGAAGGTGTTGAGGTACAAGGGAATCGCCACCCCGAAGGCGACCAGCACGATCTTGGGCAGCTCCCCGATCCCGAACCACAGGATGAACAGCGGGATCAGGCCGTAGAACGGCAGCGTCCGCAGCATCTGCATCAGCGGGTCGACCAGGTACTCCCCGGCCCGGCTCAGCCCGGCCGCCAGGGCCAGCCCGATGCCGGCCACCGCGCCGATGACGAAGCCCAGCGCGGCGCGCTGCAGCGACACCGACACGGCCTTGGTGAGCGTGCCGTCCTCGATCAGGTCGACGGCCGTCCGCACGACGGTCACCGGGGAGGCGAGCAGCCGCTCGGGCAGCACACCGGTCGAGCTGGCGAGCTGCCAGACCACCACCAGCAGCACCGGCGCGACGAAGCGGGCCAGCACGGAGACGCTCGGCAGGCGTGGCCGGCCGATAATGGGCCTGGCCTGCACGGCAATTGCGGACACGACAGCACCTCGGGCGAACGGGGACGGGGACGGTGGCGGCCGCGGGCATTCGTCCGCCACACCCCGACCCTGCCGGTCCGGCCGCGCCCGGTCACCGGTTGTAATCCGCGTGATTCTGGGCTTGCCCCCCTCAACGCCCCGTACATCCACACCGAGTGCCGGCACGGCAACCCGCCCGTCGGCCCGGCCACCGCAATCCTCGACGGCGATACCAAGATCGACGACCCGGGGGTCTCCTGCGTCGGATTCCCGAACAGCGGTACCGCCGAGACCGTGTATCAGGCCGACCTGGGTCAGTTTCCCGGCCATGCCTGCGGCGGCGGTGGCGCCGATGATGTCTGGCGAAAACAGAGCATCCCCATCGGCCGGTTCTTCTGCTACACCGACAAGACCGAGGACCCGCCCCGCGACGTCCTGGTCGCGGTGTACGAGGACCTGCACCTGTTCGTGATGGTCACCGGATCGACGGCCGATATCCCGGCAACCACCCAAGAACGACGCGGCCCTGCTCGCCTGGTACCAGCAGCATTTCACGACAGAGAGATAGGTGGTGCCGGGTTCCCTCCGCAGCTGGGAACCCGGCACCGGGTCGGCACCGGTGTGGGCGGTTGCCGACGTCTAGTGGCCGTCGCGGACGATCTCCACGGCGCGGGTGAGAATGCCCAGGCCGTGGGTGATCTCGTCATCGCTGACGGTCAGGGGTGGGAGCAGCTTCACGACTTCGTCATTGGCGCCGGAGGTTTCGACCAGCAGGCCGTGCTCGAAGGCGACCTGGCAGACCTTCTCGGCCTGCGAGGCGTCCTCGAAGACCAGGCCGTGCACCAGGCCGCGGCCGCGGGTGGAGATGCCGGTGAAGGATTCGGCCAGCGCGGCCAGGTGCTCGTGCACGCGCGCGCCCTTGGCCAGGGTGGCGAGCTGCAGGCGGTCGTCGGACCAGTAGTGACGCAGCGCGACCTCGGCGGTGACGAAGGCTGCGTTGTTGCCGCGGAAGGTGCCGTTGTGCTCACCGGGCGACCACTGGTCCAGGTCCCGGCGCATGAGCACCAGCGCCATGGGCAGGCCGTAGCCGCCGATCGACTTCGAGAGCGCGACGATATCGGGGGTGATGCCCGCGACCTCGAAGGAGAAGAACGGGCCGGTGCGGCCGCAGCCCATCTGCACGTCGTCGACGATGAGCAGAATGCCACGGGCCGAGCACAATTCGGACAGCTGCCGCAGCCATTCGGCGCGGGCCACATTGATCCCGCCCTCGCCCTGCACGGTCTCGACGATGACCGCGGCGGGCTTGTCCAGGCCGGACGAGCTGTCGTCGAGGGCGCGGCGCATCCACGAGAAGTCCTCGGGCTCATCCAGATAACCGTCGTAGGGCATCGGGGCGGCGTGCACCAGCGGGACGCCCGCGCCGGCGCGCTTGGCGGCATTGCCGGTGACCGACAGCGCGCCCAGCGTCATGCCGTGGAAGGCGTTGGTGAAGTTCAGGACCGTGGTGCGGCCGGTGACCTTGCGCGCCAGCTTGAGTGCGGCCTCGACGGCATTGGCTCCGGTCGGGCCGGGGAACTGGACCTTGTAGTCCAGCCCGCGTGGGACCAGCACCAGATCGCGCATGGCCTCGAGCAGCCGGCGCTTGGCGACGGTGGACATGTCCAGGGCGTGGGTGATGCCGTCGCCGAGCAGGTAGTCGATCAGCGCCTGCTTGAGCAGCGGGTTGTTGTGGCCGTAGTTGAGCGCGCCCGCGCCGGCGAAGAAGTCGAGGTACTCCTTGCCGTTCTCGTCGGTGAGCCAGGCGCCGCTTGCGGTGTCGAACACCGTCGGCCAGGAACGGCAGTAACCACGCACATTGGATTCGAGCGCCTCGAAAACGTTCGTGTCGGCCATGGTCATCGTCGGTCCTAGCGTCGCAACTAAGTGAAACGCTGATGTTTCTATCACAGGAACCGAGCCGTGCACCCGCTTTCCGGCGAATCGGACGTGAATGCTCCGCGCGTGACGCACACCGCAACAAACCGGCATCGAGCATAACTCGGTCCCACGCGAGGGGGCCACGCAACTCCATTGCAGGACAACGACCGCACCCGTAGTGTCAACCTCTTGTGCGCAGCGACGTGGGGGTCTACTGGCAGCTGGTCAAGGCAGGGTTTCGCAGGCAATCGCACTACCGGCTCGCCATGCTGGCGGGCCTGCTCACCAATCTCGTGTTCGGCTTCGTGCGGGCGGCCGTGCTCATGACGGCCGTGCGCGTGAACAGCGGATTCGGCGGCTACGACCGCGGGACCATCGGCGCCTACATCTGGCTGTCGCAGGGACTGCTGGGCGCCATCGCCTTCTGGACGCTGCCCGACATCGTGGAGCGCATCCGCACCGGGGACGTCGCCATCGACTTCCTGCGGCCGATCGACATCCAATTCGCGCACCTGGCCGAATATCTGGGGCGGGCGGCGTTCTCTCTGCTACCGCGCGGCATACCCAGCATTCTCGTCGGCGTGCTCACCTTCGGGCTCGCGTTCCCGGGCACGCCGGGACCGTACGCGCTGGGCGCCCTCAGCCTGCTGCTGGCGATGACGCTGTCGTTCCTGTCCATGTTCGCGGTCAGCCTGGCCGGGTTCTGGCTCATCGAGACCCGCGGGCTGCGCGCCCTGCACATGATCCTGGGCACCTTCCTGGCCGGGCTGTTCGCGCCGGTGCACCTGTTTCCCGACTGGTTGCGCGACATTGCCTACGCCACGCCCTTCCCGTCCATGCTGCAGTGGCCCATCGATGTGCTGTCCGGTCGCACAGCGGGCAGGGATGCGGTGGAAATCATTGTCGTGCAATGCTTCTGGTTGGTCGTTCTGGTGGGCGCCGGGCAGCTGCTACTGCGGGCGGGGCGCCGCAAACTGGAGGTGCAGGGTGGGTGAGGCACGTCCCTCCCGGCTGACGCCCTACCGCGCGGTGCTGGGCTCACGGGTGCGCGCGCAACGCGCCTATCCGCTGTCCTTCGCCGCGGATGTGGTGAGCGCCTTCCTGATCGGGTTGGTGGAGTTCGCCGAAATGTGGGTGATCTTCCACAACGTGCCCCGGCTGGGCGGGCTGGACCTGAACGCCATGCTGCTGCTGTTCGGCATGAGCAACACCTGTTTCGCCATCGCCGACATGGTCGTCGGGCACGCCGACACGCTCCCCACCTACGTCCGGATGGGCAAGCTGGACGCCTTCTACCTGCGGCCACAACCCCTGCTGCTGCAGCTCATGACCAGCGATATCCAGCTGCGCCGGGTGGCGCGCATCGCGGTGGCCGCCACCGTGCTGTCATTCGGCCTGGCACGCAACGACATCCAGTGGACCGCGGCACACCTGGTGCTGTTCACCGTCACGGTGCTGTCCGGAATCGCCATCTTCGCCGGGCTCTTCGTGTGCGCGGCCGGGGCGCAGTTCTTCCTCATCGACGGCGCCGAGCTGACCAATGCCTTCACCTACGGCGGGTCGTACGCGTCCATGCAACCCACCTCGGTGTTCCCGGCACCGATGAAACTCGTGTTCGGATTTCTGGTTCCGGTCGCCTTCACCTCGTATCTGCCCGCCATCGCGCTGCTCGGGCTGCCCGGGCCCGCCCTGCTGCCGAGCTGGCTGGCCTGGGCGGCGCCGGTGGCGGCGGCGTGGGTGTGGGCGGCCGCGCTGTTCCTGTGGCGACTCGGGACCAGGCACTATCAAGGAGGCGGCGGGTGAACGGTGCCATCATCGATATCGAGGGCCTGATAAGGACTTTCGTGCTGAGCAAGAAGGAGGGCCGCTGGCGGCGCCGGCGCGAGGTGCTCATCGCGGTGGACGATATGAGCTTCCGGGTCGAGCCGGGCGCGGCGGTCGGCTACATCGGTGCGAACGGGGCGGGCAAGTCCACCACCATCAAGATGATCACCGGCATCCTGGTGCCCTCGGCCGGGCGGCTGCGCACCTGCGGGCTGGACCCGGTGCGGCAGCGCCGCGAGCTGGCCGGGCGAATCGGCGTGGTGTTCGGGCAGCGCTCGCAGCTGTGGTGGGATCTGCCACTGCGCGAATCGTTCTCGATCCTGGCCGCCATCCACCGGCTCACCCCGGCGGCGGCGCGCACCCGCACCGCCGAGCTCGTCGAGCAGCTGGAGATGGGCGACACCCTCGACACCCCCGTCCGGCAGCTGTCGCTGGGCCAGCGCATGCGCGCGGAAGTCGCGGCGGCCCTGCTGCATTCGCCCGAACTGGTCATTCTCGACGAACCGACCATCGGCCTGGATGTGCTGTCCAAGCAGCGGCTACGCGAATTCCTGCGCTGCGAGCGTACCCAGCGCGGCACCACCCTGCTGCTCACCACCCACGACATGGGCGATATCGAGCGGCTCTGCGAGCGGGTGCTGGTGGTGGACCACGGCCGGCTGGTCTACGACGGCTCGCTGACCGGCCTCGGCGCGACGGTCGGTGCGCAACGGGTGCTCACCGTCGATCTCGCCGAGCCCACCCCCGACCTGGCCGACCTGCCCGGCGCCAAACTGCTCGACAGCCAGGGCGCGGGCATGCGGCAGCGGCTGGCCTTCGACACCGAGATCACCACTGCCGCACAGCTGCTCACGGCCGTTTCGGCACGCGCCGAGGTCCGCGACCTGTCCATCGAGGAACCCGATATCGAGGACGTGGTGCGGCGCCTCTACGAGGCCGCGGCGTCGGGCTCCCTCGCGCCCTGATCGAGCCGGAACGGTGGGTAGGCGTCGGTCATCAGGGACGCGTAGGCGCGCACCCGCAACGTCCAGCGGTTGACGCCCATGGCGAAGTCGTACAGACCCCGCGGATACGCGCCGGTGAACAGCAGGCCGATGACGGCGACGATCAACAGGATCGGCAGCAGCGACAGCTGATTGCGGCCGCCGCCCATGAACGCGGCGACGATCAGATACTGCGGAATCGCCAGCAGCCACCACTTGATCAAGACCATCCAGCGATTCAGTTGCTCGGGATAGTCGACTTCCAGATCAGCCGGGTAGTCCGGATCGGGTTGCAGGCTGAACGGCGGGTAGCGGTCGGTTCCCAGTTGCGAGAGCGCGTAGAAACGCACTCGCCAGCTCCAACGCAGCACGCCGACATTGAAATCGAAGAGCCCTCTCGGATACGAGCCGGTGATGAGGATCGCGAAGAAAGCGATGATGCTCACCACGAGATACGCGATGCCCAGGAAGATCAGCACTACATAGTGTGGAATGGCGAGTATCCACTTGACTATCCACATCCAGCGGGACAACCCCGGGTCGAGGTCTCCCCGCACACGCACCGGATAAGCGGGACTGGGCTGCATGTCCGTCACTCCTCTCGAGCGCGGCGGCCTCCTTCCGACCGCCGCCGGAACAGCGGTGAGCCGTTGTTCACCCCAATGTTTCCCCGGCGACGCGAAGATCACATCTGCTTCTCACACATTGTGACCAGATTTGTAATAGCGCGCGCGACAGCGAGTTCCGCACACCACATCGACTTGTTTCGAATTGCGGCCGGGAGTCGGGTGTGCGACGTTGCTGACTATTCTCCATGTGCCCGGCCCGGGTCGGCACGAAGCTGATTTACGGGAGACCGAGTGAGAGTGCGTTCGGCGAAACTGTTGCCATCGGGTAACGTAAAGCTCACGCCGCCAATGGAATTGATCCGGCCACGCACTATCCGGGCTCGCCTGCGGCGCATTCTGATCGTGTCGGTGGCGCTGGTGCTGGCGCTGCTGACGATCGTCATCACCCGCGAGATGAACGACTACCGCGACACCGGGAACACGGCTCAGTCGGTCCATCTCGCGCTGGCGGTCCAGGACCTGGTCCACGAGGTGCAGCGCGAGCGCGGTCTCACCAATGGACTGCTCGGCGGCGACACCGCGTCCCGCACGGCGCTCGGCAATCAGCGCCTGGCCACCGACAGCGCATTGCAGGAGCTCAACTCCACGCTGAACCAGCAGCCACCGGGCGCCGATCTGGTGCGCACCGCGCTCCAGCAGTTCTCCGGAGTAACCGCCACGCGCGCCGATGTGGACGCCGGTCGCGCCGACCGGTCGGCCTCGTTCACCTTCTATACCAACGCGATCGGCACGCTGAACCAGGCGCGGCCCGGCCTCGATCACGCTCTCGACAGCCGGCTGTGGCGGGGGCTGCAGAGCCTCTACGCGCTCGGCGACGTCAAGGAGTTCACCGGTCAGGAACGCGGCTTCCTCAACGGTGTCTTCGCCGCGGGCGCGTTCGCACCGGGCGAGTACGTGAAGTTCCTCGATATCCGAGCCGCCAAACAGGCCGCGGTGACTGCCTTCGAACGCGATGCCACACCCGCGCAACGTTCGCAGCTCTACACCGCGATGCGAACCGACGAGTCGGCGCGGGCGGGCGACGCGGAGACCATCGCCCTCGCCTCCGACCGCGGTCCGATCACTGAATCGGTCAACCCCGCCGACTGGTGGCGCCAGATGAGTTCCATCATCGACGGCGAACGCACCGTCCAGCGCAATATCGGCGGCGAGATCACCTCCCGGGCAAGCGAACTGCGCCGCGACGCCGCCCTGCGCCTGTCCCTCTACGTGCTGGCCGCCCTGCTGGCCATCGCCGCCGAGGTGGCGCTGGTGGTCGCCACCGTGCGGGCGATCGTGCGGCCGCTGGCCGAGCTGGCCGAGGAGGCCGACCGGGTGGCCGGTAAACGACTGCCGCAGCTCATCGAAGCCTGGCAGACCTCCGAGGGCGCGGACCCGGACCCGCCCGAACCGGTGCGCGCCGACGAGAGCGCCGGCACCGAGATCGTGTCCGTGGCACGGGCTTTGGACCGGGTGCAGACCACCGCCTACGAACTCGCCTCCGCGCAGGCGCGGCTGCGCCGCAACAGCACCGAATCCATGGCCAACCTGGCGCGGCGCAATCAGAACCTGGTGCGCCGCCAGCTCGGGCTGATCAGCGAGTTCGAGCGGGAGGAGCTCGACCCCAGCACGCTGGCCAACCTCTTCGAGCTCGACCACCTGGCCACCCGCATGCGGCGCAATGCCGAGAGCCTGCTGGTGCTGGTCGGCGAGTCCAGCCCGCGCCGGTGGTCGAAACCCATTCCGCTGACCGACGTCATCCGCGCCGGCCTGTCCGAGGTCGACGACTACCGGCGGGTGGTGCTGCGCCGGGTGGACGAGGCCTCCATCGCGGGCGCGCATGTCAGCGAGGTCGCGCACATGCTGGCCGAACTCATCGAGAACGGGTTGTCCTTCTCCCCGCCCGATCTGGAGGTGGAGATCTACGGCCGCCGGCTCGGCTCGCGCTACATGCTCGCCATCGTCGACCACGGCGTCGGCATGCCGCCCGAACAGCTCAGTACCGCCAATGCCCGCCTGCGCGGCGAAGCCGACTTCCTCGTCGCGCCCACCCGCTTCCTGGGCCACTACGTGGTCGGCCGGCTGGCCCAGCGCCTGGGCATCGAAGTCGAGCTCACCGTGTCCCCCACCAGTGGCGTGGTGGCCCGGCTGCAGCTGCCGGGCGACCTGCTCGGCGACCCCGGCGCGGAACTTCCCGCCCCGCCCGAGGATTCGAAACACGCTGCGGGCGCGCAGCCTCCGACGGTCGCCGACACCATGCCGGACCCGAAACCGGGCCGCCACAGCTCGGGACACACCCCCGGCTCCGGCGACACGGAACGCCCGCAGCGTACGACACCCGTGCACGACGACATCACCAATGGCGCACCCGCGAGCCCGAACTCGATCAAACTCGTTCCGCTGCCCACCCCTACCGTGACCGCTCCGCCGCACACCCCGGCGGCCCCACCGCACGCCACCGCCGCCGAGCGTCTCTTCGGCGGGCCGGCCACGGGTTCGTTCGCCATTCAGCCACCGGCGGCGGGGCCCTCGGCGGGCCCGGTTCCGGCGAGCTCACCGGGACCGGCGACCGAGGTTTCGGGAGCTGTCCCGGAGGTGCAACGTACGCGAAACGGTCTCGTCAAGCGGAACCGGAAGACTCGCGAGAATCCGGGCGTCACACCGGGCGGCGCCCAACCGGCGGCCGCACGGCCGGCCGCCCCGCCGGTCGCGGACCGCTCCCCCGACGAGATACGCAGCATGCTCGCCGGATTCCGGTCCGGCCATCAGCGCGGGCAGACCGGCGAACCGCCGCGGCCCGGATCGACAGCATAGGAGGACACCGGGTGACGACCCACTACACCGACACCGATCCGCACACTTTCAACTGGCTGCTGGCCGACTTCGTGCGTACCACCGACGGGGTGCGCGACGCCGTGGCGGTGTCCTCCGACGGGCTACTCATGGCCATGTCCCAGGGCCTGGACCGGACCGCGGGCGACCGGCTCGCCGCCATCGTCTCCGGGCTCACGAGCCTGGGCCGAAGCGCCTCGCGCAGTTACGATTTCGATGGACTGCGGCTGATCATGATCGAGATGGGGCGCGGATTCCTGCTCGTCTCGGCCATGAGCAATGGCAGCTGCATCGGCGTGATCGCCGACAACGGCGCCGATGTGGGCCTGGTCGGCTATCAGATGGCCGTGCTGGCCGACCGCGCCGGCGCGCTGCTGACCCCGGCCCTGATCACCGAATTGCGGGAGTCCTTGAGCCGATGAATGATTCGCATCGGCTGCCGGACGCGCGCATGATCGCGCCC
Organism: Nocardia sp. NPDC059228; assembly: GCF_042754245.1. Lineage (NCBI taxonomy): Bacteria > Bacillati > Actinomycetota > Actinomycetes > Mycobacteriales > Nocardiaceae > Nocardia > Nocardia sp. NPDC059228. Next base: position 108,379 of record NZ_JBHZAL010000018.1, on the reverse strand, counting down.
GGCCGCCCGCGCGGCTGGTCCGGTGCCGCCGCGTCCGAAGAACCCACGCGAGATACGAGATTGGCCGACGATGAGGAACAGGTGGTGCGACCGTTCATGATGACCTCGGGGCGCACCACGCCCGTAGTCGACGGCCTGCGCATCGAAACCCTGGTGCGCGCCACCCCCGCGGCACTGTCCGCGCCGCTGCGATTCGAGCTGGAACGGGTGGTGCGACTGTGCCAGCGCCCGCACTCCATCGCCGAAATCGGTGCGGCCCTGCGGGTTCCGATTGGGGTGGCGCGAGTGCTGGTGAGCGATCTGGTATCCGAAGGACACGTCTCGGTCGGCCGGACCGATGAACTCTCCACCGCTGCTCTGGAAAGGATCCGGGACCTTGTTCGGAACCTCTGACCCCGCCGACGTACCGCTGGCCTCTTCGGTGAAAATCGTGACCAGCGGTGGATTCGGCGTCGGCAAGACCACATTCATCGGCGCGATCTCGGAGATCGAGCCGCTCGCCACCGAAGCCGCCATGACCGAAGTGTCGGTGGGACTGGACGATCCGGGCCTGGCCACCGGCAAGACCACCACCACCGTGGCCCTCGACTTCGGCCGCATCACCCTCGACCCCAGCCTGGTGCTCTATCTGTTCGGCACCCCCGGCCAGGAGCGGTTCGAATTCCTCTGGGACGACCTGCTCGACGGCGCGCTCGGCGGCGTCATCCTGGTCGACACCGGCCGCGTCGAGGACTGCTACCCCGTGCTGGACTTCTTCGAGCAGCGCGGCACCCCGTTCGTGGTGGCGGTCAACCGATTCGAGGCCGGACCGCGCTTCGCGCTCGACGAGGTCCGCGAGGCGCTGGACCTCTCGCCCACCATCCACCTCATGGATTGCGATGCCCGCGACCGGGAATCGGTGAAACTCGTCCTGGTGGCCCTGCTCGAGCAGATCCTCCAGGCCCGCCGGGCTCCCGCCCTGGCCGTCTGACAAAAAAATCGCCCCGGATGCGAACGCACCCGGGGCGATTGCCCGAAAACCCTTCGCTCTATTGCGAATTAACGGCCGAAGGATCCCGTCCACAGGGTGTTGAGCAGACCACCCAGGGCCGCACTACCGGTGTTCAGCACGCCGTTCAGCGCAGCGGAACCAGTCTGGATGATAACCGGGATCATGTTTCAACCTCTCTCTAGTGACGCCGCCGTCCGGGATCTCCGATCGGCGACCGGACCCACACTGCCGACGGACACTGAGGCGAACCTTGCCAGTAGCTGAGAGATCGCTGAGACGGGTTGTGCGACCCGTCACAGGGAGAGGACCGTCCAGTTCCCTACTGCGGCGGCGCCGCGCCCGCCGAATACAGGCTCACCTCGCCGTCCTCCCCCAGAAACGCGTTGACCAGCATCGTTCCGCTGGAACGTAATTCGTCGGGGTCCGGCGCGGCGATCGTGACGGAGACCTGCGGCAGCGCGCCCCAGTTCACGACAAACCGATCGGGCGGTCCGTTGTCGCTGGAGAGATGCGCGAGACGGAACACCGACACCGTCCGGCGAACAATCAGATTACGGACGACTTCGGCAATTCGCTCGGGGTCTTCCAACGCGAACATGAAACCGAATCGCAGTTCCGGCGACGACGCATAGGCGGGCACGAATATCGAGGCTAACGGACTACGGCGCGTCGCGCCCTCGGCACGCCGCACAGATAGCTATTCATAAGCCTTGGTAACCGTACCCGCCGGCGGGAGGCCTCGCCCCGGTCGAGCCCAGCCCTCGAACCTGTCTCACACACCGCCCGCAGAGGTGTCGATCGGCCTTCAACCGCCGCGGCCATGTGACCGTCTTGTAATGCTGTATAACGATTTTCAGGCAGCTTCGCCGATCACGCGCCGGATGGTTGCGCCTCTCCGGCTATCGCGCTTTCCTGAATATGTCCCGCATTATCGGACAGTCTTCTCATCGCATCGTCGCGGATTTCCCGGTTACTTCACCGTGTCGCTGGTGGTGGGCTGTTGCGTTCCGGGTGCGGGGCTGCGCCGGAGCCGAGGGGAGCCCCTCCCCGAAACCCCCTCGGCCCTGGCGCATCCACGCATGCGACGCCGAGGGTGGGAATCATGGCAATCGACTACACCGGAGCGGGTTTCGGGGCCGAGCTCCCATCGCCATCAACGCTGTTGCGCGCCTTCCGGGAACCGGTCAGCTCCGATCGTCGCGATCGCGACGTCCTCGAATCAGCCCACGAACTGGTGCGATGGCATGAGCATCGATATCGCGCCCTGGACACGGCGCATGCCGCCGACGCCACCCCCGACGATGTCGCCGACAGCACCCGCCGCGTCGACCGGATCGACGAGCGCCGGGCCGAACTGGTGGCCCGCATCGACGACTGGGTGGCGGTGAACATCCCGCACCGCGCCGGGGCCTCGTTGCACACCGAGACCCTCGGCGCCGTCATCGACCGGATGGCCGCGAAATGGGTTGCCGCACAACGGGCTCTGGGCAATGCCGAGTCCGAGCCGGCGCGGGCTTCGAAAGCAGGCGACGGGCGAGCGCGGCCCCACCACGGGGCGGAGAAGGAGACACACCGCGCGGTGGCGCACCGCATCAGCGAGGACCGGCCCCGCCGCGGGGTGGACACGGAGGCCCACCTGCAGTGGTACCGGCTCGCCGAGCTCGCCGACGGCTATCGGGATCTGATCACGGAGGTCGCCCAGCATCGCCGACGACTGCCGAGCTGGTGAGGAGCCCGACTAACGCGGGTCGATGACCTCTGCGTCGATGACCTCGGAATCGGTCACGCGCTCGCCATGGACCGGCTTCGTCGCCGAATTGTCCTGCGCGGGTGCGGGTTCCGGGGCTTCGTCGACCTCGTCGTCGAGGTCGTCGGTCAGGTTCGCGGCACGCTGGGCGGCCGCGTCCTGCGCGGCAGCGGCGGCGGCCTCACGCATCTCGATGGCATCGGTGATCCAGTCACCGATCTCGCGGGTCACCTCGGCGACGGTGCCGGTGATGATCGAGGCGATATTGCCGACGTGTCGTGCTCCCGACGACGTCAATTCCTGGATCAGATCCTTGTTGCTCTCGAATTTAGAAATCATTTACACGCCCACTTCGCTCGCCTGCCCCCGGCGCATCACGATAACACCGGCCTGTGCTGAATTCTTGACCAGGAACGGCGGCAGCGCCAGCTTGAACAGCTTCAACCACACCGAACCGATCTGCCGGGAGAAGCGTCCGGTGTTGTAGGGCAGGCCGTGCTTTTCGCACAGCGCCTTCACCTCGGGGGCGATTTCCGGGTACCGGTTGGCCGGCAGATCCGGGAACAGGTGGTGCTCGATCTGGTGCGACAGGTTGCCGGACATGATGTGGAAGAGCTTGCCGCCCTTGATATTGGCCGAGCCCAGCATCTGGCGCACGTACCACTCGCCCTGGGTCTCCTCGGCGCACTCCTCCTGGGTGAACGTCTGTACGCCGGTCGGGAAATGGCCGCAGAAGATGATCGAGAACGTCCACAGGTTGCGCACGATATTGGCGGTGAAGTTGGCCGCCAGCGTGGACAGGAACAGCGGTCCGGTCAGCGCCGGGAAGACCACGTAGTCCTTGAGCACCTGCCGGCCGGCCTTGCGCCACTGGCCCTTGACCAGCGTCTTGACCTCCTGCCAGGGCTTCTTGCCCCGGACGATGTTCTCGACCTCGAGGTCGTGGCCCATCACGCCCCACTCGAACGCGACCATCAGCGCGAAGGCGTAGAGCGGGTTGCCCAGCCGCAGCACGTTCCAGCTCTGCGCCTCGTCCACGCGCAGGATGCCGTAACCGATGTCGCGGTCCATGTCGAGGATGTTGGTGTAGGTGTGGTGCATGTAGTTGTGCGAGTGCCGCCACTGGTCGCCCGGGCAGACCGTATCCCATTCGAAGACACGGGAATTCAGGGTCGGCTCACGCATCCAGTCCCACTGGCCGTGCATGACGTTGTGGCCGATCTCCATATTGTCGAGAATCTTCGACGCGCTCAGCGCGGCCACGCCGGCCAGCCAGAACGGCGGCAGGAAGCCCAGGTAGAGCAGGCCGCGGCCAGCGATCTCCAGGCCGCGCTGGACCTTGATCACCTGGTAGATGTACTCGCGGTCCCGGTCGCCCAGGTCCGCGGTGATACGAGCGCGCAGCGCGTCGAGCTCGCGGCCGATCTCCTCGACCTGATCGACGCTGAGCACCAGCGGGCCCTCGGTGGTTTCGGTGAGGATCGCCATGATCCCTCCTGTTCAGATGGCAGAAATGAGTCAGAGAGCGAGGTCGACGTCCCCGACGGGGGCGTTGATGCAGATCTGGATGGGCTGGTCCGGGTCGCTGTCGAGCTCCCCGGTTCGCAGGTTGCGGGTGCAGCCGCTGCGCTTGACGGCCGTGCAGGAGAAGCAGATGCCCATGCGGCAGCCGTACTCCGGGCTCAGGCCCGCGGATTCGGCCTGCTCGAGCAGGCTCGCACCGGTGTTCTCGGCGACCACGCCGCTGCCGGAGAAGGTCACCTTGCCCTCGGCGTCGGCCGGGTCCACGACCGCGGTGGTGAGGGTGAACTCCTCGCTGTGCAGCCGATCGCCGAGCTGTTCGGCCTCGTAGACGGTGCGCACCGCGGCCATCAGGCCGGGCGGTCCGCACAGGTAGGTCTGCGCGGACGGGAACCAGGGCGCGAGGGACTCCAGCTCGTCGTAGCCGAAGTGGGCGTCGCGCTCTGCCTGATTTGCCCTACGGTTCGCTCCGGGCGGGTTCACGCCCCCGAAGTCTCGATTCTTCCCTCCCTCCGCTCCTCCGCTTCGCTCTCCCGCTCCACTCGGTCCAGAATCGAGACGGCCGCGAACGGTCTCCGGGTAGCGGAATTCGATGCGGACATTGCCGTGCTGCATGGCGATCGCCTCGAGTTCCTGGCGATGCGGCACCCATTCCGGAGAACGGTTGTAATGCAGGAACAGGATGCGGCCGCGGTAGCCCTCGTTGGCGAGGGTACGCAGCATGGACAGCACCGGCGTGATGCCGCTGCCGCCGCTGATCAGCACGATCCGCTCGGGCCGCGGCTCGGGCAGGTGGAACACGCCGGCGGCGGGCTCCAGGTCCACCACCATGCCGGGAATCGCGTTCTCGTGCAGGTGGTTCGAGACCAGGCCGTGCGGATGGGCCTTGACGGTGAGTTCGATGTGCCGGTCGCGGCGCCCCTCGGCATTGACCGGTGAATAGCAGCGGGTGTGGCGGACGCCGTCGATCACGACGCCGATCTGCACGTATTGTCCCGCCACGTGCCCGGACCACTGCCGGGCGGGCTTGAGGGTGAGAGTGACCGAGCCGACCGCGCTGCGCCGCACGTGGGTGATCTCCGCGCGCATCGAGCGCCGGGTCAGGGTCGGGCGCACCAGCTCGAGGTAGCGATCCAGCGGGTGCGGGGTGGTCATTGTCTTCTGCACCAGGTCGAGTAGTCCGACCATGTGAGCCTCCTGTCGCGTCGCCGAGCTGAGCGACGCCTCTTCGCAGTCGATGCGCCTCCGGTGTGACCTCGATGTCATACCGAACCCGAGTCATTTCGGTGCACATCTGTACACTGAGATAGTGTGCCGGGTGAGGCCACTCCAGTTCAACCGGCAGCTCGTGTGACCCACACGACATCTTGCGAATGGAACGAATGTGAACGCATGTATGGTGATCGAGATGAGCGAGCAGGCAGCTACCCGAGTCGAGCGCAAGGAGCGCACCCGCGCGGCGCTACTCGATGGCACCCTCGCCCTGGCCGCGGACCGCGGCTTCGCGGCGCTGTCCCTGCGTGAGATCGCACGCTCGGCCGGCATCGTGCCCACCGCCTTCTACCGGCACTTCACCTCGCTCGACGAACTCGGCACCACCCTGGTCGAGGAGGGTGTGCGCCAATTGCGCCTGGCACTACGGGAAATGCGGCGCACCCCGCACGCGACGCTGGCACAGACCGTGCGCTTCGTCTTCGATCAGGTCGAAGGGAAGCGCGACCTGTGGGGCTTCCTGATTCGCGAACGCCACGGCGGCTCGGCCGCGCTGCGCGGGGCCATCGCGGTCGAAATGCAGCTCATCGAACGGGAATTGGTGGTCGACCTGTCCCGGGTGCGGGCGCTGGACGCATGGTCGCCCGATGATCTGGAGCTCGCCGCGGATCTCATCGTGTCCACGGTCGCCGACCGGATCGCCGACTACCTGATGGCCGAATCCCGGGAGAGCGTGCGGACAGTGGAGCGCGCGGTGCTGCAGGTCCGGCTCATCGCGCTCGGCATGGGCGCGTGGCGGCCCGCATAGGGATGGCGCGTGGCGGCCCGCACAGCGATGGGCCGCCCCTGAAATCAGCGGCCGCGCACATCATCTCCGCGCACAGGCAGCAAGAGCATCAGGCCGACGATCAGGACGAGTAGCAGGCCAACGATTCCCGCCCGCTCGGCGTCGAACGCCCAGACGAAGAAGCCGAAAAGGGTTGGTGCCAGGAAGGATACGGCCCGACCAGTGGTGGCATAGAGCCCGAACATCTGACCCTCGCGGCCGGGCGGAGACACCCGGGCCAGGAACGAGCGCGCGGAAGCCTGTGCGGGGCCGACGAATACGGTCAGCGCCAGCCCGAAGATCCAGAACATGAGCGGACCGGACAACACCAGCAGGAACGCTCCGCACACGATCATGCCCGCCAGCGAGGTGACGATCACCGCCTTCGGGCCGGTGCGGTCGTCGAACCGGCCGCCGACCAGCGCGCCCAGGGCCGCAACCACATTCGCGGCAATGCCGAACAGCAGCACATCCGAGTCCGCGATGCCGTACACCCGCACCGCCAGGATCGCGCCGAAGGTGAACACCCCGGCCAAGCCGTCCCGGAATACCGCGCTGGCCAGCAGGAACGCCACGGTGCGCCGATCGACGCGCCACAGTTCCCGGATGTCGCGGAAGAGCACCCCGTACGAGCGCAGGAACGATCGGCCCCGCACCGCCGCACCGGGATCGGCCGTGGTCCGCGGCACCTCGGGAACGAACAGGAACAGCGGCACCGCGAATCCGGCGAACCAGACCGCCGCCAGCACCGCGACCAGGCGGATGTTCAGCCCGTCCTCGATCGGCACGCCGAGCAGTCCGCGATAGTCGCCCTTGCCCGCGATGAAGCCGGCATAGCTGATCAGCAGCAGGATGATCCCGCCGAAATAGCCCATGGCCCAGCCGAACCCGGACACTCGCCCGACATTGGCGGGCGTGGACACCTGCCGCAGCATGGCGAAGTACGGCACATGCGAGAGCTCGAACGTCGCCGAACCCACGCCCAGCAGGGCCAATCCCAGCCACAGGTAGTGGTAGTCGGCGTGCACGAAGAACATGGCCGCCATCACCAGCACCGTCAGCGAGGTCAGCAGTCCCAGCGCCAGCTTGCGTCTGGCGGTGGCGTCGAACCACTGCCCGGCCACCGGCGCGGTCACCGCCACCACCAGCCCCGCCGCTCCCAGCGCCCACCCGAGCCAGGCACTGGGCGAGATCCCGCCCGGCAGATCCTCGCCCACCTTGTCGGTCAGATACACCGAGAACACGAAGGTCAGGATCACCGCGTTGAACGCCGCACCCGCCCAGTCCCAGAACCCCCACGCGAGCACCGTCGCCCGCCCGGTTGCCTGCCCGACGGTGATATCGCCCGCGCGCTCGGTCATGCAGCGCAGACTAAGCGACCGAACCGGAATTCGGCGCAACATTCACGTGCGTGGTCCGGCCGCCCGCAGCGACCCCGGGCCGCGCGCAGCATCGACCACGCTCCAGGAGGACCGGACCTTGCGGCCGGAATCAGTGCGGACCGGCGGCCAGGCCCGGGTTCGCCCCGGCCCGAAGGGCTTCCAGCCGGTGCGTGCCGGCCGATGGGGTCGGGCAGCCCTGTCGGCTGAGAATGCGGCTCGGTCAGATCAGAACGCGGTTGTGGACTCGCTCGACGTGGTCGGCCCAGGGGAGGCGGCGGTCTTCGGGGGTCATGGCCAGCAAGGCGTGGAGTTTGTCCCAGGCCGCGGCGCCGGATGGCGTCCAGACCTGCATCCACGCGCCTGCGATGGACGGTAGCGACATGCTGGTCATGTACATCTCGAGTTCGCCGATGGCGAGATTGCGGATGATGCGGGTGCGACCCAGCGGGAGGGCGACGTCGTTGCGTGCCCAGAGTTCCGCGAAATGCGGGCTCGCCGAGACCATGTCGTCGATGAACGCCACCCATTCGGGGTCACCGAGGTTGCGCGCGTACGCGGCGCGCAGGTAGCCGACCATGCGGGCCAGGTGGTCCGGCTCCGAGTGGGGCGGGTAGGGCGTGCAGCACTCGTCGGCCAGGAAGACCTTGCGCAGCACGTTCCGGGAGCCGCTCATGAACGTCGGATACATCGTCGCGTAGGCGGTATTGCAGGCCAGCACATCGTATTTGGCGCTGAACAGGGCGGCGGGCAGCGGATGCATGTGGTCGAGGATGATCTGCACCTCCTCGGGCACCAGCTCCTCGGTGATCGGCGCCGGCGCGGTCGGGACGTCGGCGAGCCGGTACAGATGCGCGTGCTCGGCGCCGTCCAGGCACAGCGCCCGGGCGATCGCATCCAGCACCTGGACACTGCAATTGATGTCGCGCCCCTGCTCGAGCCAGGTGTACCAGGTGATCCCCACCCCGGCCAGCTGCGCCACCTCCTCGCGCCGCAGCCCCGGGGTGCGCCGGCGCGCGCCCGCGGGCAGGCCGACTTCCTCCGGCCGGATCCGGGCCCGCCGCGACTTGAGGAACGTCGACAGCTCCACCCGGCGCACCTTGCGCACCGACCGCGAATCACCGTTGCGCACGGACGCTTCGGTGACGCTCGACTCGATGAGATCGCCGCATCCCGCTCCTGACACCATGCCTCCATGGTGGCGGTAATCGCTAGGGGTATCCAGGTGGTGCCAGTACCCGTATAAACAGACTCCTGTCCGCCGATTCGGCCGCCGCGCACGCTGATTCCCATGACACAGAGCCTGGCCCAGTCTCCACCCGCGGCGGCTCCCGCCCCGGTAGCCGTCCGACGTCCCCTCGCGGTCCTGACCGTCATCCTGCTCGGCCAGTTCATGGCGGTGCTGGACGCCTCGATCGTGAACGTCGCCATCCCCTCGATCCGAACCTCCCTGCACGCCACCGGTTCCGGGCTGCAGCTCATCGTCTCCGGATATGTGATCGCGTACGCGGTGCTCCTGGTCACCGGCGCGCGGCTGGGTGACCGGTTCGGGCAGCGCACCGTCTTCGTCACCGGCCTGGCGCTGTTCACCCTCGCCTCGCTGACCTGCGGGCTGGCCTGGAACTCCGGCTCGCTCATCGTCTTCCGGTTCCTGCAGGGCGTCGGATCGGCGGCCATGGTGCCGCAGGTGATGACCATCCTGCAGCGGGTTTTCACCGGACCTGCCCGCGCCCGCGCGCTGTCGGCCTACGCGACCGTCATCTCCGGCGGCATGGTCGTCGGCCAGATCCTCGGCGGCATCATCGTGAGCAGCGATATCGCCGGAACCGGCTGGCGTGGCGTGTTTCTGGTGAACGTGCCGATCGGGCTGGCACTGCTCGCCGCCGCCCCGCGCATCCTGCCGGCCGTCACGACCGGCGTGGACCGCAAACTCGACCTGGCCGGTCTGGCCGTTCTGACCGCCTCGGTACTGGCGCTGGTCGTGCCGCTGGTGCTCGGGCACGAACAGGATTGGCCGCTGTGGACCCGAATCACCCTGGGCGCGTCGGCTTTCGGCTTCGCCGCCTTCGCCCTGGTCGAGCGCTGGGTGCACCGCCGCGGCGGGGAACCGCTCTTCGCCGACCGCGTACTACGGGCCCCCGGCCTGGTGCTCACCGCGGCCACCCTGTTCTTGGTCATGTGCACCTTCGGCGGCTGGGTCTTCGTCCTCACCATCCATCTCCAGTCCACCCTCGGCTACAGCGCTCTGCACGCCGGACTCCTGTTCCTCCCCAATGGCGTGACTTTCGGCCTGGTGAGCCTGAATTGGACGCGCATCCCCGCCCGCTTCCACCGCGCGATGATCCCCACCGGCCTGCTGATCGCCGCCCTGACCACCGTCGTCATGGGCCTGCAGATGCGCGGCGGCCGCGACATCGGCCCGCTCGAACTGACCGTCTTCGGCGTGATGGGCATCGGCTACGGCCTCGCCTTCAGCCCCCTCATGGCTCGCGCCACCAGCAAGATCCCCCTCGCCCTCGCCGCCGACGCCAGCGGCATCCTGGTCACCTGCGTGCAACTGGGCGTCGTCATCGGCGTAGCCGGCTTCGGCACCGTATTCCTCACCCTCGCAGGCACTTCCGCGCTCTCGGCCGCGCACGCTGTCGGCGCCGCCGCCATCGCAGAAGGGATCACCGTCCTCATCGCCGGAGCCCTCGCCGTCAAGGCCGCCCGCTGAGAACTGTGGATGGACTACGCCAAGGAGTTCGCGGCGCTGAGTGAAAGGGTGTGAAAAGCACGAAACCCGCGCCGATCGGCGCGGGTTAGGTGTTGTGTCGGCTCCTAGATGGCGCGGACGTTCTGCGCCTGCGGGCCCTTCTGGCCCTGGCCGATCTCGAACTCGACCCGCTGGCCCTCGTCGAGGGACTTGAAGCCCGAGCCGGCAATCTCGGAGTAGTGGACGAAAACGTCGGGGCCGCCGCCGTCCTGCGCAATGAACCCGAAGCCCTTTTCGCCGTTAAACCACTTCACACTGCCTTGCGACATTCTTTTTAAATCTCCCTGTTGCGAGCCGAGCGATCACATCAACAACCCGTGCTCGCTACCAGCATGTCACACTCCCGCAAGCCGGTCGGCAACGCCCCGATCAGCGGCGTCCCGCATGTCCTCTGCGTCGGCCTCCGCACCCGGCACGGGAAGCAACATGACAGTGCACTCGACCTGCGGTCTGCTCCGAATCAGCATCCCAACATATATGAAATGCCATAGTTCCAAAGTGATCGACGGAACCATGACCACCAGAATTGGCCATCGCCACACCCACCCCGGTGCGACAGTGCGAGCCTATGACGGCCGACACACTGCTTCGACGTCACGGTCGAGACGCGGGTGGTGTCTCCGGGCATGTCCGATCGATCCAGGTAGCGAAGGAGCGTTGTGATGAAGGCCCTGAAAGACCCGGGTGCGCAGGGCTTTTCAGCTGATCGTGAAAGAGAAGGTCGGTGCGGTGCTCGCCCCCTTGGTCGCGTCGTAGCTGATCACATAGGAGCCGGTCGCCGGCGCAGGGACCACGAACACGACGACATTGTCCGCCTTGTCGATGGTTTGGTTGCGGTTGAGCAATTCGTCGATGGGGCCGCGGATATCGGCCACCACGTTCTGGCCGTCCGGCGTCTTGATGCTGAAGTACTCGTAGAAGACGTTCAGCCCGCCCGCCGCGATGCCGGAGCCGCCGACCAGCTTGATGTGCAGGGCGAGATCCATCTTGTTGCGCTCGCCCTTGGTGTAGCTGGGTGTCAAGGTGCCGCCGGTGATTTCGACGGTGGTCTGGTCCTGCGCCAGCTTGCCCGAGACGTTCAGCGTCTTGGGAGCGACGCTGTCGGCCTTCGCGTCGGTCTTCAGCGGGATCAGGGTCTGGTTGTCCGCGGAGGTGCCGTAGACGATCGTGATGGTGTCGAGCAGGTGCTCGGCATTGTCCAGCTTCTTCACCGAGGTGGTGACATCGCCTGCTGCCGAGCCCTTTCCGGGCACGTCCGGATTGTCGAATCCGGCCCCGGGATCGAGTGCGCCGTCGATCTGCACGCCGGGGACGATGCTGAGCGTCTGGTCCTTCGTGGTGGTGTTCTTGTAGGTGATGTCCACCCGCACCTTCGCGCCGCCGAATTCGTCCGGCGTGACGGTGGCCTTGTCGACGGTGATCTCGAAGCCCTCGTACCAGCCGGTCTTGCCGATAGTGCGCACGGTCGCCTGTGAGTTCGTGCCACCGGGCTTGACGGTGCCACCCGGAGTGGCAGTGTCACCCGGCTGCCCGGCGCCCGGTGCCGCGGCGCTCACCGAGGCCGGCGTCGCCGCGGTGGTGTTCTTGTCATTGCAGGCCGTCATCAGAACCGCGGATGTCGCGATGAGCATCGCGGCCCCCACCGATGTGAATGCCGAACGCATATTTCCTCCCCTGAGTCCATCCCCGCCCAGCACCCCGGGCGGGTGATTCGCTCTGAAATCAGGTTCGCGACCGGCCGCGTTAACCGACACACCGACGAGCCCACACCACGCCGACTTTTTATGCACTGAATTGCATAGTACGTCTCGTCTCAGTTACCCTGGCGGCATGGCCCTCGAACACGCGCTGCTGGTATCGCTGACCGAACGTGCCAGCTCGGGATACGACCTCGCGCGCCGTTTCGACAAATCCATCGGATTCTTCTGGAACGCTACCCACCAGCAGATCTATCGCGTGCTCAAGCGCATGGACGAGCAGGGCTGGGTCATCGCGGAGACCGTGCCCCAGGCGGGCCGCCCGGACAAGAAGGTCTACACCGTCTCCGACGCCGGCCGGGCCGAACTGATCCGCTGGATCGCCGAACCCGCCGATCTGGAACCCATGCGCAATGAACTCGGCGTGAAGCTGCGAGCCGCCTCCCTCGGCGATGTCGGCGCGCTCACCGGCGAGGTGCAGCGCCACCGCGACCAGCACGCGCACCGGCTCGACCTGTACCGCACCTTCGAGAAGAAGGACTACCCCGCGCCGGATCGGCTCACCGGCCCCAAGCTGCACCAGTACCTCGTCCTGCGCGGCGGCATCCGCGTCGAGGAGGGAATCGTCGACTGGTGCCAGGAAGTACTCGACGCCCTGAAGCGCGACTCAGCCCGGTCGCAGGCGTCCGAACCGAAAGGCTCTCAGCGATGAGCGCGTACCCGCACCTGTTCGAACCCCTGGACCTGGGATTCACCACGCTGCGCAATCGCGTGGTCATGGGTTCCATGCACACCGGCCTCGAGGATCGGGCGTGGCACATCAACCGGCTGGCCGCCTACTTCGCCGAGCGGGCCAAAGGCGGTGTCGGACTGATCATCACGGGCGGCTACGCTCCCAACCGCACCGGCTGGCTGCTGCCGTTCGGCGCCAAGCTGACCAACAAGACCGAGGCCTACCGGCACCGCGCCATCACCAAGGCGGTGCACGCCGAGGGCGGCAAGATCGCGCTGCAGATCCTGCACGCGGGCCGCTACTCCTACATGCCCACCAGCGTGTCCGCCTCCGCCATCAAGGCCCCCATCAACCCGTTCAAGCCCCGCGCGCTCTCGTCCAAGGGCGTCGAGGAGACCATCGACGACTACGCGCGCTGCGCCTACCTGGCCAAGTTCGCCGGGTACGACGGCGTCGAAATCATGGGTGGTGAAGGCTATTTCATCAACCAGTTCCTGGCAGAGCGCACCAACAAGCGCAAGGACAAGTGGGGCGGCTCGCCGGAGAACCGCCGCCGCATCGCGGGCGAGATCGTACGCCGGGTGCGCAAGGCGGTCGGACCGGACTTCATCATCGTCTTCCGGCTGTCCATGGCCGACTTCGTGGAGAAGGGCCAGACCTGGGACGAAATCGCCTCCGTCGCACGGGATGTGGAGGCCGCCGGCGCCACCATCATCAATACCGACATCGGCTGGCACGAGGCCCGGGTGCCCACCATCGTCACCTCGGTGCCGCGTGCGGCGTTCGTGGAGTGGACCGCGAAGGTCAAGGACCTGGTGAGCATTCCGGTGTGCGCGTCCAACCGCATCAATATGCCGGAGACCGCCGAGGAGATCCTCATCCGCGGCGACTCCGACCTGGTGTCGCTGGCCCGCCCGCTGCTCGCCGACCCGGATTGGGCACGCAAGGCCCAGGACGCGCGGGGGGACGAGATCAATACCTGCATCGCCTGCAATCAGGCCTGCCTGGACCACGCCTTTCAGGCCAAAACCGTATCTTGCCTGCTGAATCCGCGCGCCGGGCACGAGACCGAGCTGAAGCTGCTGCCCACCCGCCGGACCCGGAAGTTCGCCGTCGTGGGCGCGGGCCCGGCCGGACTCTCGGCCGCGGTCAGCCTGGCCCAGCGCGGGCATCACGTGGACCTGTTCGAGTCCGACGACAAGATCGGCGGGCAGTTCGACATCGCCCGCCGGATCCCGGGCAAGGAAGAGTTCAACGAGACCCTGCGCTACTACACCAGGCAGCTCGAAATCACCGGTGTGCGTGTGCATCTCGAGACCCGGGCCACCGCCGAGCAGCTCATCGCGGGCGGTTACGACGAGGTCATCCTGGCCACCGGCGTGAAGCCGCGCATCCCCAATATCCCGGGCATCGACCACCCGAAGGTGCTCACCTACGCCGAGCTGGTGCGCGACGGCAAACCGGTGGGCAAGAAGGTGGCGGTCATCGGCGCCGGCGGCATCGGCTTCGACGTGAGCGAATTCCTCACCGTCGAAGGACATCCCAGCCTCAAGCTCGACGAGTGGAAGGAAGAGTGGGGCGTGTCCGACGATCCCACCGTCCCCGGCTTCGTCACCACCCCCAGGCCCTCTCCGGCCGCCCGGGAAGTCGTGCTGCTGCAGCGCAAGTCGTCCTCCTTCGGCAAGGGACTGGGCAAGACCACCGGCTGGGTGCACCGGGCGGCGGTCAAGGCCAAGGGCGTCGAGCAGATCGGCGGCGTCAACTACGAGCGCATCGACGACCGCGGCCTGCACATCAGCTTCGGCGAGAAGCGCCAGCGCCCGCAGATCATCGAGTGCGACAACGTGATCCTGTGCGCGGGCCAGGAATCCGTGCGCGACCTGCACGATCCGCTGCAGAACGCGGGCGTGAAGGTGCACCTCATCGGCGGCGCCGACCTGGCCGCCGAACTCGACGCCAAGCGTGCCATCAACCAGGGCACCCGGCTGGCGGCGGCCCTGTAATGCCGAACCTCACCCGCCTGGGACTGCCCGGAGACGAGCAGTCCTGGGCGGCACTGGGTTTCACCGTCGGCGGCGGCCGAGTGCAGATCGGCCGCGTCGCCTGCACCCTGGGCGAGCCCGCCTGGGGATTCGACGAAACCCATGCCGCCCCCGAATCACTCGGCATCCCGTACTTGGAATCGACGACGCCCGAAGCTGATTCCATGCCGGCGCATCCGAACGGCGTGACCACCGTCGATCACGTCGTCTACTGGGTGCCCGATCTGGACGACGCCGTCGCCGATCTGACCGCCGTCCTGGGCGTCCCGCCGCGCCGGCGCTTCTTCCCACGCGGCCCGGAAGGGCCCGAAATGGCCTTCTACCGGGTCGGCGAACCGTTCATCGAGGCCGTGTCGTCCGGCCGCGCGCCCGCTCTGACCGGTGTCGCCTTCCTGTCCCCCGACCTGGACGCCACCGTCGCCGCCGTCCGCGCCGCGGGCGGCCCCATCGGCGACCCCAAACCCGCCGTCCAGGGCGGCCGCATAGCCAGCGTGTGGCACGGTCACCTGAACTGGGGCATCGCCTTCATGGAGCCCAAGCCCCGCAATTGACCGGTTACGACATTTCCGGCCGCAATCCGAGATGACCGATACACCAACCGATTCAGATGGTCGGGAATGTCGTACCACCCTGCCATGATCGCGGAGCACTTGCTTCAACGATCCTGGGGGAGAAATTCTCTATGCATCTGTCTCGTAAGACCGCCGCCGGTGCGGTGGCCTCCGCCGCCGCCGCGCTGATGAGCGCCGGCATGGGAACCGCGCACGCCGACTACGACTACTACGGCTCCTTCGCCGTCGCCGACCGGGGCGACCAGTGGTCCATCGGCTACGCCTACAACGCGCCCGACCAGGGCCGCGCCGATGCCGACGCCATGGACGAGTGCGGCTTCTCCAACTGTGCGGTGGCGCTGCGCTGGAGCAACGGCTGCGCCGCCCTCGTGGACCGCGACGGCCGCCTGTACACCGGCCTGGGCAACAACCTGGCCGCCGCCGAGCGCAATGCCCTCGCGGCCAGCGGCCCGGACCCGAACCCCCTGATGGTGAGCCTGGGCAGCGCGGATCCATCCCAGGCCAGCGTCCTCATCTCGAAGTGCACCGCCTGATCTCGGCCGGCACCTCCTGATCCGCCCACCGGACACGCGCTGAACGGCGGGAACACGGACGTGCGGGTGGGGTGGTTTCCCTTTCGTCCACTCCACCCGCACGCCGAGCGCCCCATCCGCGCGAACATCGGTAGGCTCGGGTCCCGTGAGCCTGCCTGTACCCACCGCCGACAATCGTGCCGTCGTCACCGGAGCCTCCTCCGGGATCGGCACCGCCCTCGCCGAAGAGCTTGCCTCGCGGGGCTACTCGCTGATCCTCGTCGCCCGCCGCGGCGACCTGCTGGCCGAGCTGGCACAGCGGCTGACCGAGCGGTACGGCATCACCGCCGAGGTGCGCGCGGTGGACCTGTCCGACCGCGATCAGCGCGCGCCGCTGGCCAAGGAGCTGGCCGCGCGGGACATCGCCATCCTCTGCAACAACGCCGGTGTCTCCACCTTCGGCCCGCTGGCCAAGCTGGACCTGGACTACGAGCGCGACATCATGGAACTGAATGCCGTTGCCGTGCACGATCTCACGCTGGCCGTGCTGCCGGGCATGCTGGAGCGCCGGGCGGGCGGCATCCTCGTCACCGGGTCGGCGGCGGGCAATATGCCGATTCCGAACAACACCACCTACTCCGCGAGCAAGGCGTTCGTGAACACCTTCTCCGAGTCGTTGCGCGGTGAGCTCAAGGGCACCGGCATCAATGTCACCCTGCTGGCTCCCGGCCCGGTCCGCACCGACAACCCGGACCAGGAGGAGATGGGCAACAAGATCCCGGAGTTCATCTGGGTCACCGCCGCCCACACCGCCAAGATCACCATCGACGCGCTCGCCCGCAACAAGATGCGCGTGGTCCCGGGCCTGATCAGCAAGGGTATGAGCCTGGCCGGGCAGTTCGGGCCGCGCTCGATCACCTCGGTGGTGGCTGGCGCCGCCTACAAGAAGCTCGGCAGCTGATCAGCAAACCGTCAAGATCGGCGGGACGCTCGTAAAGGGGACGTTGCCGGACATTCCGGACCGCGCAATCGGGCGTAGTCCTGGTGTCGGCCCCGCATGAGAGAAAGCGGGGAGCTCTCACCAGGAGACGTCTTGACGCTGCTCGAGATCTTCCCGTCGCTGCGTGACGGGGGCATGGTCCCCCGGCTCGATCCGGCGGTCTGGCCACGCGAAACCCACTACGACGCCGACGGGCGCATCACCGTCGGCGGCGTGGCGCTGGCCGACATCGCCGATCAATACGGCACGCCGACGTATGTGCTCGACGAGGGCGAGGTGCGCACCCGCTGTCAGGCCTACCGCACTCGGTTCCCCGACGCCGAGATCATCTACGCGGGCAAGGCACTGCTCACCCGCGCGGTCGCCGAATGGATCACCGACGAGGGGCTGTCGCTGGACGTGTGCTCGGCCGGGGAGCTGGCGGTGGCCCTGTCCAGCTGGGCCGACCCGGAGCGGATCGTGCTGCACGGCAACGGGAAACCCTTCGCCGAACTGGAGACGGCCGTGAACTGCCGGGTCGGGCGCATCGTGATCGACTCGCTCACCGAGATCACGCTGCTCTCGGCGCTGGCCGAGCGGCCGCAGCGGGTGCTGCTGCGCGTCACCCCCGATATCGACATCGACGGACATCCGGCGGTCCGCACCGGCGTCACCGATCAGAAGTTCGGTTTCCCGATCGGCGGGCGGGCGGTGACGGAGGCGGTGGATCGCATTGTGCGGCAACCAAATCTGACCCTGGCCGGGCTGCACTGCCATATCGGGTCGCAGATCTACAACACCTTCCCCTACGGCGAGGCGGTGCGGCGCATGATCGCCGAAATGGCCCGCATCCGCGATGAATTCGGCCTCACCCTGACCGACCTGGACCTCGGCGGCGGGCACGCGGTGGCCTACCGCAGCGGCGACGCCGAGATGAACCTGGCCGAACTGGCCGACATCATCGAGGATTCGCTGGACGCCGCCTGCGCCCGGCACGGCTTCCCGCGGCCCCGCATCGCCCTGGAACCCGGCCGCGCCATCGTGGCGCGGGCGGGCGTCACGCTGTACCGCGTGCTGTCGGTCAAACACGTCGAGCACGGCCACACGTACGTGACCGTGGACGGCGGTATGAGCGACAACCCGCGGGTCGCCCTCTACGGCGCGCGCTACGACGCCGTGGTCGCCAACCGGCATCCCACCGGCCCGCACATGACCGCCACCATCGCCGGACGCTACTGCGAGGCGGGCGACATCCTGGCCCGCGACGTCCGGCTGCCGGCCGACCTGCGGCCCGGCGAGGTGCTGGCCATGCCCTGCACCGGGGCGTACCACCACAGCCTGGCCTCGTCCTACAACGGCGTCGGCCGCCCGCCGATCGTCGCGGTCCGCGACGGCGGGTGCCGGGAACTGGTCCGGCGCGAAACCATCGACGATCTGCTCAGCCGCGATATCGGGCGCTGAGCCGAGCTACCGCTTCCGGGTGCCGAAGATGCTGCGGCTGATCTCGCGCCCGGCGACGGTGGCCGCCGATCGCAGGAAGTTCTTGAAGGCCGGGTTGCTGATGATCTTCTCGGCCATCGAATCCTCCGGCGGGGCAGGCTTGGCCGAGCGCGAGCCCTTGGCCGCCGCCTCGTCGGCCTGCCGCTGCGCGGTCGCCTGAATCTTCGCGGTCAGGATCTCGTAGGCCGATTCCGCGTCGATGGTGGTCCCGTACTTGCCGTACAGCGCGGACTGCTGTGCGCGGGAACGGATTCCGTCGTCTCCGATGGTGTCCATGAGCGAGCGCGGCGGCTGCATGCGCGCCCAGGCGACCGGTGTCGGCGCTCCCTTCTCCGACAGCACCGTCACCACGGCCTCGCCGGTACCCAGTGAGGTGAGCGCCTTTTCGAGATCGTAGGTGGCGGTCTTGGGATAGGTGCGCACCGTCTTCGACAGTGCCGCTTGATCTTCCGGCGTGAAGGCGCGCAGCGCGTGCTGGATGCGCGCACCCAGCTGGGACAGCACCGGATTCGGGATGTCGGTGGGCAGCTGGGTGCAGAAGAAGACGCCGACGCCCTTGGAGCGGATCAGCTTCACCGTCTGCTCCACCTGGTTCAGGAACGCCTTGGAGGCGCCGGTGAACAGCAGGTGCGCCTCGTCGAAGATGAACACCAGCTTGGGCTTGTCCATATCGCCGACCTCGGGCAGCGTCTGGAACAGGTTGGCCAGCACCCACATCAGGAAGGTGGAGAACATCTGCGGCCGCGCGGCCTGCGCGCCCAGCTCGAACAGGGTGATGACGCCCTGCCCGCCCGCGGTGCGCATGAGATCGGCGGGCTCGAGCTCGGGTTCGCCGAAGAAGGTGTCGCCGCCGTCGGCCTCCAGATTCACCAGTGCGCGCAGGATCACACCCGCGGTCTGCGCGGAGACGCCGCCGATGCCCTTGAGATCTTCCTTACCCTCCGGGCTGGTGAGGTATTGGATGACCGCGCGCAGATCCTTCAGATCCAGCAGCGCCAAGCCGTTCTGGTCCGACCAGTGGAAGATCAGGCCGAGGGTGGATTCCTGGGTTTCGTTGAGCCCCAGCGCCTTACTGAGCAGGATCGGGCCGAACGAGGTGATGGTGGCGCGAATCGGCACACCGATCCCCCCGGTGCCGAGGGAGACGAACTCACACGGGAAGCCCTGCGGCTTCCAGTCCGGATCGCCGGTCTCCCGGGCGCGGGCCAGCAGCCTGTCGTTCGCCTGCCCCGGCTGCGCCAGACCCGACAGGTCGCCCTTGATATCGGCCAGCACCACCGGCACGCCCGCCGCCGAGAGCTGCTCGGCGATGCCCTGCACGGTCTTGGTCTTTCCGGTACCGGTGGCGCCCGCGACCAGGCCGTGGCGGTTCATGGTCTTCATCGGAATCCGTACCCGCGCATCGGGATGCACGGTGTCGCCGACGATCACAGTGCCCAGCTCCAACGCCAGGCCCTCCATGGCGTATCCCGCCGCGATCTCCTGTGCGGCGGCCTCGTCCTCGGCGGCCTGATCAGATTCCGCGGCAGCGGTTTTCGGCATTCCGTTGCCCCCCGGAGCCGTCTCAGCGGACTTGGCCGCCGCCTCCTGATCGGCAGCTTCCTTTTCCGCGGCCTCGGCGGCGGCCGCCGCCTCCGCCGCGATCCGCGCCGCCTCCTCCGCCGCCTTCCGTGCCGCCGCTGCCTTCTCCTGCGGGGTGGTCATCGCGCATCCTCCGTCTGCTCTGCCAACTGCGACTGCCCTGTGAACTACTGCCCTGGGAATGCCCAACCAACATGCCGACCGCTCGTTATGCGGGACTGGTGTGAACGATACTGCCCGGTCGGGCGGCCGAGCGGGCTCGACGCGGCCGGGCCTCCGGGTCGCCGAACGGCGAAGCGTTAGTGTTTGGCGGGTGGACAAGTACGTGGTGTGGATGGACTGCGAGATGACCGGCCTACAGCTCGACAGCGACAAGCTGATCGAGGTGGCCGCACTCGTGACCGACAGTGACCTCAATATCCTCGGCGAGGGCGTGGACATCGTGATCCACGCCGACGACGACGCGCTGGCCGCCATGCCGCCGGTGGTGGCCGAGATGCACGCCCGCTCCGGGCTGACCGAGGAGGTCCGCCGCTCCACCGTCTCCGTCGCCGAGGCCGAGCAGCAGATCCTCGACTACATCAAGCAGTACGTCCCCACCGCGCGCACGGTCCCGCTGGCCGGCAACTCCATCGCCACCGACCGGGGCTTCATCGCCCGCGACATGCCGGCCCTCGACGCCCACCTGCACTACCGCATGATCGACGTCAGCTCCATCAAGGAACTGGCCCGGCGCTGGTACCCGCGCATCTACTTCGGCCAGCCCGAGAAGGGCCTCGCCCACCGCGCCCTCGCCGACATCAAGGAATCCATCCGCGAGCTCGAGTACTACCGCCGCACCGCCTTCGTCCCCGCCCCCGGCCCCTCCACCGCCGAGATCGCCGCCGTCGCCGCCGAACTCTCCACCCCGGCCGAACCCCCCGCAAACCCATCCTGAACAGCCGATTAGGTACTCACGGCGCGGACCGGTTAAGCTCTACCGCGCCGGAAGTTACCGGCAATGGTGGCTGTAGTTCAGCTGGTAGAGCACCAGGTTGTGATCCTGGGTGTCGCGGGTTCGAGTCCCGTCAGCCACCCCAATCGGCCCAGGTCGGAGAATCCTTTCTGACCTGGGCCGAACTCTTTTACTCGAGTATTTCCAACTTCTGACCAGGTTCCGGACGCAGTTCTGCCAACGTAGCTCCGACACGCGGCCGGTCGAAGTCGTTCGGACGCTTCGCATTCCAGCTCGCAAAGATCAAGCCGATGCGTCCATGGGTAGTCGAACCATTCGCTCTGGCCGGCCAACTCCTTTCGAATTATTCGAAAGATCGGCATAATGGAGGCCGACCGCCGGAGGCCGACACGATGACCGAGACACTGAACGAGCGCACGCTGCTGCCGGAGCATCCGGATCAGATCGCGGAGCTGCGCAGATTCCTGGACACGTCGCCCGCGATCGAGGCGGCGATCCTGCGTTCCCCCGAAGGCGCGGTCGTGGCGCTACCGGCAGAGGTCCTCGAAGCATTGCGCCTGGTAGCCCACGCCCTGTCCGAGGGCAAAGCCGTGACCGTCGCACCACTGCACACCACGCTGACCACACAGGAGGCGGCCGAATTGCTGGGCATGAGCAGGCCGACGTTCGTGAAGCTGCTGGACTCCGGTGCGATTCCGTTCACCCGGCCGGGTCGGCACCGCAGAGTACGTCTCACCGATGTCCTGGCGTTTCGCGAATACCGACGTGCCGAGCGCACGGCAGGACTGTCCGAACTCACCAGGATCTCCGAGGATCTAGGACTGTACGACGAGACTCCCCCGGAGCCACTGAAACGGCACTGAGCCGTGCAGCGAGTCTTTCTCGATACCTGCGTCCTGTATCCGGCACATCTGCGCGATACGGTGCTGCGCCTGGCCGAAGCAGCTCTCATCCAACCGTTATGGTCAGCCGAGATCCTGGCCGAGTTGCAACGCAATCGCGCAGCCGCGCACGGCGATGACGCCCACCGGACCGTACAGGTCGACCGCTTGATCGACACATTGCGGACGTTCTTCCCGACGCAATGGTCGAGGGCTATGAAGAGCTGACCGAGCGGATGGAGAACCACCCCAAGGAGAGATACGTTCTTGCGGCCGCGCTACAGGAATGCCGACGTGCTGCTGACCTTCAATATCAAGGACTTCAAGGTCAGACCCATCGGCGACGGGTTCCCCGAACTGATGCATCCGGACGACTTTCTGCTGGACATGCTGGATCCAGCCCCAGGGCAGGTCCTTCGAATGCTCCGAACGCAGGTCGCCGAGCACAAGCGACCCCCGAAACACCTCCAGGTCCTGCTCGATGTCCTCGACCGATCCGGGGTATCGGGCTTCGCCGCCGAAGTACGCCGGCACCTGGACTGAACGAAGGCTTCGCTCCATCCGGCACCGGCGTTGATCCTGCCTCAGGCGAACTTTCCCGGGTTCGCCGCCACAGCCCGGCGCAGCGTGGGTCGGTTGGCGCGGTAGGCGGACACCACCGATGCCAGCTCGTGCGGGCTCGCGCCGTGCATGATCACCGAGTGGCAGCCGAGGTCGTATTCGCGTGAAATCTTCTTCACGCACTGCTCGGGCGTACCGTATGCGGCCGAGGCGAGCCATTCGTCCGGGATGAGGGCGTCGAGCTGCTCCAGGACCTCGGCGGAGGCGGATGCGTCGATCGGGCCCGCCGCCGCGGCGTCCATGTACAGCTGCGTGGTGCGGATCCGGTCCCAGACCTGCGGATCCCAACCATTGGCGCTGATCAGGATGTCGGCGTACGCCTGCAGGTAGGTCACCAGGCGGCCGGTGCGGCGACGTAGCTGATCCTCCGGAGTGAGCGCGTCGCTCGCGGTCGCCAGGCACGACCAGATGCGGACGCTGTCGGGATCCTTGCCCGCCCGTTCAGCGCCACGGCGCACTGCCGCAACGGAATTCGCGGTGGCCTCGTCAGAGAAGAAGGTGTGCAGCACGACGAAGTCGCCGATCGCACCGGCGAGCTCCATGGTCTTCGGGCCCACCGCGACGAAGCCGATCGGGGGCGAGTCCTCGAGGCCGTTCTGGTGGTACAGGACTGGCCACTTACCGGCGGGCCCGTCGTGGTCGAGGATGGTCTCCCCGGCCCAGAGGCGACGCAGGATTCCGACGAAATCCCGCAGTTGCGCTTCGGTGACGGCGGGCAGGCCGATCGCCTTCCAGTTCGCCGCCATGCCGCGGCCGAATGCCATGGCATATCGGCCTTCGGTCATGGCCTGCATGGTCGAACCGATCGTCGCCGTCACCATCGGGTGCCGGGTGTGGTGATTCGTTGCCGCCGCGGCGATTCCGAGATCGGTCGTGCACCCGGCCAGGCCGCCGGACAGGACGGCGGAGTCTTTGACGGTCATCCGTTCACCGATCATGCACGAGCCGAGGCCGAGCCGCTCCGCGTCGCGGGCCTCCGGGAGCAGGACACGAGCGTCGGCGGGATGTCTGGTGATGCAGTAGTAGGCCAGTTCGTTCAGTTGTTCGATCACGAGAGTTTTACTTCCCCAATGGTTTTCGGAACGATGAAGGGTGATGCCAGGTATCAGGCGCCGAGCTCGGCGAGCAGTTCTTCGACGAGCGACCTGTGGTGGAGCAGCAGCTCGATGTCATCGGGCCGTTCCATCTCGCCGAAATGGATCTGCCGACCGCCCGCGCGCAAGAAAACGACGCAGTAGTTCAGGGCGGCGAACATCGTGTACCAGGTGAGATCGGCGAGCTGCACGCCCGAGTGCTCGGCGTAGGTTGCCCGTACGTCTTCCTCACGCATGAAGTCCGGCATGCCGGGCAGGCCGAAGTTGTTGGCGATGGCATGAAAGACGCGGTGCCCGAACACGACCCAGGCCACGTCGAGCTCCCGGGGGCCGATCGTCGCCATTTCCCAGTCGAGCACCGCGACCGGCGCGAAGTCGCGGTACATGCAGTTGCCGAGCCGCGCATCACCCCAGGACAGCACGGTCTCACCGGACGCCGGCTCCGGAAGATTGGCCGTAAGCCACTTCAGGATTCGCTCCACCAACGGCGATGCGCCGATGTCGCGAGCCGCGAACCGGTACCACGCCTGGGCTCGATTGAGGTTTCGTTCGAGCAGGCTGGAACCGGGCTGCCGCGGGTCGAGAAACGCGAAAGTGGTGGACGCGTCCGGGATTGCGTGCAGTTTGGCGAGCGCCTCGATCGTGGAGTCCTGAAGTCGGCGCTGCTGCTCGGGGCCCGCGTCGAAGAGCCAGTTGTCGCCGAAGGTGTAGGGCATGACGTCGGGCGGCACCAGGCCGTCGACACGGTCCATCAGTAGAAAGGGCGTACCCAGCACGTCACCGGTCGGCTCGAGGAACCGCACCCGGGGAACGCGGACGTCGCTCACTTCGGCCACGATGCGCATGACGTCGAACTGGTCGCGCAGGTTGTAGTGCTCGTAGACGGGGAAATCGCCGGGGGCCGGCACCACCCGGGCGATCAGATCGGCGACCTGCGTGTCGCCGCCTTCACGCCAGGTCAGTGTCAGGGTCAGGGTCTCCGCCGACATGCCGTTGCTGTCGATGCCGGATCCCAATGTGAGCACCGGGTCGGCTTGCTCGGGCAGCTGTGTGGCCAGCCATTCGGTCAGGCGCGGGATCAGGGCGGCGGTGTCGCGGCTGCTGCGTTGCAGGCGCATGCCCTGGTCATCGGGAGACGGAGACATGGTCACTCCTGACTGGATTGCGAAAGCTGGGGGTAACAGTGGACCCCCCACTCGCAATTGTCAACGAGGGTTCTCAAAGAATCTCGGTTACTGCAGGTAGACCGCTATCGCGTCGACCAGACAGTGGCGCGCGGCCGCCAGCTCGGCAGGAGAAGACAGCCGACGCTCGTTATTGATGCCACGCATAGCCATCGGAATCAGGGTCCGGACCCCGCGCACCTTGTCCGAATCGACGGGCAGATCCGCAAGGAAGTACTCGAAAGCCCTGAGCCAGGCGTCTTCGTACCCAGCCATGGCCGCCGCGGTCCGCGGGAAGACCTCGAGCCGTTCCGCCTGACCATTGGGCAAACCGGCGCGCAGCGCCTCGACCGCGCGCCCCTCGGGGGCATCCAGGATGGTCCAGATGGCATCGACCACCTGCCACACCCGCTCCCGGATCGAGCCGGTGACCTGCGGCCAGGTCTCGGGACTGTTCGCTCCACTGCGATCGGTCAACTCGATGAGCACCGCGGCCCACAGTCCGTCGATGTCGCCGAACTGATGTTTCAAGGTGCCCCAACTGACCCCGGCCTCACGGGCGACCCGATTCGCCGAGAGCGGTTCGCCCGACCCCTCCGCGAGACAGCTGATGGCGACGTCGAGCAGCCGTTGCCGGGTCTCCCGGCCCCGCCGATTGAGGCGAGTTCCGGCCGCGGACTGCATTGTCGAACTCGCTCCGGTCATCGATACTTCCGTTCCGCACATCCCGAGATCTCGGACTCTCCGATTGTCGTCCCGACGATAGCGGTGCGCTTGTTCAACCAGCTCTACTCGAGCGCCATCACGATCGGCGAGATCCGGCTCGGCATCGGGCGAAGTATTCGACCGGAAGCTCGGGTACGGCCTCGAGGAGCTTGTCGCAGAACGCAACCCCATTCCAGGGGATTCGATTCCGTCTCACACGAATCGGATGATCGACAGCGTGCCCGCGATGATGCAGTAGGACGCGAACGGGAGGAGGGTGCGGGTGCGGAAGTGGCGCTCCAGGTAGCGCACCGCCAGCCACGAGCAGGTTCCGGAGACGAAGGCGCCGAGGAGTACCGGGCCGCGGATGGCGGCGATCCTCGGTTCGGCGAGCTCCGGCAGCTCGACCAGGCCGGCGCCCGGAATCGTCGGAGTGGCGAGCAGGAAGGCGAATTTGGCGGCGTGCTCGTGTTCCAGACCGCGCCACAGGCCGCCGACCATGGTGAGTCCCGCGCGGCTGAAGCCGGTCAGCAGTGCGCCGGCTTGGGCGAAACCGACACCGATGGCGTCCAGGGGGCTCAGGGCGGCCAGTGGGCGGTCGGTCTGGTGGGGTGCTTCGGTCCGGCGGGGTGAACGGACCGGTGGGCCTCACGGCGGCCGAACCGGCGACCGCATTCCGCGTACGGCGCCGATGACAGCGGCTTGCAAGTAGGTGATCATCGGCTCGAGTTTCGCACGGGTGTTCCGCCGCGACCCTGAGACCCCTATCGATGGGCAAATTGTCCGAATTCACCTCTCCACCAACCATTTACGAGGCGTGAGCACCGGACGCCGCAGACACCACCCGGCCCGTTCAGATGGCCACCACGAGGCGAAAAGCAGTATGAGGACGCCAGATTCGCCGCCCGAAACCCGAATCAGGCGTCGACTGAGTGAATTTCGAGTCATCCGACCTTGTGAGCCGGAGTAACCACCCGGCGAGTCCGGCAGTCCACCAACCACTTGCTTGCCGAGAAAGTGAAAAGGAGATATTTTGCTTTATCTGTCAGACGCTGTGACCTGCGTCATGGTCGACACCCTATGCGGGCTGGCCGTGGCCCGATGAGGATTTGCATTGACCAGTTCCTGGACTACAGGCCGGGCCGTGCTCCGGCTCCGGCTGGGCGCCGCCGTCGGCGTGCTCGCCGCGGCCGTGTCGGTGAGCACGGCCGACGCCGAACCCGCACCGGCACCGGGCCGCGCGCTCGTCGTGCTCGGTGACTCGTACACCGCGAACCCACCGTGCGATGCGGTGCTGGTGAAATGCGCGGACGAGAACAGCACCGGTCTGCAGGCCTGTTTACACGGCCCAACCTCGTGGCCCGTTCAACTGAGTGGGCTGATGGGCATCGCCGCCGAGGACTTCGAGAACAACTCGTGCTCCAGCGCGACCATCGATACCGGTCCGGTGACATCGACCGGGGAGAAGGTTCCCGGCCGGGACGGATACACCCTGACGCAGGAGGCGCTCCAAGCCGCTCGGGACGGGTCGTTCGGGCCGCGGACCCAGGTGGTGGCGATCCAGCTGGGCTTCAACGACGCGTGGCCGAAGGACAGCGCGGTCACCGCGGACGCGACCCGGGTGTTCACCTGCGTGTTCAACATCCTCGAGGGCTGCGACGAGAACGCGGTGGCCGAAGGGCGGTGGCCGACCCTCGACGCGATCACCGGCGCGGCCTACGCCGACCGCATGCGCAAGGTCGTCGAGTACGTGAAGTACTACGCGCCCAACGCCAAGATCGAACTGGTCGGCTATCCCGAGGTGGCGCCGGAGGGCGCTGCGGACTGGTGTTTCGACATTTTCGGGCTCGTGCACTGGGTCCAGCCGCGGGCTCGGGCCATGGTCGAGTTCTGGAACCGCCTGCAGGTCGCCGAACGCGACGCGGCCCGGATGCTCCAGATCGACTTCGTCGACGTGCAGCAGGCGACCGCCGGGCACGGATTGTGTTCCGCCGATCCATGGTTCAACGGCTTCCTCGATCCGCAGATCAACCTGGCCGGCTTGCCGTTCCATCCCTCACCCCGCGGGGACGCCGCCGTGGCCGCCGCCGTCTACAGCCACGTCGCGCACTGACACGGCCTCGCCCTGCCAGCCGGACGAGTACCGCCGTGGCGCATCCATCGGAGAAGCAATGACGCTCACGTACACCCCAGAATCCGAATCGACCTCGGCGCCACCCGAATTCGCGTGGCGGGGCGTCCTGCTGGTCTCGGGGTTGATCACGCTCGTCTGGTCCGTCTCCGCGGCCCGGTTCCAGCTCGCCGGTGACGAGCTGTACTACCTCGCGTGCGGCCGGCGCCTGGCGGTCGATTACGTCGACAACGGACCGGTGATACCGCTGATCGCGCGGGCAGCCGACGTGATCGCCCCCGGATCGGTTCTCGCGCTGCGGATCCCGGGGTTGCTGCTGCTGATCGCGGTGTCCGTCCTCGCGGCGGCGGTGGCCCGCGAATGTGGTGCGCGGCCGCGCTACCAGATGCTCGCCGCGGCGGGGTACGCCGTCTCACCGTTCGTCGTCGCCTACACCGTGCTGGACAGCGTCGCATTCGACGTGGCGTGCCAGGCGTTGATCATCTGGCTGCTGGTTCGCTGGGCGCGCACCCGCCAGGACCGCTTGCTCATCGCCGCGGGTGTGGCGGCGGCGATCGACGTGCAGGACAAATGGCTGGTGCTGATGCTGGGGGCCTGTGTCGCCCTCGGCGTTCTCGCCGTCGGACCCCGCGAGGTCTTGCGCCGCCCCGCACTGTGGGCGGGGCTGTTGATCTTCGCGGCCGCCATGACGCCCGCCCTGCTGTGGCAGGCCTCCCACCATTGGCCACAGCTGGCGACCAACAGCGCCATCGCCCAGGAAACGGCGGGGAGCGACGGCGGACAGCTGGGAACGGTCGTGGCGATCATGGTGGTCACCGGATTCCTCGGCGGCGGGCTGGGCGTGCTGGGCCTGTACGGCCTGGCTCGGGAGCCGAAGCTGCGGCCGTATCGGTTCGTGCTGATCGCCGCCTTGCTGATGGTGGTGCTGGTCGTCACCGGGCACGGCCGGTCCTATTACGTCGCCGGGATCGTTCCCGCGATCTTCGGCGCGGGCGCGTCGATCCTGTCCGGCTTCCTGGACATCGCGGGTACCCGCGCCCTGCTGCTGCGGCGGTTGTTCACCGGCCTCACCGTCCTCTCGGCGGTGCTGACCGCCTGCCTGGCGGTGCTCCCCTACCCCAAGAGCTGGATCGACGTGCCGGACACCGGCTACTGGGGCTTTCTGCAGCACTACGGCAACGACAACTGGGAGGACCTGGCCGACGCGGTGCACAAGGTGGCGGGCGGCCTGCCGGCCGAGGAACGGGCCGGTGCCGTCGTCGTCACCGAGGCCTACAACGAGGCCGGAGCGCTCGACCATTACGGTCGGTCCCAATGGATTCCGCCGGTCTACAGTCCCAATCGTGGCTTCGCCGAATGGGGTCCGCCGCCGGACTCGGCCACGACCGTCATGTACGTCGGCTACAACGACGGACCGGAGCTGCGGGCCTTCCTGGCCAATTTCGCCCACACCACACCGGCTCTGCAGATGGACAACCCGCTCGGCATCGCCGGACAGAATCACCACGTGACCGTGTGGATCTGCCGCGAGCCCCTGGTTCCCATGTCCGTCGCCTGGCCGAAGTTGACCTATATGGTTGTCCCACCGGCCTCTTGAGCGAGAGTGCCGACGTCATCGAGGATTTGCATTGATCAGTTTCAGGACCAGCAGCGGGGCCGTGCTTCCACTCAGACTGGCCGCCGCCGTCGCCGTGCTCGCCGCGGCCGGCTCGATAGGCACCGCCGCCGCCGACGAACCGGCTCCGGTCGAGGGCAAAACGCTTGTGGTCATGGGTGATTCGTTCGCCGCGAACCCGCCGTGCGATGGGGTCCTGGTGAAATGCGACGGCAACAACGACGTCGCTGCACACGAATGCCTGCACCGCGACACGTCCTGGCCCGTCCAGCTGAGCGCGCTCATGGGCGTCGCCGGAACCTCGGACTTCGAGAACGCCACCTGCACCAACGCGTCGATCGACAGCGGCCCCGTGACCTCGAGCGGGCAGCAGGTTCCGGGCCGCGACGGCTACACCCTGGCGCAGCTGGCGATCAAGGCCGCCAAGAACGGGGCGTTCGGGCCACGCACCCAGGTGGTGGCGATCCAGCTGGGAGCCAACGACGAGTGGCCGCATGATTCGGCGACCACCGCCGATGCCCCCGCCCAATTGACCTGCGCGTTCAACATCTCTCAGGGTTGCGACGCCGACGCGGTGTCCCAGGGCCGATGGCCCGACCTCGAAACGGTCAACGGACCGGCCTACGCCGACCGCATCCGCAAAGTCGTCGAGTATGTGAAGTACTACGCCCCCAACGCCAAGATCGAACTGGTCGGCTATCCCGAACTGGCCCCGGCGAACTCGACCGCCTGGTGTCTCGACGTCCTGGGCGTCTTCCGCTACGTCCAGCCCCGAGCCACTGCCATCAACGAATTCTGGAACCGCCTGGACGACGCCGAACGCGATGCCGCCCAAGCCCTTTCCATCGACTTCGTCGACGCCCGGACCCCCACCGCCGGCCACGGCCTCTGCTCCCCCGACCCCTGGCTCCTCTCCGTCCTGGACCCCAAGGTGAACCTGGTCGGCCTCCCCTTCCACCCCACCCCCCGCGGCGACGCCGCGGTAGCCGCCGAGGTCCACAGCCGCATCACGCAGACCCGTTGATCCGAAGTCACCGCTATCCCGCGTAGGCGGTTTTGCCGCCGTCGATCACCATCTGGGCGGCGGTCATGTACGGGAAGTCGTCGGAGGCCAGGGCCAGGGCGAAGGCGGCTATCTCGTCGGGGGTGGCCATGCGGCGCAGGCCGGGGACGTGCTGTTTGCCGTAGACCTCGGTCATGGTCTTCCATACCTCGTCGGGCAGGTTCATCGCTCCTGCCGCGCGCCGGACCAGTTCGGTGTCGGTGGTGCCGGGGATGAGGGTGTTGATGCGAATGTTCTTGTCCGCGTAGTCGTAGGCCGCCGCTTGGACCATGCCGACCAGCCCGCGTTTGGCGGCGGTGTAGGCGGCCCGGCCCTCGGTGGTGGCGATGGCGTTGGACGAGGAGGTGACGACCACGACCCCGCCGCCGCGGGCGATCAGGTGCGGGATCTCGTATTTCAAGGCCAGGAAGTTGCCGCGCAGGTCGGTATCGACGACGTCGTCCCATTCGGCGGAGCTGTACTCGTGCAAGGCTTTCTGCAGCGTGATGCCCGCATTGTTGAAGCAGACGTCGAGCCCGCCGTACTTGTCGGCGACCGTGTCCACGAACTGGCGCACATCGGATTCCACCCGGACATCGGCCCGGATGTAGGTGGCTTCCCCGCCCACGGCCCGGATTTGCTGCTCGACCTGGCGGCCGAGTTGTTCCCTGCGGCCGCAGAATCCGACGTGCCCGCCCTCGGCAGCGAACATCAGGGCGGCCGAGCGGCCGATTCCGGAGGTGGCGCCGGTGATCAGCACTACCTTCCGGTCGAAACGCCGTGCGCCGGAAGGCTTTACCACGGGAGTCGGCGCCCCGCCCTGAACGAGGGCGATGCCGCCGGCCGCGCCCGCCGCCGCGGTGAGGGTCGCGGCGACTCCGGTGGTGGTGAGGAGCCGTCGCCTGCTGACCCCCGAGGCGGGGCCGGGTTCGGCGGCGGATTCGGGCTCAGTGCTGGCATCCATAATGGATAGCGTAACTATCGGATAGTTCTACTGTCTACTCTCCGGATGGAATTGCCGCGCAGCCGGAACCGACCTCGAACATGGCCACACCGTGCGCCGGAATATCGGCGGCGTGCAGCGCACGGGTGGTCGTGGTGTCGGTGTGCGTCCACAGATTGCGCACCGAGTAACACTCCGCCTGCCGCAATCCGGTTGCGGCCAGCCCGGTTTCGATGGTCGCCGCCCGATCGCCGGGATTGAACACGGCCACCGCCACCGCGCCGCCGGCGAGCGGCTTGACCAGAATCCGCCCGTCCCCCGGCAGCGGCGTCGCCTGCGCCACCCGCGAATCCTGGTCCACGGCAATGACATCGGCATTCGTCAGCAGGGCGCGGGTCTGCTCGGACATCGCACGCACATCGTTGCCGGCGATCAGCGGCGCGGCGAGCATGGCCCACAGCGAGAAGTGCGCGCGCTGCTCCTCGGGATCGAGGCTGAATTGCGGATCACGCAGGCGGCCGACCACCTCGGGCGACAGATCGAACGACGTCTCGAGTTCCAGAATCTGGCGGGTGGTCAACGGCCCGGCCAGGACATCGGCGGGATAGCCCGCCAGATGCGCGCCGATGAACTCGGTCAGCGGCAGCCCGACCACCATCATGTCGGGATCGTTCCAGTAGCCGGGGCGGGAGCGGGTGGCCAGCGGTTCGGCGGCCCCCAGCTCGTCGGTGACACCGATCAGGCCGCGCCCGGATCGGGTGGCCAGATGCTGATCCGGCGACCCGTTGTGCCACAGCGGAATCAGATCCGCGGTATTGCGGGTCATATCCGAGATGGCCGACCAGTCGTAGTCCCCGCCCGCGTGCAGGTTGCCGGAACTGTTCGGGTTGATGCTGTAGACGATCCGCCGCCCGCTGGCGCGCAGGGCATCCCGCATGGCGGCGAAGGCGGGCACCTGCTCGGCGAGGTCGGTGTCGGCCCGGCACCAGTCGTATTTGAGGAAGTCGACGCCCCAGGCCGCGAAGGTCCGCGCATCCGCGGTCTCGTGCCCGCGCCCGGCATTGCCGGGCGTCTGCCCGCAGGTCTCGTTGTAGGGGCTCGAGTACAGGCCCAGATACATGCCGCGCGCGTGCGCGTAGTCGGCGAGCGCGGCCATGCCGTGCGGGAACCGCTGCGGATCGGCCCGCAGGTTCCCGGCGGCGTCGCGTTTCGGCGCCGCCCATCCGGCATCCAGATTCACGTAGCGGTATCCGGCGTCGCGCATGCCGGAGCCGACCATGGTGTCGATGACCTCGTGGATGTTCTGCTCGGTCAGCGGAATTCCGGAATTCCACGAATTCCAGCCCATGGGCGGGGTGAGCCGGCCGCCGACCGCCGCGATGGGGGCGGGACGCGGCGGCGCGGCCGCGGTGTCGGCGGTCAGCAGGGCGGTGGCGACGACCAGCGCGAAGGACAGGATTCCAACTCGCACGCGGGACGTCTCCTCGGGTGACGGACGGCTCAATTGTGCGGCGGGAGCTGGCCGTCGGCCTTCACAGTAGTGCCGGTGAGAGTAAAGGTGACCACGCTGGGTCCGCCCTGGGGGCAGCACATGGGGTCGTTGCCGTTGAGCCAGTGGTAGGTGAGCGACAGCGAGGTGCGGGTCTTGCCGGTCACCATCGTGTACATGTACGGGTTGGGGGTGGCCGTCCCCAGATATGTGCCGTTGGTGAAGAACAGAACGTGGGTGTACGGGTGGTTGGTGTCGGAATTCACCGTCATCCAGGACAGCACCCCGGCACAACCCGCGGAGATCTGATCATCGGCGGCCTGACCCGTCTTCCACCCGCCGACCGGCGGCGGCGACAGCCGCGCGATGGCCTCACGGGCGAGGTCGGAATTGATGTCGAGGCAGAGCCCGTGGCCGCTGCCCGCCGGGGCGTCGGACTGCTGGGCGGCGGCGGGAGCCGAGGTGGGGGCCGTGGAACTGGGGCCCGCGGAGGTAGTGGTGGTCCCGCACCCGGTGGCCACCGCCGCGAGGGCAGCGCCCATCGCGAGAATCGCCACTGACCTGGTCTTCATGGCATCCCGCCGCGCACGTGTCACCTCTAGATCATCGGGGTCCCGGGAACTCGCGTTAGCGGCAGGGTCCCGATACGGGGGTCACCGGCATGCCGTCGGCGGGTACCGCGTTCTGCCACAAGGGATTCGCCGGACTGCCCCCAGCCCTACCTCCGATACGCCGCCACGAACGGCGTGTCGACGCCCGCCTTGCCGGATCGGAAGGCCCCGCCGGGCGCTCCGAGCGCCTCGGTGCGGCCGGGCAGTGGCTCGTCGAAGAACCGCCGATTCTCGGCGATGAACTCCTCCTGCCCATCCGGCATAGCCCTCGTAGTAAATGGCCTCGACCGGGCAGCCCGGTTCACAGGCGCCGCAGTCGGTGCATTCGTCGGGGTTGATGTAGGCCATGCGGTCGCCGATGCAGACCGATCCGATCCGGGTCAGCGGCGGTTGCCGGCCGGGCCGGGGCGCGGTGCGATCTAGGTGGTTCGGGGTGGTGGGGCGGTTGAGGATCGGATCTCGAGGTGGACCGGGACGACGATGTTGGGCTGGTCGATCGGGCGGGAGTGGAGGGCGTCGATCAGGAGGGTGGCGGCGCGGCAGCCGATGGCGTGGCGGTCCACGGCCAGGGTGGTCAGGGCCGGGGACAGGGAGGGGGAGGTGGGGAGGTCGTCGTGGCCGATGACCGAAACGTCCTCGGGCACACGGAGCCCGCAGTCGGCGGCGGACAGGTAGACGGTGTGGGCGATGTAGTCGCTGTTGGTGATGAATGCGGTGGGCCGCTCGTCCGGGTGCGCCCGCAGGGCCGCGGTGACGGCGGGGCGGGCCGCGTCGGCGGAGAGTTCGGTGGTCACCGGGAGGGCAGTGAAGCCGAGTTCGGCGCCGAGTTGCCGGAAGCGTTCCAGCCGTTCGGGATCCGGGGACTTCTCCGGCGGCGCCACCACCATGGCCAGCCGCCGGTGTCCCAGTCCGAGCAGATGCCGCACCGCGAGATCGACCGAGATCTCCTGGTCCGAGCGCACGCTCATGGTGAGCCCGGGCTGCTCGCGATCGGCGGTGTCGAGCAGCACCACCGGCCGCCGGGTGACCGAATGCCATTCCCGCGCATACGGACTCGTGCCGATGGGCGCGATGGCCAGCCCGTCCACGGCCCGATGCTGGAAAGCGTCGAGCAGCTGCCGCTCCCGGCCGGCGTCGTAGCGCGAGGAGCCGACCATGACGTCGTAGCCCGCGGCGGAACAGGTTTCGTCGAAGCCGTCGATCACATCCAGGAAGTGCGGGTTGCGCAGGTTGCGGATGAGCAGTCCCAGTACCCGGGTGCGCCGGGTACGCAGGGCGACCGCGGAGGCATTGGGCCGGTAGCCGAGTTCGGTGGCGCGTTGCAGAATGCGTTCTCGCAGCTGGTCGCTGACGCCGGGCCGCCCGGCGAGTGCCAGGCTGACCGCCGAAATGGAGACTCCGAGCGATATCGCCACATCGCGCTGCGTGATCGGTTCGCTCCCGGCTACCACGGAGAGAAACACTAGCGAACGGAGGCTGAACTCGGATGACCGCGCTCTGAACTCTCGACAACGTCCGGTGCGAGTGCTCGCTTCGACGCCTCTACCTTTGCTAAAACGATTGAGCAATTCGATCTTCCAGGAAGGACCATCGTGTCCAGCGATGCCTTTTCAGTCCTCGACTCCACCAAGCTGACCACCTTCCACCGCAAGGTGACCGTGCTCTCGGCCGCCGGCATGTTCCTCGACGGCTTCGACATCACGGTGATCGCGGTCGCGCTGCCGACCGTCACCAAGCAGTGGCACCTGTCCACCTTCATGGCCGGTGCGCTCTCCGCGGCCGCGGTGGTCGGAATGTTCGTGGGCGCGTTGGTCTTCGGCCGCCTCACCGACCGGCTGGGCCGCAAGAAGATGTACCTGGTGAACCTCATCGGGTTCGTCTTCTTCGCTTTGGTCGCCGCGCTGGCCCAGGACGCCTGGCAGTTGCTGGTCTGCCGCTTCCTGCTGGGCCTGGCCCTGGGCGCGGACTACACCATCTCCACCTCGCTGCTCGCGGAATACGCGCCCGCCCAACGCCGCGGCAGCCTCATGTGCCGACTCGGCGCCACCTGGTTCGTGGGTGCGGCGACCACCTACGCCTTCGCGCTGGCCCTGCTCCCGCTCGGCGACGCCATGTGGCGCGTCATGCTGGTCCTGGGCGCGGTGTTCGCGCTGATCGTGCTGTGGATGCGGCGCAGCATCCCGGAATCCCCGCGCTGGCTGGCCGCCCAGGGCCGCGCCGAAGAGGCGAACGCCGTGCTCACCGGACTCGGCGACGCCACCGCACGACTGTCCGGACCCGCTGCGCCGCAGCATGATTCGCCGTGGCGCACGCTGCTGACCATGCCGCTGCTGCGCTATGCGTTCTTCTGCTGCGGGTTCTGGTTCATGTACACGCTGTCGTACTACGGCATCACGCTGTACACGCCGACCATCCTCGAGCAGGTCACGACCAGCACGACCGGTACCTACACCGGTTCGCTGATCATCGTCCTGGTCGGCGTCGCGGGCGCGTTCACCGGTGTCGCCCTGGTGGACCGGGTGGGCCGCCGTCCGCTGCTGATCGTCGGCTTCATAGGCATGTTCCTCGCCCTGACGGTGCTGGCGCTCTGGCAGAACCCGGGACTGACCGGCCTGGTGGTACTACTCGGCGCGGCGGTGCTGTTCGCCAATTCCGGCCCCGGCATCGTGAACCTGGTCTATCCGAGCGAGGTCTTCCCGACCGCCGTGCGCGCCACCGCCAATGGCCTGGGCACCGCGGTGTCGCGGATCGGCGCGATCATCGGCGCCCTGTGGCTGCCCACGCTGATCAAGTCGTGGGGTCTGCACCACGTGCTGTGGCTGTTCGTGGGCGCGAGTGTCATCGGCCTGGCAATCGCGGCCACGCTGGCCCCGGAGACCAAGGGCCGCACGTTGGAAGAGCTCTCGGCGGAGATCTCCGGCCGGGCACAATCCGGTTCGGCCGCACCGGAATCCGTGGGCTGAACCGGTGACCTTTCCCGCCGAATACGTGCGCGCCCATCTGGACAGCCCCACCGAGCCGCGCGGCCACGGCTTCACCGAGCAGAACCTGATCGAGGGCACCACCTACTACAGCTACGATGCCGTCCCCGGTGTGCGGATGATCGTGCTGGACTCCACCCACCCCGCCGGGCACGTCACCGGCAGTATCGGTGCACGCCAATGGGATTGGCTGGTCGATCAGCTGATCGCGGCGCACTCGTCGTATCGCGGCGAGGACGGCGCGATCGTCCGGACCGGGAACCGGGACCGCGCCATGATCATCGCCTCCCACCACGGTCTGGGCATGCTGACCAACTCGACACCCGACCCGGACGGCGAAACCCGCTACCTCGCAGCCTATCTGGAGGCGCTGCTGCACCGCTTCGGCAATGTGGTGCTGTGGATCGCCGGGCACGAGCACCGCAACGAGGTGACCCTGCGCCGCCGTCCCCCCGATCCGCAGGAGGACCCCGCGGGCGGATTCTGGCACGTACTCACCTCCGGCCTGTGCGAATGGCCCTGCCAGACCCGCCTGCTGGAACTGGTCCTCCCCCAGCAGGATTCGAGTCATCTGATCATCCGCTCCACCATGATCGACCACTCGGCCCCCGAACGCCCGGGCCAGGCCCTGGAGCTGCTCAACCTCGCGTCCCTGCATCGCGAGCTGTCGTTCAACGAGCCCACCCGGGTCGGCGGACCGCACTCCGCGGGCACCCCGGCCGATCGCACCGTGGACCTGATCGTCCCCGTATCCCCCGCACTGCTCGCCTCCCTGCGCGGTGCAATGGCACGTAGCGAACGGCCCTCGACGGGGGATCGCGACGGCAATGCCGTGGTCCTGGGCCCGAACTGAGCCACGGCCGGCGGGTCGAAGCGATGGTTCCGGTCCGCCGGCCCCGGCCTGCCGCTGTGCGACAATGCGGCATGAGCATCAAGATCGACGGTCTCGATTCCGCGCTGCTCGCGGAGTTGGCGGCCGATCCGCGGGTGCCGATTCTGGAGTTGGCGCAGCGGCTGGGGATCGCGCGCAACACCGTGCAGGCGCGGATGAAGCGGCTCGAGGCGTCCGGCGCGGTGCGGGGGTATCCGCCGGACGTGGATCTGCAGGCCATCGGGTTCGCGGTGCACGCGTTCCTGGGCATCGAGCTGAACCAGAACAAGATGAACGACATCGTCGAGGCATTGCGGGAGTTCCCGAACGTGCTCGAGGTGCACGCGACGACCGGGCGCGGAGATCTGCTGGTGCGGATCGCGGCCCGGTCCCAGCCGGATCTGCTGTCCATCATCCAGCGCGTGCACGCGATTCCCGGCGTGAAGCACACCGAAACCATGCTGGCCCTCGCGACTCCGGTCGAGTACCGGTCGCTGCCGCTCGTCGAGCATCTGACGAGCCAGCCCGCCGAATGACGAACCGAGGACACTCGAGCGGACTTCCGCGTGGACGCTCGAGCAAAATGCTACGTACGTCACAGTGTTCCAGATCACTTTTGAGCAGTCTGATCAACTTTTCGCGCATCTGTTGACACAGATCACACATCACGGCAGATTTCGCTGCACCGATCGCTTTGGTCCCTTGGTTTGCAGCTCACGATCTGGGCTGTGGAGAGTGTGGTGACTGTTCATGACCGACGTTGCCTGCGCGCCTGCCCGACAGGCCGAACCGGCTACGCCCTACGACCTCGCCGACCGCTACCGGTCCGGCGCAGGCCCGGTCCTTCTCACCGGTGTGCAGGCCATCGCCCGCCTGCTGGTGGAACAGCATGTCCGCGATATGCGCGCCGGCCACCGGGTCGCGACCTTCGTGTCCGGGTATCAGGGCAGCCCGCTGGGCGGGGTCGACAAGATGCTGCTGGGCATGCCGAATGTGCTGTCCGAACACGACATCGCCTTCGTGCCGGGCTTCAACGAGGAGCTCGCCGCCACCTCGGTGTGGGGTAGCCAGGCGGATCTGCCCGCCGGGACGGCGACGCACGACGGCGTCGTCGGTGTGTGGTACGGCAAGGGGCCCGGCGTCGACCGGGCCACCGACGCCATCCGGCACGCCAATATGTACGGGGTGAATCCGCGCGGCGGCGTGCTGCTGCTGGTGGGCGACGATCCGGCCTCGAAGTCCTCGACCGTGCCCGCGGTGAGCGAGCGGTCGCTGGCGGCCATGGGTGTGCCGGTGCTGTTCCCGCGCAATGCCCGCGAGATCATCACCATGGGCATGCAGGGGGTGGCGCTGTCGCGGGCCTCGGGCTGCATCGTGGCCCTGAAGATCGTGGCGGATGTCGCCGACGGCGCGTGGACGGTGGATTCCTCGGTCGCCGAGCTCCCCATCGCGGTACCCGAAGTGCAGTGGGAGGGAAAGACTTTCGCCTACCGGCAGCGGCCGATGGCGGCGCCCGCGGACAGTGTGCTGGCCGAGGCCGACCTGTACGGGCCGCGCTGGGCCACCGTGCGCGCCTTCGGGACGGCCAATGATCTCGACGTCATCGAGGTGGATCCGGCGCACGCGCGGGTCGGCATCGCGGCCACCGGCACCACCTTCGACGCGGTGCGTCAGGCGCTGGTCGATCTGGGTGTGGACGAGCCGGCCATGCACCGCGCGGGCATTCGCCTGCTGCGCATCGGGATGCCGTATCCGGTTGGGGCACAGCGGGTCACCGAGTTCGCGCGGGGGCTGGAGCAGGTGATCGTGGTCGAGGACAAGACCGCGTTCATCGAGACCCAGATCCGCGAAATCCTGTACGGCACCGCCGGTGCCCCGCGGATCCTCGGCAAGCTGGATGGAAACGGCCTGCCGCTCATGCCGTTCGACGGCGAGCTCACCGCGGGCCGGCTGCTGGCCCCGCTGCGGCGGGTGCTGCGCGAGCGGGTCGAGCTGAAGAAGGCTCCGCCGCCGGCGCTTTCGCTGGAGGTGCTGTCCGCCAAGCGCACCCCGTACTTCTGCAGCGGCTGCCCGCACAACCGCTCCACCGCCCTGCCCGAGGGCTCGATCGGCGGTGGCGGCATCGGCTGCCACACCCTGGTCACCCTGTCCGGGCGCAGCGACAGCGCGGTCACCGGCCTGACCCAGATGGGTGGTGAGGGCAGCCAGTGGATCGGGCAGGCGCCGTTCACCGATGTGCCGCACCTGTTCCAGAACATCGGCGACGGGACGTTCTTCCACTCCGGGCAGCTGGCCATCCAGGCGTGCGTGGCGGCGGGGGTGAACATCACCTACAAGCTGCTCTACAACGAGGTCGTCGCCATGACCGGCGCGCAGGATGTGGAGGGCGGGCTGACGGTCGCGAAGCTGACCCACAAGCTGACCGTCGAGGGCGTGAAGCAGATCGTCATCTGCGCCGACGATCCCAAGCGGCACAACAGGAAAGCCCTGGCCAAGGGCACGCTGCTGTGGCATCGCGACCGGCTCGACGAGGCGCAGAAGATGCTGCGCGAGATCGAGGGCGTCACCGTCCTGATCTACGACCAGCACTGCGCCGCCGACGCCCGCCGCCAGCGCAAGCGCGGCACGCTGCCGGTGCGCAATACCCGCGTGGTGATCAACGAGGCGGTGTGCGAGGGCTGCGGCGACTGCGGCACCAAGTCGAACTGCCTGTCGGTGCAGCCGGTGGAGACCGAGTTCGGGCGCAAGACGCGCATCGACCAGACCTCCTGCAATACCGACTACAGCTGCCTGGACGGCGACTGCCCGTCGTTCGTGACGGTGGAGTTGACCCCGGATGCCAAGGGGCGCAAGGGCTCCAAGTCGGCCGCTCCGAAGCGCCGGAAGGCGGCCGAGCCGCCCACGGTGGCCGATCCGGGACTCGGCGCTCCGCTGGGCACGCAGAACGTGCTCATCGCGGGCATCGGCGGCACCGGCATCGTGACGGTGAACCAGGTGCTGGCCACCGCCGCGCTGCGGGCCGGGTACGCGGTCGAGAGCCTGGACCAGATCGGGCTCAGCCAGAAGGCCGGGCCGGTGCTGTCCCACCTGCGGTTCTCCACAACGGAATTGGAGCCGTCCAACCGGCTCACCCCGGGCAGCGCGGACTGCATCATGGCCATCGATCTGCTGACCGCCGCCGATCCCAAGAACCTGCAGTACGGCAATCCGGCTGCGACGGTCGTGGTCGCCTCGACCAGCCAGACCCCGACCGGTGACATGGTCTACGACAAGTCGGTCACCTACCCGGAGACCGGTCCGCTACTGGATCGGCTTGCGGCGGTGTCGGATTCGCAGTTCGGCTTCGATGCCCTGGCGGCCGCGCAGCAGCTGTTCGGGAATACCGCCGCCGCCAACTTCCTGATGGTCGGCGCGGCCTTCCAGACCGGCGGCCTGCGGCTGCCCGCCGCGGCGATCGAAGAGGCGATCACCATCAACGGGGTCGCGGTATCGGCCAATATCGCGGCATTCCGCTGGGGTCGCGTGGCCATCGCGGATCCGGCCGCCTTCGCGGCTGCCACCGATACCGCTGCGGCACAGCGCACTCCGCGCGTCGCCCCCGCCGAGCTGCTGGCGGGCACCAGCTTCGAGGGCGAGGTCCGGCGACTGGTGGAGCTGCGGGCCGCCGAGCTGATCGGCTACCAGAACGCCAAGGTCGCCCGCCGCTACATCGACACCGTTCAGGCCGCCTGGAGCGCCGAGCGCGCGGTCACCGAGCGCACCGAGTTCAGCGAGGCCGTGGCGCGCGGGCTGTACAAGTTCACCGCCTACAAGGACGAGTACGAAGTAGCCCGCCTGCTGGTCGACCCGGCCTTCCTCGACGAGGTGCGGGCCCAGGTCCCCGGCGGCGAGAACCTCACCTACAAGCTGCATCCCCCGGTGCTCCGCGCCCTCGGCCGCAAGAAGAAGATCGGCCTCACCCCCAAATCCCATGTGGCCCTGAAACTGCTCGCCAAGGGCAAGTCCCTGCGCGGCACCAAGCTCGACCCCTTCGGCTACGCCCATGTCCGAAAGGTGGAGCGGGAGTTGCTGTCCCACTACACCGACCTGGTCCGCCGCCTCGCGGACGGGCTCACCACCGACGGCTACGCCACCGCCACCGAGGCGGCGGCCCTGCCCGACCTGGTCCGCGGCTACGAGGACGTGAAGCTCGGCAATGTCGAGCTCTACCGCGCCCGCCTGCGCGAGCTCGGCCTCGACGGCTGACCCGGGCCGCTCACCCTTCCCAACTCCATCCCCGACGCGGTACGGCGGCATCGTTCCCGCCGCCGTACCGCGGTGACCTGTGCCCGGAATCCGGGCACGACACCCGGCCGCCCACCACGCGGCCACCACCCAGCCGCCACAAGCGGCGTCCACGAAAGGAATCGATTGTGACCGCAATGCACACCGACGCAGGGGTTTTCGGCCGCTCGCACGAGTTGAGCGCCCGGCGCCACGAGCAGGTGGTGTTCTGCGAGGACGACAAGAGCGGACTCAAGGCGATCATCGCGATTCACTCGACCACGCTGGGCCCGGCGCTCGGCGGCACCCGGATGTACCCCTACGCCTCGGAGGCGGCGGCACTGGACGATGTGCTGCGACTGTCGTGGGGCATGACCTACAAGGCGGCGGCCGCCGGGCTGAACCTGGGCGGCGGCAAGGCCGTCATCATCGGCGATCCGGCCCTCGACAAGAGCGAGGAGCTGTTCGCGGCCTACGCGCGGTTCGTCGAATCCCTCGGCGGGCGCTACATCACCGCGGGCGATGTGGGCACCAACACCGATGATCTGGACTCCATCGGCCGCTACACCAGCCATGTCACCGGCCGCAGCATCGCGGCGGGCGGTTCCGGCGACAGTGCCCGGCTCACCGCGCTCGGCGTGTTCAACGCCATGCGCGCCGGCGCCGAATCCGTATGGGGCGCACCCACACTGGCGGGTCGCACCGTCGGCGTCGAGGGTGTCGGCAAGGTCGGCCGCGAACTCATCCAGCTGCTGCTCGCCGACGGTGCGGAGGTCTGCGCGACCGACGTGAACGAGGCGGCGCTGGAACGCATTTCGAAGGACAATCCGTCGGTCCGACTGTTGAGCAACGTATCCACCGCTCCGGTCGACGTCTACGCCCCCTGCGCCCTCGGCGGCACGCTCACCGCGTCCAGCGCCGAGGCCATCGAGGCGA
Source organism: Nocardia sp. NPDC059228 (assembly GCF_042754245.1). Taxonomy (NCBI): domain Bacteria; kingdom Bacillati; phylum Actinomycetota; class Actinomycetes; order Mycobacteriales; family Nocardiaceae; genus Nocardia; species Nocardia sp. NPDC059228. The sequence goes on along the minus strand of NZ_JBHZAL010000018.1, from coordinate 66,031 downwards.
AACTCGTCTGCGGCGCCGCCAACAACCAGTTGGCCACGCCCGCAGTGGAATACGCCCTGAACGAGCGAGGCATCACCTGGGTCCCGGATTTCGTGGCCAATGGCGGTGGGCTCGTTCAGGTGGCCGGTGAGCTGCGCCAGGCAGCGCCGGCCGAGGTCGAAGATGCGGTGAGGGGCATCTTCGACCGCTGCCGCGACATCATCGCGGAATCCAAGGCCGAGGGAATCGGCACCGGAGCGGCGGCCAACAGGTTCGCGGAGCGGCGTCTCGACGCCATCCCGCGGGCCCTCTGATCGCCGCACCGTAGTTTCAGAGAGGAGACGACAAGTGGCGTTCGCGAGCGGAGTGTTCCGCACCAAATCGGTCGAGCAGTCGATCCGGGATACCGATGAACCGGATTCCAAGCTACGCAAGGATCTGACGGCGAGGGATCTCACCATCTTCGGTGTCGCGGTGGTCATCGGGGCGGGCATTTTCACGCTCACCGCCCGGACCGCGGGCACGGTCGCGGGACCCTCGGTCTCGCTGGCCTTCGTGTTCGCGGCCATCGCCTGCGGGCTGACGGCGTTGTGCTACGCCGAATTCGCCTCGACCGTGCCGGTGGCGGGCAGTGCGTACACGTTCGCGTACGCCACTTTCGGCGAGATCATCGCCTGGATCATCGGGTGGGACCTCATTCTCGAGTTCGCCCTTGCCGTTTCGGTGGTCGCCAAGGGGTGGTCGCAGTATCTCGGCGAGGTGCTCGGCGGCCTGGTGAATCCGGTCGCGCACGTCGGATCCGTCTCGTTCGACTGGGGCGCGGTGGTCATCATCGCCATCGTCGGCGTGCTGCTGGCCACCGGCACCAAACTGTCCTCGCGGGTCTCGGCCGTGGCGGTGGCCATCAAGCTTGCCGTGATCGCGCTCGTGCTGGTGGTCGGCGCCACCTACTTCAAGGCGTCCAACCTCAGCCCCTACATCCCGCCGTCGCAGCCCTCCGCTCAGGCCGGTGGCGTGCACCAGTCGCTGTTCTCCTTCCTGACCGGTTCCGGCGGAACGAGTTTCGGCTGGTACGGCCTGCTGGCCGCGGCCTCGCTGGTGTTCTTCGCCTTCGTCGGCTTCGACGTGGTCGCCACCACCGCCGAGGAGACCCGCAACCCGCAGCGTGATGTCCCGCGCGGCATCTTCGGCTCGCTGGCCATCGTGACAGTGCTCTACGTCGCCGTCTCGCTGATCCTCACCGGCATGGTCCCCTACACCGAGCTCGCGAGCGGAAACGCCACCCTGGCAACCGCTTTCGCCCTGCACGGTGCGACCTGGGTGAAGAACATCATCTCCATCGGCGCGCTCGCGGGCCTCTCCACGGTCGTCATGGTCATGTTCCTCGGCCAGACCCGCGTCCTGTTCGCCATGGCCCGCGACGGCCTGCTCCCCCGCAGCCTCGCCCACACCGGCAAGCACGGCACCCCCGTCCGCCTGACCGTCATCGTCGGCGTCGTCTGCGCCCTCCTGGCCGGTTTCGTCGACTTCGGCACCCTCGAGGAAATGGTCAATATCGGCACCCTCGTGGCCTTCGTCCTCGTCTCCCTCGGCGTCCCGATCCTCCGCCGCACCCGCCCCGACCTGAAGCGCGGTTTCCGAGTACCGCTCGTCCCAGTCATCCCCATTCTCGCCGCCCTGGCGTGCCTCTGGCTGATGCTGAACCTCTCCATCGAAACCTGGCTCCGCTTCGTCATCTGGATGGTCCTCGGCGTCGTCATCTACTTCACCTACAGCCGCCGCCACTCGATCCTCGGCAAGCAAAAGGTCCCCGAATCCATCCCTGCCGCCGAGGCGATCCCCGCCGCCGAACCCGACCCGGTCCCCTGACCCAGCCCGAACAAGTTCAGGGAGCTGTCACCGTGGGAATTCGCCCGAATTCCCACCCCGACAGCTCCCTGATCTTGTTCCCCGGCCGCGTGACGAGGGACGATAGCCCGATGGAACTGACAGCGGTGCCCATCGAGAATCCCGATGAGCTCAATGTCATCATCGGGCAATCCCACTTCATCAAGACCGTCGAGGACATGCACGAAGCCCTCGTCGGCACCGGCCCGCAACTCCGCTTCGGGCTGGCCTTCTGCGAAGCCTCCGGCCCCCGCCTGATCCGGTGGTCCGGAAACGACGACGACCTCGTCGACCTCGCCACCAAGAACGCGACAGCCCTGGCCGCCGGCCACTCCTTCATCGTCTTCCTCCGCGACGGCTACCCCGTGAACGTCCTCAACGCGATCCGCCACATCCCCGAGCTCTGCACCATCTTCTGCGCCACCGCCAACCCCGTCGAAGTCCTCATAGCCGAAACCTCCCTCGGCCGCGGCATCATCGGCGTCGTCGACGGTGCACCACCCCTAGGGATCGAAACCGAGACCGACCGCACCGACCGCCACCACCTCCTCCGCGCCATCGGCTACAAACTCTGACCCCCACGACCTCGGGAATCGACCGCCGCCCTCGCGTTCCAATTGCGCCCGCGCTGCGTTCACCGCGCAGCGGAATCAAGTGTTTGTCGTACAGCGTCTAGTGGGTTGGACGTGGGCTGATACGTTGGCTGGGTGACGCAGATGCATGACGTGACAGCGGTGGAGCGGGCGGAGTTGGAGGAGGCGGGGACCAAGGCTTATTACGTCGCACAGGGGGTGGGGGACGAGGGGTTCGAGCGGTTTGGGGCTACTGGGTCGACGGTGAGTGTGTGGGCGGCTTCCATGCAGCATGGGGCGCCGCCTTCGGCATTGCTGGCTCGGGCGGTCGAGCGGTGTGCGCCTCGGGCGGGGGCGCGGGTGGCCCGGTTGACCATGGAGATTTTGGGGCCGGTGCCGGTGGGGGACGTCGAGGTGCGGGCGTGGGTGGAGCGGCCGGGGAGGCGGGTCGAGTTGGTGGGGGCGGAGTTGGTGGCGACGCAGGCGGATGGGAGCCGGCGCGCGGTGGCGAAGGCTTCGGCGTGGCGGATTGCCACGTCGGACAGTACGTCGGTGGTGCATACGGCCGACGCGCCGCTGCCGGCGGTGCCGGAGGCGTCCGAGATCGGGTGGGGCGTGCCGGACGGGTGGGATGTCGGGTACGTGAAGTCGGTGGACATCCGGGCGGTGGAGAGTGACGACGTCACCCGGCGGGTGTGGGTGCGGCCCCTGGTCGAGGTGGTCGAAGGGGAGGAGATCTCACCGCTGGTGCGGGTGTTCTCGGTGGCGGATGTGGCCAATGGTATTGGGGCGCAGCTGGATCCGCATCAGTGGACGTTCCTGAACACCGACCTGACGATCGACCTGTTCCGGCTGCCGGAGGGCGAGTGGATCGGGCTGGCGGTGCAGACGTCGATCGGGCCGGACGGGGTCGGGATGTGCTCGACCGTGCTGCACGACGAGCGCGGGCCGATCGGGCGGTGCCTGCAGATCCTCGAGGTGCGCGCCCGGGCCTGACCCGGCGATAAGGAAACCGATATCGTCGGTGGGATGGATCCGCTGCGTCAGTTGCGCTACTTCATCGCCGTGGCCGAGGAGTTGCACTTCGGCCGGGCGGCCGAGCGGCTGCGGATCGCCCAGCCGGCGCTGAGCCAGCGAATCCGCAAGCTGGAGAGCGATATCGGGGCCCGGCTGCTGGAGCGCGACAGCCGGCGGGTGGAGCTCACCGAGGCGGGGCAGATCCTGCTGGTGGAGGCGCGGGACCTGATCGCGCGCTGGGAGCGGGCGAAATCCCTGGTCGGCAAGGCGCATCGGGGTGAGATCGACGCACTGCGGGTGGGCGTGCCGCCCGAACTGGCGGGCCGCGTGCTGGCCGCCATCCTCACCGCGTTCGAGAGCCGCCAGGTGCGGGTGGACCTGCAGGAGCTGACCACCGCCGAGCAGGTGCGGCTACTGGCCGATCGGCAACTGGACGCGGGGCTGCTCCAATACCCGGTGGATGTCGTCGGCCTGGAATCGGGCCCGGCGGTGGAGACCCCGCTGGGCGTGGTGCTGCCGCGCGATTCCCCGCTCGCCGCGCGAGCCGCCCTCACCCTGGTTGATCTGGCCGGGCACGGACTGGTGATCTTCCCGCGCGCCGCCGCGCCCGGCCTCTACGACGCCACCCTGCGCACCTGCTGGGAGCACGGTTTCCGCCCCACCTCGGTGCAGCACGCCCGCAATCCCGAATTCGTGCTCGGCATGGTGCTTTCCGGCCGCGGCGTCGCCTTCGACCAGGGCCTGGTGGCGCAGAAGGAGCCACGCGTGGTGTGGCGGCCGCTGCCCGAGGGCACCCTGAGCTGGCGGCTCGCCCTGACCTGGCCGACCGCCGCCCCGCACCCGCTGGTCCGGGAACTCGCCGACCTCATCGTCACGGTCGTGCAGGGTGACGGCGCGTCCCGGCCGGCCCCGATTCAAGACACGCCGCAGCGCCGGCCGTGGGACGTGGTCGCGGGCCGGCCGTGATCGATGCGCTCGACGGCCAGCCGCGCCGCCGCGCCGATCGCCCGATCCACCGCGGGCTGCCGCCCGGCCAGGCTGTGTGACACGGTGAAAACCGCGATCGCGTACCGGCTTCCATCCGGATACCCGACCACCCCGATCTCATTGCGGATCCCGGGCAGCGTCCCGGTCTTGGACCAGATGTCGGTGCCCGGCGGAAACGCCGACGGCAGCCGATGCCCGTACACCTGCTGCCGCATCAGATCCCGCACGAACCGGCACGCCTCGGGCGAACCCGCGCGATCCTCGCCGATGAGCCAGAGCAGCCGGGTCATATCCCGCGCGGTCCCGGCCGTGGTGCGCAGCGGATCCACCGCACGCGAGCCGAACACCTCCGCCGCGCTGGATTCCGGGTAGCGCCGGGCGAATTCGTGCAGGTCACGCGCCCCGATGTCCTCGGCCATGCTGTAGAGGATGTCGCGCAGCGAGCCCATGATCCGGGTGCCGGTGAGCCCGAGCTCCCGCGCCAGCGACCGCACGTTCTCCACGCCGACCCGATCGAACAGCAGGTCGGCGGCGGTATTGTCGCTCACGGTGAGCGCGAAGTAGGCGGCGTCGCGCAGGCTGAATTCGACATCGTCGTGACAGCCCGCGGTGCCGACCCCGCCCAGCCGGTCCGCCGCCGTGGCCCGCACCCGATCGGCCGGATCGAGCTGCCCCGCCGCCACCTGCCGCGCGAACTCCAGCACCAGCGGCACCTTCACCACCGAGGACAACACCACCGGTTCGTCGGCGGCCCAGCCGAATTCGCCGTCACAGTCGAAACAGCGGGCATGCACCCGGCCCTCGACACCGGCCGTCCGGAAGATCTCGTCCACTCCCCCAGCATTCCCGGTGCCCCGATCGGTCCGTCAACCGCCCGTGACGCAGCCGTTCGACACCCCGCACGCTGCGACGATATCGATTGCTATATCGGTTCTCATCCGTGTTGGTCTTGGACAGCCACCGGTGATCCATGTTGGGGTGGCTGTCATGGCAGAGTTCAGCAGGAAGGCCCTCACCGGTGTCTGCGCCGCGGCCATGCTGGTCACGGCGACGGCATGCTCCGGATCGGATGCCACGTCCGGGCTGTCCAAGACGGTCGACGGCTTCGCGGACGCCCTGAACCGCGACGACGTACCGGCGGCCGCCAACGCCACCAGCGACCCGGCCAAGGCCTCCGCCACGCTCGGCCCGCTCTACGAGAGCCTGGGCGAGCAGGTGCATTTCGCGGCGAGCAAGGTCGAGAAGACCGACGAGGGCGGCACCTTCACGCTGGCCGCTACCTGGAAGCTGGGCAAGGACGGCAAGAACGAGTGGACGTACATCACCTCGGGCCGGGCCACGCAGTCCGGCGGCGACTGGAAAATCCACTGGGATCCCGCGACCGTCGCGCCCGGCCTCGATGTCGGCCCGCTGTCCTACAGCCTCGTCTACCCCGACCCCGCCAAGGTCCTCGACAGCGCCGGCGGTGATCTGCTCACCCAGCAGGTGGTGACGCTGGTCAACGTCGCGCCCGGAGCCGACCCGGCGGCCGTCGCGGCGGCCCTGCAACCGGTCGCACCGGATGTCACGGTCGCCAGCCTGCAATCGGATCTGGCCGCGGCCCAGGGCAAACCGATCACGGCGGTCACCCTGCGCGAATCCGATTACGCCACCGTCCAAGCCGCCCTCACGAACCTCGCGAATGTGACCACCGCCCAGCAGACCCGGCTGCTGTCCGTCGACAAGGCCCTGTCCTCCCCGACCTTCTCGGGACTCTCCGACCTGTGGCAGCAGCAGGCCGACGCCGCCGCCGGCTGGGCCGTGCGCGCCCAGGGCAGCGACGGCACGCAGCGAGTGGGCGGCCCGGATCCCAAGCCGGTCACCGATATTCACACCACCCTCGATATCGGTTTGCAGCGGGCCGCCGAGGCCGCACTGGCCCCGATCACCACACCGGCGGCCATTGTCGCGGTGCAACCGTCGACCGGAAACGTGCTGGCCATGGCACAGAACGCGGCCGGTGACGCGCAGGGCCCGATCGGGCTGACCGGGCTGTACCCGCCGGGCTCGACCTTCAAGACGGTCACCGTCTCCGCCGCGCTGCAGGCCGGCCAGGTCACTCCCGACTCCATGGTCGCCTGCCCCGGCAAGGAGAACATCGAGGGCCGGGAGATCCCCAATGACAACAACTTCGACCTCGGCCAGGTGCCGCTGCACACCGCCTTCGCCAAGTCCTGCAACACCACCATGGGCCGGCTGGCGGTCCAGCTCGCACCGGACGGGCTGGCCAATGCCGCCGCCCAGCTCGGGCTCGGCATCGACTATGTGACGCCCGGACTGACCACCGTCACCGGCAAGGTGCCCATCGCCGACACGCCCGCGCTGCGCGTGGAGGAGGGCATCGGGCAGGGCAAGGTGACCGCCTCGCCGTTCGGCATGGCGCTGCTGGCCGGCGCGCTGGCGCAGGGCACGGTCCGACCGCCGACCGTCGTCCAGGGCCGGCCCGGTAAGCCCGACAGGCAGTCGCCCGCGCTGCCGCCGGGGATCGCCGATCAGGTGAAATCCATGATGCGGGAAACGATTACGGGCGGCACCGCCACGGAACTGCGTGATATTCCCGGTCTGCTCGGCAAGACCGGCACCGCCGAGTACATCGACGACAAGCACGCGCACGGCTGGTTCGTCGGCATCGACGGCGATCTGGCTTTCGCCGTCTTCATCAGCGATGCGGGCAGTTCCGAGCCGGCCGTGCAGGCCGCGGGCCGCATGCTGCGCGCCCCGCACTGATTTCCTTCATTTCCAATTTCACACGGCGCGAGCCGAATACCCCTTCAGCACTCGAAAATGATTGAGAGGCTTGTTTTGTCGACCCTGAAATACGGTGCACTGGTTTCGCTCCTGCTCCTGGCCCCGCTGGCCGGCGGCTGCGGCAGCGACTCGAAAACCGGAGCGGCGGTGAGCGGACCGACCACCACCGCCGGCGCGGTCACCGACACCGCGGCGCTGCGCGCGCTCGAACAGCAGCACGGGGCCCGGGCGGGCGTGGTCGCCATCGATACCGGCACCGGCAAGACCATCGGCTATCGGCAGGACGAACGGTTCGCCTTCGACTCCACCTTCAAACCGCTGGCCTGCGGCGCATTGCTGCACGCGCATCCGCTCAGCAGCGGATTCTTCGACCAGGTCATCCATTTCACCCCCGACAAGCTGGTGGCGAACTCGCCGATCACCAGCACCCGCGTCGATACCGGCATGACCGTGGCCGAACTCTGCCACGCCGCCATCACCCACAGTGACAACACTGCGGGCAATCAGATCCTCGAGCTGCTCGGCGGGCCGCCTGCCGTCACCGCCTTCCTGCGCTCGATCGGCGACCAGACCACCCGCATGGATCGCTGGGAAACCGAGCTCAACACCAATATCCCCGGCGACGAACGCGACACCAGCACCCCGGCCGCCCTGGCCGACGACTACCGCAAACTGGTACTCGGCGACGCCCTGGCCGAACCCGAACGGACACAGCTGACCGCGTGGCTGCTCGCCAACACCACCGGCGATGCCCGCATTCGCGCCGCGCTCCCGGCAGACTGGAAGACCGCCGACAAGACCGGCAGCGGCGACTACGGCACCGCCAACGACATCGCAGTCACCTGGCCCGCGGGCGGCGCCGCGCCACTGGTGATCCTGGTGCTGACCACCAAGCCGGATCAGGCTGCCGCAGTGGACAATCCGCTGGTCGCCTCCCTCGCCAAGGAAGCCGTCGCCGCCGTCCGCTAGCCCGCGGGCCGGACGGAGTCGGGCGGGTCAGGGCTGTCGCGTCGAGCTGCCGCTGCCGACGAAGTACTCGCCGTTCTCCGGGTCGGTGCTGTTCATGACGGAGATCAGGTGGGTGCCGTCGCTGGCCATCGACCAGAACGACATGACGACGGTGCCGCCGGGCGTTCGGCAGGTCTGATCCGCGGGTGCGAGTTCGGCGGTATTGCCATGGCCGTCCAGGGTCCAGGAACAGCCGTCTCCGGTATGGGCGATCAGCTGTCCGTCGCTCGAATCGATGTGCACCACACCGGTTTTGGGCTTGTACCCCGGCGAGGTGAGGTTATTCAGGTAAGCGGGATTCGTGGGGTCGTACGCCCAGGAGCCGGTGAACAAGCGGGCCGCGTCGCCCGGGTCGGCGGCGTCGGCGCGGGTCCGCTTGCCGTTGGCGAGCTCGAAATCGAAAGTGCCGTACGGGAGATAGCTGTTGGCGCGGACCACCTCCTGCTCGTGGCCATCGCGGATGGTGACGTGCCAGTAGTAGATGTTGTAGCCGGAGCCGATCACGTTGTTGAAGCAGTACTGATCGGCGCCGGCCAGATCCAGGGCGTCACCGTTCACCCGGAAATGCCAGGTACAGCCCTGATCGGTGTGGCCGGTGATGTCGCCGTCCGTGCCCCGGGCGAACTCCACGGTCCCGACCTGAGGAAAGGTCAGCGGGTTGATGCCGTACTGGCCGACCGTAGCGATATCGGTGGCATTCGCGCGGTCGGGCTGATCGTAGTTCCAGACGCCGAGATACCGGTCCGCGCCGTCCGCCCGATCCGCGTGGGCGGCCGGCGCGCTCCAGGACAGCATCATCCCGAGCAGCGCCGCTACCGCGAATTTTCCATGCCGGGCACGAATCCTGTTGTGAGTCATGCATTCAAGACGGGACGGACGCCGGGAAAGTTACCTCACACGTCCACCGTCGCCTCGACGCTCACGATCCGATCGCCCGCGATGGTCAGCACCAGCACACCGAACAGCTCCCGATCCCGATAGGCGAGCAGGGCGGGACGTCCGAAAGCCGAGTGCGTGACCAGCGTGATCCCCGGCCCCCAGAACGCGATCATATTGGCGGCCACCATCTCCGGCCCCTGGCTCGGCCGCGCCACGATCGGCGAGTCCGGCCGGAACGACGCAATGCCCCACACCTCCGGATCCAGTACCGCCAGCAGTTCGTCCAGATCCCCACCGGCACAGGCGGCGATGAACCGCTCCGTCACTGCGCGATGCTCGGCCGGCGCCACCGGGCCGTCGGGCCGCTGCGCCTCCGACATCTTGATCCGTGCGCGCCGCGCCAGCTGCCGGCAGGTGCCGACGGGGCGGCCGACGGTGTCGGCGACCAGTTCGAACGGCACCGCGAACACATCGTGCAGGATCAGCACCACCCGCTCGGCGGGTGCTAGGCGTTGCAGCATGCGGTACAGCGCCAGCTGCACCTCCTCGTCGAGTGTGATGCGATCGACCGGATCCAGAGGCACGGAATGCGCGACCGGCGTCTCGGCCTCCAGCTGTCCCGGATCACCGGCCTGCTCGCGACGCGCTCGCGCACTGCGCAATTCGTCGAGGCACAGGCGGCTGGTGACGACGGTCAGCCAGGCGCGCTCGTCGCTCACCTCACCGGGTCGCATGCGGGCCAGCCGGGTGAAGGCCTCCTGCGCGGCGTCCTCGGCCGCGCCGATATCGCCCAGCAGCCGGAAGGCCAGATCCACCACGTACGCGCGATGCCGCCGCCAGGCTCCGGTGAACGCGTCGTCCGGCCGGTCTTCGGTGCTCATACCCATATGACGGGACATGCCCGCCGAAAGTTACCGGCCGCCGGAAACATTGAGCGGCGGTGACCCGGGGTGGGCCACCGCCGCTCGATCGGCGCGCTACTCGGTGAATCGGGTTGAGCGGCAGGTGAATCGGCAGAGCGGCGGGCGGTTCAGCGCCGGGACAGCACGACCGCCACGGCGATCAGCCAGAGCAGACCGCCGAAGCGGACGACCGGCAGCAGGAAGGTGAACGCGGAGACGATCAGTGCGAGCGTGGACAGCGCGGCCGCGGCGGCGACGGCCAGTCCGCACCAGATCAGCCAGGTCGGCAGCGTCCGTTCCAGCAGCGCCGGAATCGCGATGCCGACGGCCAGCAGCCCGAAGCCGGCCGCGTACGCCGGGCCGCCGGACAGGAAGCCCAGATCGGCGATCGCGCGTGCCAATTCCGGTGCGGCGGCATCGTTCAGCCGCCCGCCGGCCCAGGAGAACAGGGCGCTGAAGGTGAGCCCGCCGGCGGCGAGCGCACCGCCGATGGTGGCGATGGACGGACCGCGCAGCACCCGTTGGATGAGCCCGGCGGCAATGGCCAGCGGCGCGGCGGACAGCACCAGCAGCAGCGCTCCGGCATTGATGAGCCCGGCATGCGCGGTGGTGTAGGCCAGCACGTCCGCACCGCTCGCGTCCGGGTGCGGGGTGCGGGCATTGGTGGCGACGTAGGCGATGGTGAGCGCCGCGAACGCGGCGACGGGGACGAGAACGGCGGGGTTGGTGCGAGCGATGGCGGTGCTCATCAGCGGTGATCCTCAATCTCTGGGCGAACCGTGCTGACCAAATAATGATTACAGACTGTAATGATTGTCAACTGTCTATTATTTTGCCGCTGCTACTATTGCGCCATGGATGCGAAAGACGAGGTCGCGCCGCAGCGCGGCGTGACGGCCGTCGGGTTCCTGCTGGCCCAGATCGGCGCCTACGCGGCCAATCGATTCGCCGAGCGCACGGCCACCCTGGACCTGACGCCCGCGCAGGCCGGACTGCTCCGCATGCTCATCGTCCAGCCGGGCCGCAACCAGCGGGAGCTCGCCGACGAACTGGGCATGCCGCCCAGCCGGTTCGTCCAATTCGCCGACAAGCTCGAGGAACGCGGAATCATCGAGCGCAAACGCAATCCCGACGATCGGCGGCAGCATTCGCTGTTCCTCACCGCGAAGGGACGGACCACCCTCGTCGAACTGGGCGCGGTCGCCCGCGAGGCCGAGGAGCACATGTGCCGGTCGCTGACGCCGGAGGAACAAGCACAGCTGTCCGGGCTGCTGGTTCGCCTGGCCGCCGATCATGGACTGACCCCGGGCGTACATCCGGGCTACAAGACGGAATGACGCTCCGCCATCCAGTGGGATCGCTCAGATGCGGTGCGGCACAGCGGTTGTCACGGGGTCAGCGCGTCGATGGTGGCGATCCGGCCCGCCATGACCTCGCCCGGCAGATGCCGGAAGGTCGGGCATTCCGCGTGACTCGGGGCCGGACAGGCGGCGGCCTGTCGCAGGCCATCGCGCACCGCGGTCACCGGTCGGCCTGGCGCTGCTCGAGGTGGACGAGACCACCCGGCAGCGGGTCATCGAGACCGTGCGGGCGGCCTTCGAACCCTTCGTGCACGGCGACGAGGCCCGCTTCACCGCCGCCTGCTGGCTGCTCGACGCCCGGGCTCACTGACCGGTCGCGACAGCTCCCTGCCGCGGCCGGGCCGCCGGAAACTGGCGGATCTCACCGCACTTCGCTGAGCAGCCACTGGTCGCGGGGCGTGCGGCGGCGCTCCCGGCGGCTGCCGACCCGGGCCCGCATGGTGTACTGCGCGGGCTTGCTCTCCGCGGTCAGCTGGTGCCAACCGCTCCCGCCGTTGATGTCGAACACGCCGATGTATCCGCCGGGCAGCAGCTGGAACGGCGCGTTGATGTGATTGCCGTAGTCGAACCGGGTGCTGCCCGCCTTGCGGAAGTTCTCGAACCAGGCGGGAAAGACGAAGTCCGACACCTGGATTCCATTGATCGCGTACCCGTACTGGTCCGCCTCACAGGCGTCGGCGACCTCGTAGGCGTAGATGCGTCCGGCGGTGGCGGTGGAGAACACGTAGGCGGCCAGGTTGATATCAGGGTCACCGAGCATCTCCAGCAGCTCGTGGCTGGCCGTGACCGTCCACTGCAGGCCGGCGTCGATGTCGCTGCGCGCGAACACCTTTCCCATCGGCAGACCCTCATTCGTGAGGTCGTGATAGCCGAGCGCCCCGGCCTGATCGGAGTCGTCGGAGACCACCAGCCACCAGGCGCCGGCAGGAGGCTGCGCGCCGGTCGCCACGAAACTCAGGTCGGCGTCACTCCCCCACACCGGGGCCCAATCCCGGTGCACCTGCGTCTGCAATGCTGGGACCACGGCAGAAACCTGCGCGTCGGTCAGTACGGTACTGCGGTTCAACACGGCAATATGTATGGCAGACATAGCGATTCTCGAATTCCTCATCGGCGACTGTATTCGATCTTGCTGACTGTCATCATCGCGTGAAATCCACAGGGAGGCAGGCGGAAAGTGCGCATCATCGATCTTTCGGTACCGGTTCGGTCCGGTATGCAGGTGTATCCCGGCGATCCGGAGGTCACCATCCGGCCCGCGCTCACGGTGGCCGTCGACGGGGTGAACGTGCTGCACCTCGATCTCGGGTCGCAGACCGGCACGCACGTGGACGCGCCGCGGCATATCGACGACTCGCTGCCGGCGCTGGACGAGCTGCCACTGGACCGGTTCACCGGTCCGGGCGTGGTCATCGACGCGCGGGCGGCCGGGGCGGGCGGGGTGATCGGGCGCGAGTACTTCGCGGACCGGGTGGCGGCGGGGCAGATCGTGCTCATCGCCACCGGGTGGTCGCGGCACTGGGGCACCCACACGTACCTGAACCATCCGCATCTCACCGTGGAGGCGGCCGAGTATCTGATCGCGGCGGGCGTACGGACGGTCGGGATCGACGCGCTCAGTGTCGACCCGACGCCCACCGAGGACATCCCGGTGCACCGGATTCTGTGCGGGGCGCACGCGGTCATCGCCGAGAATCTGACCGGGTTGGGCGAGGTGCTCGCGGCGCAGCAGGCCGGGGAGCGGGTCGAGGTGTCGATGTTCCCGCTCAACCTGCCCGGTGCGGACGGCGCTCCGGTGCGGGCCGTGGCATGCATCGGAGTCTGATCGAGCGCGTCTCGGAGTGTGACAGAAACACCAGTGTGTCGCATTTTGCGGCGCGGGTCACGCGATCTTCGTAGACTGCTCTGGACACCGGGGAGTCGGGGCCCCGATCCATGCTCGATCCGAAGGATATTCGCACGTGAATCGTTGTGCCGTAACCACTTTGCTAGCCGTTGCGGCTGTTATCGCCGCCGCACCCGTCGCATCGGCGGACATCGTCCTCACCGACGCCGCCCAGACGACTCAGACGCCGTCGACCACCACCCCGACCCCGACTGCGACCACGCCGACCCCCACGACGACCAAGCCCACCGACCCGAGCGACGACCCCGGCCCGGACCCCAGCGACGTGATGTCCTCGTGGGTCACCGGCTCCTCCGGCTTCAAGCTCGGCGGGGCGACCGGTTCGGCGACCACGGGTTCCGCGAAGAACGGTGGCTGCACCGTCGCCGGCAGTGCCGCGGCGCTCTCCGGCTTCGCAGGACTGGGCTGCGGAAACCTCAATGGCGGCGGCGGCATCGGGCCGGGCACCATCGGCTGACCTCCCACTCCGAGATCGAGCGCGTCCGAAGGGGCATCAGCGAACCCGCTGATGCCCCTTCGGCGCGCCCGCGATCAGCGGTTGTCGTCGGCGTTGCCGGCCTTCCACTGTTCCCACGGGATGTTCCAGTCGCCCAGCCCGTCCAGACCGGACAGCGTGCCGCCGACGGTGTTCTTGACGATGGTGATGTCGCCGCGCTTGACGTTGTCGTACACCCACTTGGCGTCGGCCGGGCTCAGATTCAGGCAGCCGTGGCTGGTGTTGACCGAGCCCTGTGCGCCCACCGACCACGGGGCCGAGTGGAAGAAGATGCCGGAGTAGGAGATCCGCGTCGCCCAGTCGATGGGGGTGCGGTAGCCGGCCGGTGAGTTCACCGGGACGCCGTAGGTGGAGGAATCCATGATGATCTTGTCGAACTTGTCGCCGACGATGTAGACGCCGTTGTCGGTGGGTGTGGAGTTCTTGCCCATCGAGGTCGGCATGGTCTTGATCACCTCGCCGTTGCGCTGGACGGTCACCATCTTGGTGTCGTCGTCGGCGGTGAAGACGGTGGCGTCGCCGACGGTGAAGCTGGAGTGGATGTCACTGTCGCCGACCAGGCCGTTGCCGAGATCCCGGCCGTACGCGTTCACCGCGATGTCGACCTTGGTGCCCGGGGCCCAGAAGTTCTGCGGCCGCCAGCGCACCTCGCGATTGTTGACCCAGTAGAAAGCACCCTCCACCGCGGGCGTGGTAGTGATCTTGATCGCCGCCTGGGCGGCCCTGCGATCCGGAATGTTCTCGTCGAACTGCACGGCCACCGGCTGGCCGATACCGACCACATCGTCCTCCGCCGGCAACAGGTACGGGTGGGTGCGGTTATTGGGCGAGATAGTGGTGAAACTCATAGTCGAATTGGTAGTGCCGCCAAGGCCGATCGCGTCGACGCTCAACTTGTAGGTGCGCCCGAACGCCAACTGCTCGGTCAGCCGCCACGAACGGCCGTCCGCCGCCAGCTCACCCGGCACCGGTTTGCCGTCCGGATTGGTCAGTGCCACGGTCGTGAGCCGGCCATCCTCCACCTTCAACGTCAGCTCCCCCGGCGACACCCCCCTGTCGCCGTCCTTCACCGGTGAGATCAGCTTCGGCTTCATGAGCTCGCCGATGGGATTGGAATCGATTGCCACCGTCGAGGATTGACCCTTATCCCCCGACGAGCACCCGACCAGCGCCAACGCCAGCACGGACACCACCGCCCCGGCACCCAGCAGCCGTCGCCGCCCCCGACCGTCACTCATCACAACCCCGCTTCACATCTCGGTGCACAACCGGCCACCGCACAACTCCCGGCCCCGACCACGCCTGTTCGATCCACCCCGTCCGACCGAGACCCCGCCCTGGCAGTCACAACCACCCCGGCTTCCAACCAAGCGTCCCGCCCACAGGGGCTTCGTCCGAAACATCCGTAATCGCCCCCGCCGCGTTAACAACTCCCCAACCCCTCACAAACCCGCAGCTCAGACACCCGATTTCACTTTCCGCACTCCACCCTGTTAATGTTCTTCTCGCACCGCAGAGCGGCCCAAGCGAAAGCCCAAGCCCCCTGGGAGTGACACGCGCCATTAGCTCAATTGGCAGAGCAGCTGACTCTTAATCAGCGGGTTCGGGGTTCGAGTCCCTGATGGCGCACCACGAAAAGCCCCTTCCAACAGCAGCGATGCTGAACGGGAGGGGCTTTTCTCGTTGGCACTGCACACTCCGCTTCACACCAACCGTTCCGATCAGATGCTGTTGCGTCGAGCGCCGTTCGGGCCCAGAGGGTTCGGCGCGGAAGCAGACCACAGCTGCCCGTTTCCATGGGGCCCGACGCATTGCACCAGCACCGCGACGCGCCGCTGAAACGGACGTGAAGGACACGCTGCCACGTTGGTCGCGCGGCTGGTTCGTTTGTCGACGGCTTATCGCCGCGCAAGAATCTCGTCGGGTTCCAGACCGCGGTCGATGCCGTGCGCGACGACCGCTTGGCCAGGTTCGAGTTGGAGCCGATTGCCGTCGAGGTAGACCTCGATCTTGTCGGGCTCGAACGACACCAACCCGCGTACGCGACCTACCTCCGGCCATGCATCCAGGTACGACCATGCGGCGCGTCGGTGCTCGCCGATGTCGTAGTAGCTGGCCAGGCCCTTGTAAGGGCAGAAGGTTTGACCATCCACGGGTGTCAGTTCCGTTTCGTCGACGTCCTTTCTCGGCACATACCAGCGGGGCGCGAATCCCGACTCGTACAGCACCACTGGTCGGCTGGTGTCGGCGATGGTGCGGTGCCCGTCGCGGACGACCAGATGTCGTGCTGTGGCGCGGATGTCGTTACGGTGATATGGGTCGGCGGCATGGCCGACGATCCGCTCGTCCTCTTCGTAAAAGGCGTCCATTGCACGCCAAGCGAAGGCCACGCGATCGCGCAACTCGCTCGCGTAGTCGGGCAACTCGATGTGCTGCCAGGCGGCCCGCTCGGCGCTGCGGTCTCCCGCCGTCACGGTGAACCAGGCCGTCGTGCCGAGATCGTGGTGCTGTGTTCGGCGATCCGTCTGCCGCAAGACACCATCTTCGACGCCATCGAGCGGGAAGTAGGCCACCGGATAGTGACCCGGCTCGTGCAGCAGGACCACATCGTCACTTTCGGCGATCCACTCGTCACCGAACCGCACACGCATGCGGCGACGCAGTGGCTCTGCAAACAGCAGCCGCTCGGGTAGCGGCTGCTCGGTCAGGAACCGGCCGACCGATCTCGGTGAAAATGGTCCCTGCTGCCATGACAGTCCCATAACCCAGCTCCCTCCACTCGGACGCGCTCGAAGTACTTCCGATGGGGCCGAGCAGTCGGTCGCTCAACCGTTTCCGACGCCCTGATGGTCGTAGTGAGGTCCGCGAGCGACCCGCTCGACTCGTCGCACCGTCCAGGCCCCGCCGGTACGGCTACCAGCGTAATCCGGCCGATTGTCGTCGACGCCGAGCATTCGCGACAGCCTCGGACATGACGGTCCGCCGGAGTAGCTTGAATACAGCAACAACCGCGGAGACGAAACCCATGGCTTCTTTGCTCTCGGTCAACGTCGGTATGCCCAAAGATGTTGCCTGGCAAGGACGAACGGTCCACACCGGAATATTCAAATCACCGGTCGGTGGTTCGGTGATGGTGCGCAAACTGAATATCGATGGTGATGGCCAGGGCGACCTCAACGGCCACGGTGGCGAACAGCGCGCTGTGCTCGTGTACCAAATCGACTCGATCCGGTATTGGCAGCACTACTTCGGGCACACCGGGTACGAGTTCGGCCAGTTCGGCGAAAACTTCACCGTGGCAGGGCTCAGCGACCAGGATGTGTGCATTGGCGACCGGTACCGGATCGGAGAGGCCGAGTTCGAAGTGACCCAACCCCGGGTCACCTGCTTTCGCGTCGGAATGCGGCTCGGCATACCGACATTGGCAGCACTGCTGGTCGCCCACCACCGGCCGGGCTTCTATTTCCGAGTAATCACCGAGGGGCGGGTTCAGGCCGGCGACCAGATCACCCGCACCCGCCGTGGCGCGCACCAGATGAGTGTCGCCGCGATCGATGCACTGCTTTATCTTCCCGACCGCGATCCGAACGACCTGGAGACGGCACTCGATATTCCGGCGCTCAGCCCGGGCTGGCGGCGATCGTTCCGGGAGTTACTGACCAGCGAGCGCCCCGCCGCGCCGACCATCGGTGTCGAACCGAGCTGGAACGGCTTCCGTGCGATGAAGGTTGTCGATGTCGTCCGCGAAAGCTCGACCATAACTTCGGTGTACCTCGCGGCAGCCGACGGAGCCGGCCTGTCCAGCGCGCTGCCCGGCCAGTACCTCACACTCCGCTTCCCCGGTGCGGGCGACCCCGCGCCCGTCCGCAGCTACTCGTTGTCTTCCGCACCCGGCAGCGGCACCTACCGCATCAGTGTCAAACGTGAGGGACTGGTCAGCACTTACGTGCACACTCGACTGCACACCGGCACCATCATTCAGGTCGCTGCCCCTCGCGGTGACTTCGTGCTCACGGCGGGCACCGAACCCGTGCTGCTGGTATCCGCAGGCATCGGAGTCACGCCGGTACTCGCGATGCTGCACCAACTCGCCGCCCACCACAGCAACCGTGACGTGTGGTGGCTGCATACCGCGCGCAACAGCGACCAGCAGGCGTTCGCCGATGAGGCACACCAGTTGCTGCGATCACTACCCACCACCCACGAGCACGTATTCCACACTGCTCCGGCCGCTGGGATTCCGCCCCACCGATTGACCGCCGAAACGCTCGCCACCCTCGATCTGCCCTCGGCCGCCACGGCTTACATATGCGGGCCGCAACGCTTCATGGCCGATATCGGCGAAGCGCTAACCAAACTGGGGATCACACGCATCCACACCGAACTATTCGGGACACGGACACCGATCAACCCGGGGGTGACCACCGTGTCGAGCACCCCACCCCATCAACCACCAGGTACGCCAGGCACCGGGCCCTCGGTCACATTCGCCCGCAGTGGCCTGTCCACGCGCTGGCAGTTCGAAAAGCGATCACTGCTCGAACTCGCCGAGGCCTGTGATGTGCCCACCCGGTGGTCATGCCGCACCGGCGTATGCCACACCTGCATCACCCCGCTCCTGGCCGGAGCCACCAGCTACCTACCGGACCCGCTGGAAGCCCCCGACAACGGTCAGATACTGATCTGCTGTGCCCGCCCGGACAGCGACATCGTGCTGGATCTGTGACCGCCCGACCGACTCGTAACCCTCCGGGCACCGACCATGACCCGGTTGCTCCTGACCGCCACGGTCATCGCCGTTGTTTCGCCTTGTCACTCTCGCCCGGGATCGGCAGCCAGTAGAAGCAAATGAAGGCGGCGATTACGGCGAGGCCGAGAACAGGAAGCAGGACACCCAGCAGGGCTCCGCTGCCGATCCAGGCCAGGGCGAGACGAAATCGCCAGCCGATCGCCCGCGCTCCAGCAGTATCGATGGTTGCGACCAGCAGCCGGTGGTCTCGACGCGCGTACTCCCAGATCGCATTGAACAGAACGGCTGCCAGCTCGAACGCAAGGCCGTGGAACACGACGGCAGTGCGCTGCCCGTGCCCTTCATCGAAGGCGTGGGCCAAACGGCAGCGGCAAACGGCAAGAACGCAATGTCCATCAGAAGCACGGTGTTCAGGAACAGCACCACCCGATCGACACGACGGATCTGATCGAACATCACGTGATGATTGACCCATATCTGTCCGATCAACATGAACGTGACGACATAGGCCAGGTAGGACTGCCAGAGGGTGATGAGACCGTGCAGCAGGTCCTGAGCCCCGGGCGGTACACGGATCTCCAGAACGAGCAAAGTGACGGCGATGGCGATGACGGCGTCGCTGAACAGGACAAGTCGCGCGGGATCGCGCTCCGCGCCGAACGGTGTCGACCTCCTCGGTTCGCCAACGGGTTCGGTCATAGCCCAAGTCTGCGGAACCGCGACCAGGCCAGCAGCAAGTGAACCTCACCGAGATGAATCGGTCCGAACCTGGCTGGCCGCCCACCGCAGCGGGTGCAGGAGACGAATTCCCTGCAGTTGGGGGCGTCGAGGCCGTCAAACCCAGCGAAGACGACCGCTGCCGCCGAGCGGGCTGGTTGCGTGCGTTGGATCGGCACGCGCAGCCACTGCTGCCCCTACGATCCCCGCAGTGTTCTGCAACGCGGCGGCCACCACAGGCGTGCGGTTCTTCAGCAACGGAATCCATTTGTCGCCCTTGCGGCTGACCCCGCCACCAGCGATGAACAGGTCGGGCGAGATCGCGTTTTCGATGGCGACCAGCACCTTCGTCACCTCCGGGGCCCACCGCTTGTAGCTCCAGGCGTGCCTTTCCTTGACCGACACGGCGCCACGGCACTCGGCCTCCATTCCGCCGACCTCGATGTGACCGAATTCAGTGTTGGGCAACAACACCCCGTCATGGATCACCGCCGAACCGATGCCGGTGCCGAACGTCAGCAGCACAATGACGCCGTCCTTGTCCTTGCCGGCATCGAACTGGACTTCGGCCAATCCCGCCGCGTCGGCGTCATTGAGCAAGGTCACCGGCTGTCCGCCGAGTTCGGCGCTGATCACCTCTTGGGCGTTCACTCCGATCCAAGACTGGTCGAGGTGCGCGGCGGTGCGGACTACGCCGCCACTGACCACGCCCGGATAGGTGACACCAAGCGGCGCGTCCCACTGGAAGTGCTTCACCACCTCGCGGATCGCCTCGGCGAGAGCCTCCGGAGTAGCCGGCTGCGGGGTCGGGAGTTTGAAGCGGTCGCCGATCAGTCGCCCGGTGCCGAGATCGACGACGCCGCCCTTCACGCCGCTACCGCCCACGTCGATGCCGAAGCCCCAGAGATGCGGCGCAGCCTGGCTCGGCGTTTCGGCCACCGAAGCAGTGGTATCGGTCATGGATACTCCACTACGTGGCGGCGGCGGCCGGGGGTCGGCTCGCCCACAGATTCCGGCCTGGTCATTACTGTGGGTTTCATCGAGTCCCCTGGTCACGAATCGAATATCGAGGCAGCGTTTCCGGGAGGCTGCCGTATTCCAAACAAAGGGCGCAGAGAGTTCATTCACAACGGCACTGCCCGCTTCGGGCACCCCGCTGAACGGACACGGCGCATGTCAGGGACATACCCCCAATATTGATGGTGCACATAACATCAGGCTTCTATTCTCTCCCCCGGACCGATATTCCTGCTACCTGCAAAAGCGGGCGACCCCGGCAAAAGTGCGTGCACACCCTTCTGCATGCTGCTGTGCTGGTAGGCGTGCACGGTGGCCTCGATGGTCTCGGGGTCGAGATCGGCGGTGAGGTGCGTAAAGCCGGCGTATGTCTGGCTGTGTCCCTGTCATGCTTGCGATATGGCGGCATGGGCGGTCGAAATGTTCGTGCGGCATCGGGCACGATTGCTCGGTGTGGCGTATCGAATGCTCGGTTCGGCGGCTGACGCCGAAGACATTCCGATGGCCTGCCCCGGAATCGCCGCGGTCGAGGAGCAGTCGTGGACACGCCTGTGAACTCTGCCGATGTCATCGTGGTGGGTGGTGGCCCCACCGGCATGACGGCCGCCGGTGATCTCGCTCGCGCCGGACGGTCGGTGACCGTGCTGGAGCGATGGCCGCAGATCAACCCGGCCAGCCGGGCATTCGCGACCATGGCTCGCACCCTGGAGGTCCTCGACGCCCGCGGTCTGGCCGAGGATCTACTCGCGCAGGGCAGCACCACACCGGCGGTGAACCTGTTCGCGGGCGCGAAGGTCGATCTGACTCATCTGCCCTCGCGTTACCGCTGCGCGCTGATCACGCCGCAGACCAATGTCGACCGGGCCCTGGCCCGCTATGCCGAAGCACAGGGAGCGGATATCCACCGCGGTGTCGAGGTCGTCGGCCTGGTGCCGGATCGCGACGGTGTCACGGCGACGACCCAGCACAAGGACGCACCGGCGGCCACCGAGACAACCCGTTGGCGCGCACCGTATCTGGTGGCCGCCGACGGTGCCCACAGCACCATCCGAACTCTGCTCGGGGTGGAATTCGCGGGCAAGTCGGTGTTGTCCTCGGTGGTGCTGGCCGATGTGCTGCTCACCAATGGACCAGCCGGTGTGGCTTTGACGCTCGGCGACACGCACGACTGCTTCGGATTCCTCGTCCCCTACGGCGACGGTTCCGGCTCCCGCTGGTACCGGTCGATGACCTGGGATCGCCGCAACCAGCTGCCGGACTCCGCGCCCGTGGACGAGCGCGAGGTGGAGGACGTGCTCACGCGGGCGATGGGACGTGATGTCGGCGTGGCCGAGATCAGCTGGCGTTCCCGCTTCCACTGCGATGAGCGCCAGATCCACGAATACCGTTCCGGACGTGTGTTTTTCGCGGGCGACGCCGCACACGTGCACTCCCCGATGGGCGGGCAGGGCATGAACACCGGCATCCAGGATGCCGCCAATCTCGCTTGGAAACTGGACGCCGTCCTCGGCGGCGCGAACGACGCGGTGCTCGACACCTACCACGCCGAACGCCACCCTATCGGCCGCCGTGTCCTGCGGCAGAGCGGCGCGATGATGCGCGCGGTCACGGTGAAACCGCGCGTCGCGCGCTGGATGCGGGACCGTATCGCCCCGAAAGTGCTCGGCTTCGGCCCGATCTCGGATGCGATCGCGGGCAGCTTCGCCGGAGTTACCCTGCGCTACCCGTCCGGCCGCGGCCAGTCTCCGTTGGTCGGAACCCGCGCCACGGAGACTCCCCTGCGGGGAGACCGGCTCACCGTGCTACAGCGCACACCCGGCTTCGTCCTCATCCGGGAACGCGGCACCGCCCCCGTCGCAACGAATCTCATCCAAGCCGAACGTACCGACACCGGCCCCGCCCTGCTGGTGCGTCCCGACGGCTACATCGCCTGGGCCGGACGCACCGCCGCCGACCACGGCTGGCGCGACACCCTAGCCTTCTGGACCCAAAAGAGTTGAGCCCCAACCCTGTCAATGGGAGCATTCCCATGTCCGTGACCGCGATCCAGATCGGCCTGCACCCCGACATCATCGACTACACCTCCCCCGTCGATGCGCTGGCTCATACACCAACTGCTCCGATCGGACGCTGTTGCGCCGAGCCCGTTCCAGGAGTTCGGCGTGGCCGGGCACGGTCTTGTCCGAGACGCCACGCGGGACGATGCCATAGCGCAGCCACACCGGGCACTTGGGCGAGCACGGCGTGAGCGTCAGCTCATGGTGCAGCCGGTCGTAGTGGGCGCGGACACGGGCCGAGTCCGAGTCCGGTACCCCGCCTGTGTTATTCCCTTCGATCCGAGGCCTGGAAGACACCAGGACGCTGACGTAACCAGGTTGCTAGGAGTGTGCACAAGACCATTCGCCGCCAGGTTGGTGACCTTCCGTGCCAAACTGCGCAGCCTGCTTGAAATCACGAAATCGCCCCAGCCGACACGACTGGGGGCGATTTGCTGTAGTAGTGCAGCCATTACGCATCACAGCCAACCCAGCTGTCGCGACCGCCGTTGTCCCGCCGCTGATGTGCACCAAGTACAGGGTTTTGACAGCGGTGATCCGCACAATGGTGGGTGAGGAGATCGTCACACACCGGCGCGGGTGATGATCCACAGTTTCGTAATCTCGCCCGGGCGGAATCATCCTGTCCACACCTGGGCCCGCCGGACCCACCGGGCCGGCCGGACCGAAGGACGACCCCGGCGACTGCCTGCAGCTCGACGGTCTTGTCTCGCTCCAGGAGACCGCCTCGAGGGCGCTTCGCGTCGGCTACGCCGAAGGCTCCGCCTACCCTTGACCCGGCCTTCTTCCGCTGAGGGCGGCCACTATGAGGAAGGTGGGGAGTCAGTGGCGGATCGACAATCTATCCGCTGAGGCGGCGCGCAGAAGGTGGGCTTTCGGTGACATCTTCCTTCGGCTCAACCAGCGCACGTCTTGACGAAAGACTGAATAGATTCGATGTGAGCGGCTTCCCAGTCGGGGGAGGCCCACGTGCCGAATGGGCCTACCGGGACCATGTGATCCCACATCCACCAGTATTTGTTGTTCCCATGCTCAGGAAAGTCGTCGGGGGCGTGGGTGGAATGGGGGCCGTGTGGTCCGCCCTCCAGGACCCCGTACTGGTTGATACTCCATGGTTTTCGAGCATTGAATTCGGGCGAGCCGTCGAAGGCGTTGAGCTTCGCCATCGACACTGCAATCCACTTCTCGATACACGCTTGACCCTGCGGGGTCTCCCATGGCTGGGGCATCACCATACTCCTCACCTCGGGCCGAGAGCGCTGGAAATGGCGAGAACGAAATCCTTCGATGGGTTGCAGGGGCAATACTACCTAGTCACGTGATCTGAGTGGACTACTTCGGGTCGCTACCCGATGCGCACCAAAGCCGGAGAGGCTTTCTTCATGAGCTCTGTAGCTTAAGAACCGCCGCAGATTCCTACCTGCGCGCTGCCCCGGATCGTCGCTCGCTGCGCGAGATTCTGTTCTGGGGCAGGCCGATAGGGAGTCTCACCGGGGTGAGCGGGGTCATGTTCAGAGGTGCTGCCAGTCCTCGAAGCGGAGGTGGCGGCGGTCGCGGCGGAGGGTCCAGGTGCCGCCCGGGTAGGTGAGGGTGTTGGCGCCTTCGGGGTCTACGAAGTAGCTGGTGCAACCGCCGGTGGACCAGATTCGGGTGCTGAGGAGAGTGCGGGCTCGGGATGCCCAGGCGCGTTCGGCGGATTGCGCAGGGGTGTAGCGGCGGACGGCGTGGGTGTGCATGTGGGCGATGGTGCGCGCTATGAGGCGGGCGGTGGGTTCGATGGCCAGGAATTGGGAGGTGTGGGGCAGGGCGGTGTTGGGGCCGGTGACGGCGAAGAGGTTGGGTAGGCCGGCGAAGGCTATGCCGCGGTAGGCCGTGAAACCGTCCTCGGTGAATTTCTTTCGAGTGGACGTGGTTTCGGTGCGGAAGTCGGGGAAGCGGGCGATGGAGTCCTGGACGTGGAAGCCGGTGGCCCACACGATGGCGTCGACTTCGTGGTGGGCGCCGTCGGCGGTGCGCAGGCCGGTGGGGGTGATCTCGATGATCTTCTCGGTGACGAGGTCGACGGTGGGCCGGGCGAAAGCGGCGTAGTACTCGTCGGACACCATCGGGCGCTTGCAGCCGAAGCGGTAGTCGGGGACCAGCTTTCGGCGAACCTCGGGATCGGGAACCTGATGCCGCAAGGCGGCCAGGCAGATTCGCTCGTAGAGTCGCACCAGGCGGGGATGGAACTCGGCGAAGTGCAGCGCCTCCAGGAAGGCGAAGACGAAGCCGCGGGCGGCCAGTCGCAGCGGTGGGATGTGGCGGAACAGGGTCCGGACCGTCGGCGGGATGGGGCGGTCGCCGCGGGGCAGCACCCAGGCGGCGGTGCGCTGGAAGGACACCACCCCTCCGGCGGTGCGCGCCAGGGCGGGCACGATCTGCACGGCGCTCGCGCCCGCACCGACCACGGCGATGCGCTTGCCGGCCGGCTCGAAGTCCCGATTCCAGGCGCTCGAATGCATTTGCGCGCCGGTGAATTCGGTGCGGCCCGGGATGTCGGGGATGGCGGCGGTGTGCAGTGAGAAGTACCCCATGACGACGGCACGCGCCCGCACCGTCCGGCCGTCGCTCAGCCGGATCACCCATTCCGCGGCGGCTTCGTCGAAATCCGCGTCGGCCACTTCGCTGTTCAGCTGCACGTGCCGCCGCAGATCGAAGCGATCCACCACCGACTCGGTGTATGCGCGCAGCTCGGGCTGGGGCGCGTAGAGGCGCGTCCACTCCGTATTCGGTGCGAACGAATACGAATACAGCACCGAGGGCACATCGACCGCGCATCCGGGATAGACATTGTCCCGCCAGGTGCCACCGATGGCGTCGGCCCGCTCCAGCAGGACGAAGTTGTCCATGCCGAGGCGGCGAAGATTGATCGCCACAGCCAGCCCGCTGAATCCGGTGCCGATGATGGCAACGTCGTAACGGTCGGGGCCGGAGGAGGACTCGGGCATGCGGGCACCTCGGTTCGTGAATGAGAAGTAGTGATGGGCGGCGAATCGTCAGGCGGAGACGGCCGCGACTTCGGCGGGCGCGGCGCTGCTTTCGCGCAGCCCGAATCGGGTGTGCAAGCGGCGCAGTGGTCGCGGAGCCCACCAGGTCCAGCGTCCGCCCAGGCGCAGCGTCGCCGGGAGCAGGAATCCGCGCACCACGGTGGCGTCGGCCAGCACCGCCAGCGGCAGCCCGATGCCGAAGGCCTTCATGAAGGTGATGTCGGAGGCGAGGAAGCCCAGGAACACGATGGAGATGAGGACCGCGGCGGCGGTGACGATGCGGCCGATCCGCTCCAGCCCGATCGCGACCGAAGCCGTTGCGTCCCCGGTGTTCTCGTACTCCTCACGGATACGTGCCAGCAGGAAGACCTGATAATCCATGGCCAGCCCGAAGGCGACGGCGAACAGCATGACCGGCACCACCGCCGACAGGTCGCCCGTGGGGGTGAACCCGAGCAGCCCGGACAGCCTGCCCTCCTGGAAGATCCACACCAGTGCGCCGAAGGTGGCGGTCAGGCTCAGCGCGCTCAGGATCAGCGCCAGCACCGGCACCAGCACGCTGCCGGTCAGCAGGAGCAGCAGCAGCGCCATGGCGATCACCACGAAGCCGAGCGCGAAGGGCGCTCGCGCCGTCAGGGCGTGGATGGCGTCCATATTGGCCGCGTCCACCCCGCCGACCAGCGCCCGCGACGGTGCAGGGGTGGCGCGGACGGCGCGGATGACGGCGTCCACCGTCCGAGGGTCGGTGGTGGTGGGCACCACGGAAAGGTAAGCGGCATCGCCGGTTTCGAACCGGTGATGGGCGGTGGTGGCGGGTATCGCGAGCGCGCCCCCGATGTAGCTGCCCGTCGCGGTATCCACGCGTGCGACATCGTCGAGCGACGACAGCGCCACGGCGTACTCGGCGACCCCGGCGTTGCTGTCCGGCAGCACCACGAACAGTCCGCTGAGTTCGGCCGCGTCGAAATCGCGCTGTACGGTCTCGGCCACCTGCCGCGCGGACGACCCCGCCGGCATGGACCGATAGTCGGGAAAACCGGGGTGGAAGCGCAGGAACGGCAGCCCCAGGGCGAGCAGCAACGCCACCGTGACGGTGGCGACCGGAATCGGCCGCCGCATGACCATTGTCGCGAGCCGATGCCAGAAGCCCTGGTCCAGCGCGCGGGAGTCGCTGTCGGACACCCGTTTCCGGCCGATCCGGAACCTGTCGATGCGATCGCCGGCCACCAGCAGAATCGCCGGCAAGACCGTCAGCGAGACCACGGCGGCGGTGAGCGCCACGGCGATCCCGGCATACCCGATCGATCGCACCGCCAGCAGCGGGAAGATCAGCATGGACGACAGCGCGACGGCCACGGTCAGCGCGGAGAAGGCCACGGTTCGCCCCGCGGATCCCATGGTCGTGATCAGCGCCGCGCGCGGATCGGCGGCCGTGGCGAGCTCCTCGCGATACCGATTGACGATCAGCAGGCTGTAGTCGATCGCCAGGCCCAGCCCGAGCAGCGAAGCCACATTGGTTGCGGTGGAAGACAATTCGGTGAACTCCGCCAGCAGCCAGAGCACACCCATGGTGAGCATGGTGGTGACGGTTCCGGTGATGAGCGGCAGCGCCGCGCCCACCACGGTCCCGAAGACCACGAGCAGCGCGATCAGGGTCAGCGGAAACGCCACGGCCTCACCGGCGGCCACGTCCCGCTGCCCCTGCTGCACGGTTTCGTGCATCATCATGGCGTACCCGCCGACCCGGACCTCGATCCCGTCGTGCGTACCGCCGAATTCCGGTGCCAGATCGGCGATCCGGTGGTCGATCCGCATCTCATCGCCCATGATCGTCGCGACGATGAGGCCCTGACGGCCGGACTTGTCGCGCAGCGCGGGCAGGTGCCCCGAGGTCCAGTACGACATCACCCCGGAGATATCGGGCTCGGCCTGCAGACGCCGCACAAGTTCCGTTGCGGCATGCGTGGATTCGGCATCATCGACGGTCCTGCCGGCGTCGTCCACGAGCAACACCAGGTTCGGCGCGCCCTGGCCGAAGTGGTCCCGCAGCGCATCGGCGGCGGTGCTGGATTCCGCACTAGGGTCGAAGTATCCGCCACCCTGCAGCTTGCCGAACAGCGTGGTGCTCGCCAGTCCGGCGAGCACCGCCAGCACCCCGGCGACGACCAGCACCGCACGATGCCTGCGCACTACGAATCGCACCATCGGTCAGCGCGCCTCCGCCCGCATGAGCAGCTTCTCCGGATGCACCAGCGCGCCGATCACGGTCTCCCGCACCGGAATACCCGGCACCGGCCGCAGCCGCCAGCGGGCGCAGATGGTCGCCACCTGCAGGGCGATCTCGGTGAGCGCGAACACGTTTCCGGGGCACTGCCGGGCGCCCATGCCGAACGGGATGTGCGCGCCCTTGGACATGTCCGCCATCCTCTCGGGCAGCCACCGGTCCGGATCGAAACGCTGCGGATCGGGATGCACGACGGGATCTCGGTGCACTGCCACCGGACAGACGAAAAGCATGCTGCCACCCGGGATTTCGATATCTCCGAGGGTGTACGGGGTGGGCACGTGCCGGACCGTCAGCCACGGCGAATACTTGCGCAGCGTCTCGAGCACAATGCGCTTGGTGATCTCGAGCTCGGCCAGATCGCCGAACTCCGCGGCCCGCGGATCCCCCTGCGTGCGCAACACGGCGTCCACCTCGGCGTGCAGCGCGGCCTCCACCTCGGGATTCTGCCCGAGCTCGTGGAACACCCAGGCCAGCGTCGCCCCGATGGCCTCGGTGCCGCCGACCAGGAAGTTGATCAGCTCGTCGTGTACCTGGGAGTCGGTGAGCGCACCCCCGGATTCATCGCGGGCCTTGAGCAGCGTATCCAGCAGATCACCGTGATCGAGGTCCGGATCCGCGGCGAGCTCGGCGCGGTACGCGGCGATAATGGTGCCGGTGGCCGCCTTCATCTCCACCACCAGGCGGTCGAAACGGCGATTGCCGGGCAGCGGCAGCCGGTCGATCCAGGCGGGCCGGGTGACGCGCCGGGAGAGCAGGGTCATGACCGGCGGCAGCAGTCGGTGGATGTGTTCGGCTGTCTCGGAACCGAGTTCGCCGGTGAACAGCGATCCGGCCACGGTGCGCAGCGCCAGGTCGTGCATCTGTTCGTTGACCGCGAGGAAATCACCGTTGCGCCAGGACGCGGCGCGCTCCGCCCCGAGCCGTGTCATGACCGCCGCGTAACGCGCGATCCGGGACTTCGCGAAGGCGGGCGCGATCATGCGCCGCTCGCGCCGATGCCGCTGGCCCTGGAGCACCGTCACGCCCTCACCGAGCAGCGCCTCGGCGCGTTCGATCATCAGCCCCTGGTCCGACAGCGCCACGAACGCCTCGCGGACCAGCTCGGGGTCGGTGACGACATAGGTGTCGTAGCCGGGAATCCGCACGCGCACAACCGGTCCCACCGACGAGAGCGTGGACAGGAATCGGTAGGGCCGGCGGCCGAACCGCGGCCAGTGGCCGAGCAATGGGATCGCGCCGGGCGCGGTGGGCGCCGCGCGATGCGCGATCGGCGTAACGGTGGCGGTGGATGTCATCGCGAAGGTGCTCCAAATCTGGCGGGCCGGATCGCGCGACGACGCGCGGACTCTTGGTGATTGCGGGCGATGG
Organism: Nocardia sp. NPDC059228; assembly: GCF_042754245.1. Taxonomy (NCBI): domain Bacteria; kingdom Bacillati; phylum Actinomycetota; class Actinomycetes; order Mycobacteriales; family Nocardiaceae; genus Nocardia; species Nocardia sp. NPDC059228. The sequence continues at coordinate 37,028 of NZ_JBHZAL010000018.1, read as the reverse complement.
CCCGGCTGTCGATTGCCGGAAGGGTGCCGGTCTCGGCCAGCGTAACCAGGAATTCGATGCCGTCGCAACCGGACTTTCGTCTTTGTCTCCGGAGCCAAAAACCGTTGCCGCTATTGGTTTTCCGGGAGCAGTGGTATTCGATATGACACGGTCTCCGGGTGATGTCTGTCGCTCTCTGGACCGAGTTTCCTTGACACCGTATGGCGCTCGTCTCTAGCGTCCGTGGAATCCGAACCGAGCCACTGTTCGCCTCGTTCGATTCACATGGACGGCCCACTCGCCGGTTCCATCCATCCCATTACGATCGGGAGTCACGATTGTGAGTGCCGCGCGCCTCGGTGCGCTGGGAGCCGCTCTCCCCCAGCGCGAATACACCACCGACGAAGTACTGGCCCGAATGTCGAGCGGCGGGCAATTCGAAGTCGAGCGGATCACCGGAATCCGCACCCGGCGCATGGTCGACCGATCCGCGGGTGAGGACAGCCTCTCGCTCGGCGCGCGCGCCGCGCAGGACTGCCTGGCGCGCTCGCGGTACGAGGCCACCGACCTCGATGTGATCATCAGCGCCGGCACCACGGTGCACGACGGGTTCCACATGGTGTTCGAGCCCGCCGCCGCCCACGAGATCGCCCGCCGGATCGGCGCGGACCATGCCATGGGCTACGACGTCGTCAATGCCTGCGGCGGCACCATGACCGCGATCTACCTGCTGGAGAACATGATTCGCGCCGGTCTGGTGCGCACCGGCATGGTGGTGACGGCGGAGATCATCTCCCCGGTCACCGAGGGCGCACTCGCCGAGGCGAAGGACGCGCGCGATCTGCAGTTCCCGGCGCTCACCCTGGCCGACGCCGCCGTCGCGGTGATCGTGGACCGCGCCGAGGACGAACACGACCGCATCCACTACGTGGACATGATCACCTGCGCCGAGTTCTCGCCGTTGTGTATCGCCAAGCCCAGCGACGCCTCCGAGAACATGATCATGCTGACCGACAATATGACCATGCAGGCGGCCCCGCGCCGGGAAACCTGGGCGAAACTGCACCGCGATCGGCTCGTCAAGCGCGGCACCACCTTCGCCGACGAGAAGTTCGATTTCATCGTCTTCCATCAACTCGGGGTGGCCTTCACCGAGAAGCTGGCCGAATCCGGCGCCAAGATCCACGAGGCGGAAATGCCGCCGCGGCTGGCGACCGTGCACAAATACGCGAATACCGGTGCCAGCACGCATTTCCTCGCGATATACGACTACATATCGCGGGGAGAAATACCGAAGGGTTCCAAGATCTGCGTGGTGCCGACCGCCTCCGGAATGATCTTCGGCGTCATGTCGGCCACTCTCGATTCTCTGGTGGGATGAGCATGTCTGTTGTCATCGAACAATCCGCGATCAGCGCCGCCCCGGCCACCGCGGGATCCATCGACCATGCCGTGGCCGCGGGCCGGGAATGCCTGGAGCGAGCCGGAATCGAACCCGGCGATATCGACGTGCTGGTCAATGTCGGCGTCTATCGGGACGGCAATGTGGTCGAGCCCGCGAACTCCGCGCTCATCCAGCTCGGGCTGCGCATGCACCTGGACTACGAGGCGGGATCGGGCCGCTCCACCTTCTCGTTCGACCTGCGCAACGGCGCGTGCGGGGTGCTGAACGCCGTGCACGCCGCGACCGCGCTGCTGGCCAATGGCACCGCGCAACGGGTGCTGGTCGTCGGCAGTGATGCGCACCCGGGCGGAATCGCCCACCGGCCGAACGACTTCCGGTACGCGACCGTCGGTTCGGCCTGGCTGCTGAGCAAGGGGGTGGATCGAGAGACGGGTTTCGGCCCGCTACGTATTTCCCCGGTGCGCGGCCGGGCAGCGGGCGCGAATCCGGGCGTCGCCGGATATCTGGACCTGAAGGCCATGGGAAGTGCCGGGCAGCAGACGATTACGGTCGAGGTCGCGCCGGACTACGAGACGGTGATCACCGCGACGGCGGCCGACACGCTGCGCGGCTACCTGGCCGATCGGCCCGAAATCGACACGGGCAATACCGTTCTGGTCACCAACAACCCGGTGCCCGGACTCGCGAGCGGCCTCGCGGAGGAATTCGGATTCGCCCGCGGCTACCAGGCGATGACCGGCGACCGCGACGCCGGAAGCTCGGGCCTGGCCATTGCCTACCACCAGCTTCGGGAGCAGGGCGCACTGACGCCGGGCGCCGAGCTGGTATTCCTGGCGGCGGGTTCGGGTCCGATGGCCGGATGCGTGAGCTACCGGGTGGAAGGGGCCGCGTGAATCCGGTACTCGACGATCCGGATCTGCTGCTGGCGCGCCAGATCGAGAAGTACGCCGGTTTGCCCGCCGTCAGCTATCGGACCCGGCCGTTGGGCGGCGCGGGCGGCGTCGGCGTCAGCGCCGCCTTCGACGCGCTGACCTTCGCCGACCTCGGCGAGCGGATCGACGCCTACGCGCGATCCTTTGCCGAGATCGGAATCACCAAGGGCGTCAAGACGATTGTGATGGTCCGGCCCGACCCGGATCTGTTCGCGGTGATCTTCGCGCTGTTCCGGGTGGGCGCGGTGCCGGTGGTAGTGGACCCGGGCATGGGCGTGAATCGCATGCTGCACTGCTTCCGCAGTGTCGGCGCACAGGCGTTCATCGGCGTCCCGGAGGCCCACCTGATCCGAATCGCCGCGCGTCGCACCTTCCGGTCGGTGCGCGTGCACGTCACGGCGGGCGCTCGCTCCTATTGGGGCGGTTACACACTGGCGCAGCTGGCCGAGCGCGGCCGTGTGGGCGAGCCGGTCGCGGTCGCCCACGCACCCGGGGATCTGCTGATGATCGCGTTCACCACCGGCAGCACGGGCCCCGCCAAGGGGGTGGAGTTCACCCGCGCGGGCTTCGCCGCCTCGCTGCGGGTGGTCACCGATCTGCACGATCGCGCGGACGGTTTCGTCTCACTGGCCACAGTGCCGCTGTTCGGGCTGTTCGATCTGATGCAGGGCGCGCACGTGGTGCTCGGGCCGGTAGATCCGGTGAAGGTGTCGCAGGCCGATCCCGCGCTGCTGGTCGAGGTGGCCCGCGCCTTCCGGATCACCGATCTGACCGCCTCGCCCGCCCTGCTGGGCCCCCTCGGCGCCTATCTGGACCGGACCGGAAGCGAGCTGCCCAGCCTCACCACGGTCATTTCGATGGGTGCGCCCGCGAACCTGGAGGCACTGGTCGCGGTGCGCAGCGCGCTCGGACCGCGGGCCCGGGTCTTCACCACCTACGGTGCGACCGAGGCGCTTCCGCTGACCACCCTGGAGTGGGCGGAGCTCGAGACGCTGCGGGAGCGGACCCGGGACGGGGCCGGCACCTGCGTGGGACGGGCACTGCCGGAGTCCGACAGTGATACCCGAGTGCGGATCATTCGCATCACCGATGACGAAATACCGGTCTGGACAGACGATTTGGAGGTCGCGCCGGGCGAGATCGGTGAGATCGTCGCCGCCGGGCCGCAGGTCAGTCAGCGCTACCACGACAACCCGGCCGCCGATGCGCGCGCCAAGATCGACGAACGGCTCCCCGACGGCACGCTGCGCCGCTGGCATCGCATCGGCGACCTCGCCTGGCGCGACACCGACGACCGGCTGTGGTTCTGCGGCCGCATCTCCCAGCGAGTACGCACCGGCGCCGGGGACCTGTTCACCGTGCAGTGCGAACAGATCTTCAATACCCACCCGGATGTCCACCGCACTGCGCTGGTCGGCGTCGGCCGGGCCGGCGCGCAGGTGCCGGTGCTCTGCTACGAGCCGCGCGCCGGCGTCGATCGCGACGCGGGCCCCCGCATCGAGCGGGAATTGCGGGGACTGGCCGAGTCCCACGAGATCACCGCGCCGATCCGCACCTTCCTGCGGCACGACGGCTTCCCGGTCGACATCCGGCACAACGCTAAGATCGGCCGCGAGGCGCTGTCGGAGTGGGCCGGCGCCCGCCTCGGCTACGACAGTGAAGGAAAACAGCGATGAAAGTCCTCGTCACCGGCGGCACCGGATTCCTCGGCAGCCACATCGTCGAGCAGGCCCTGGCCGCGGGCGACCAGGTGCGCGTACTCGCCCGCCCCACCGCCGATCTCGGCTATCTGCGCTCACTGCCCGAGGTCGAGATCGTGCACGGCGACCTCGGCGACCCGGAGTCGCTCACCGCGGCCTGCAAGGGCGTGGACGTGGTGCACCACAGCGCCGGCCGGGTGGCCGAGACCGGCCACCGCCACCAGTTCTGGGAGGCCAATGTCGAGGGCACCCGGCGCCTCATGGATGCCGCACGACGCGCCGGCACGGGCCGTTTCGTCTTCGTCAGCAGCCCGAGTGTGGCCACCGAGTACGATCGCGAGCGGTTCGGCATCGACGAATCCGAACCCTATGTGCGCAACCCGAAGAGCTACTACGTCGAGACCAAGGCGATTGCCGAGCGTGAGGTGCTGGCGGCGAACGGGCCCGACTTCACCACCTGCGCGCTGCGCCCCCGGATGATCTGGGGGCCGCGCTCGGGCGGCTGGATGACGCTGCTGCTGAACAAGATTCGCTCCGGGCGTCTACCCGATCTGTCGGGCGGCAAGCCGGTGCTGGTGTCGATCACCTACTGCGAGCATGCCGCTCGCGCGTGCGTGCAGGCGTCGCGGTCCGACGCGGTGGCCGGGAAGCCCTATTTCCTGGCCGACGCCGAGGACGTCGACCTGTGGGGCTTCGCCCGCGATCTGGCGAGGGCCTTCGACCTGGCACCGCCGACCCGGACCATTCCGAAACCGGTGCTGGACGGCATCATCGCGGTCTTCGACACCGTCTGGAAGATCCCCGGACTGCGGTCGCGCGTCGCGCCCCCGCTGTCCAGCTGGACGGTCGCGGCGCTCACGGTGTCGAGCACCTACGACACCGGCGCGGCCCGGCGCGATTTCGGCTATGCCCCGACGATTTCCCTGCGCGACGGTCTGGATCGCTATGTGGCGTGGGCGGAATCGATCGGCGGACTGTCGGCACTGCCGTCCTGATTCGCCCTGCCGTCCTGATTCGCCCTGCCGCCCTGGTCTGCTCACCAGGACAGCGCGACGCTCCCGGTCCGGAATGGACCGGGAGCGTCGCCGTTTCGTCTCCCCCGCCGTCGTTTCGGCTCACCCCGCAGACGGCAGCGCGCGTTCTTCCGCGGGCAACAACAGCGCGGTCAGCTCGTCGAGAGCGGTGTCCAAACCGTCGGTCAGGTGCTCCATCGCCGGCAGCTTGTCAGCCGCCCCCAGCACGCCGAAGTGCAGCGCGTCGAGGTAGCCCACACAGGTGACATTGAACGGGTTGCCGTGCATGAGCAGCGAGATCGGGTACAGCGACTCCAGCCGGGCACCGTTCCAGTACAACGGATTTCGGGGTCCGGGAACATTGGAGATGCCCATCGGATGCGAGGCCGGAGTGTTGGTGCGACCCCAGGTCAGTCCCATGATCCACGGCAGGGTGACGGCCAGGCCGTAGCCGATGACCGTATTGGCCGGGAGGCCCGCCATCTCCTGTTTCGCGGCGCGGATCGCCGCGCGCACCGCAGCCAGGCGCTCGGCGGGGTCGGCGATATCGGTACCCAGCGCGGTGAACATCATGCCCGCGCGGGTACCCACCCGGTCGTCGTCGCCTTCCCGCAGGTCCACGGGGACTCCGGCGGTGAGCGGGCGCGCGGGGAGCTCCGCATGTTCGGTCAGGTAGTCGCGCAAGGCCGTGCCGACCAGATAGAGCACGATGTCGTTGATCGTGCAGTCGGCGGCCTTGGCCAGCCGCTTGAACCGGCCGAGGTCATAGCGGCGCAGGGACAGGTCCCGGCGGCCGGTGATCGGCCCGTCGAAGATGGACGCCGGCTGCTGGTAGGCCCGCTGCGCCGGGGTCCGGCCGCGGGCGCGGCGCAGGGCGTCGCGGCCCGCCGCGCCGATGCCGCGCACCAGTTCGAGCACGCCCCGCAGCGTCGCGAGCAGGGTCCGCAACCGGCTCGCGGACGGAACCCGCTGCGGTGCATCCGGATTCACGCGGCCGACGGTGAACAGGTTCGGTGTGTCCCGGTCGGCCGGATCCGTCGAGAAGGTGTCGGTGAACAGCCGCATCAGCGAGGCGCCGTCGAACAGGCTGTGATGCACCTTGAGAATGAGGGCAAAGCGGTCCGGCGCCAGGCCTTCGACCAGATGAATCTCCCACTGCGGCCGGGTCGCATCGAGTTGTTCGCGGTGGATGCGGGCGGCCAGCTCGACGAGTTCGCGGCGGTCACCGGGCCGGTTCAGTTGCCAGGTCCGGATGTGGTCGGCCGGATCGACCTCGGCGGCCTCGCGCATGAGGGCCACCAGGCGGGTCAGCGGACCGCCGACCGGCACCAGATTCCACGGCTGCGGCACCGCGATCGGCGCGACAACCTGTGCGCGCCAGCGCCGGACGAAGCGGGCCGCATCCCCGTCCGGGACGGTGAACTCCAGCAGGAATGCGACATGCATGGGCATATCGGGTGATTCGAGGGACAGCCAGACGCCGTCGGTGGCCGACAGCCGCTTGATCGCCATGCGCGATCCTTTCGTGCTCGAGAGTCAGTGGGCCGGCCGGGGCGTGATATCCAGCCGCATACCGGTCGGGATGACGGCGAAATGGAAACGGTCCCTGGGTGGTTCGCCATTCGCCGGCAGCGCGATGTCGAAGTTGCGGCACACCATGCCGGTAACGCTCTTGACCTCCAGCATGGCCAGGCCGCGGCCCGGGCAGAAGCGGGGGCCGGAGCCGAACGGGGTGGAGGCGTCGGGCCGGTGATTGCCGGGGCCCTCGTTCAGCCAGCGATCGGGATCGAAAACCAGTGGCTCGCTGAAGTTCTCCTCCTGCAGGCCAGCGTGCTGGACATTGACGATGACCCAGGTTCCAGCCGGGATGTGCACCCCGGCGATGGTCCGGTCGACGATCGCTTCCAAGCCGATGAGGGGGGTGGTGGGCTGCAGCCGCATGGATTCGGCCGCGACCGCCTCCAGGTACGGCTGCCGGTCCAGCACGGACGGGATCTCGGCGATCTCCTCCCGAATCCGCTGCTGCACTTCGGGTTTCCCGGCCAGGTGGTAGAGCAGCCAGGCCATGGCATTGCTGGTGGTGTCCTGGCCCGCGATGAGGATCGTGAGCGCTTCCGCGAAAAGCTCGTCGTCGGTGAACGAGCCGCGGCCGTCCTGCGCCAGCAGCAACGCCTCGATGAAATTCGTGGGCCGCTCGGGGAGACTCGCGCGAGCACGGGCGATGACGTCGGTCAGATCCTGCCGCAGGGCCGCCAATGCGCGCTCGAGGGCCCGATCGTCGGGCAGCTTCACATAGCGCCAGTATGGGAACGGCATGGCGAGCCGGCGATTCAGAATGGGGAAGATCAGCTCCAAATGGCGCTGAATGACGTCGCCGGATTCTTCGATGGTGTTGATGTCGTAGTCGAAGGTCAGTTTGGCGGTGACATCGACCGTGTAGCGGGTCAATTCGGCGCGCACATCCTCCGGGGACCGGCGTTCCCAGCGCCGGCGCAGGCGTTCGGTAATGGTCTCCAGGGTGGGTTGGAAACCGCGCAGATGAGTCGCGTTGAAGGCCGGCATGGCCAGCTTGCGCCGCCGCCGCCAGGCCTCGCCCTCCAGGGAGAACAGGCCGTTGGAGCCCATGTCGTCCATGACCGATTCGATGGCGGACTGCCGCCGGAAGCCGCCGGGGCGGTCCCGCAGGATCTCCCGATTGAGTTCGGGATCGCTCACCACCACGATCCGCCGACCGGGCATGCCGACCCGGTACAACGCCCCGTATTCGTCGCTCCAGGAGTCGAATTGGCGATGCAGCAGGGAGGGTGTCAATTGCGGGAGATTGCCGACCAGTGGCCATCCTCGGGGCCCCGGTAGATCGTCCACTGACACCATTCGAGAAGTCGAGAGGGACACTACAGGAGCTTAACCGCGAATTGGCTCCAATGCGAAAGATGAAGAACTGCTTTGCATTCGGAGACAAGAAATTCGTTGCAATTTGGTCTCGCGAAACTAATCGACCTGGAATCGAGTGAAAGTGACTGCACCCCTTGCCAAGCAACTGTTTGGTGTCATGACGACCAGGGATGATGCTGTGCCGATTGGTATTTCGCACACACTCCTTGGTGCTCGAGTCTGTTCTTGGTGACAATCGGCAGATGCTCGCCCTCGTTCCCCCACTGGGTGATGACTCGCCCGTCCTGGCCCGCCTGCTGCCGCGGCTCCCGGAGATTGCCGCCGGTATCTTCGAAGCCGCACTGGGCGCGGTGCCCGGCCTCGAGAATCTGCCCGAGGACCACTTCGCCGATGTCATGCCCAGCTTGCTGGCCGGGACGGTGGCGTTCATCCGGGCCATCGAGGAGCGGCGCGTGATCACCGCCGAAGAGGTCGCGGAGTACGTCGTCCCGGTGGTGGAGCGGCACGCCGAGGACCGAATCCCCGTGCGCCAGCTCATGACCGGCCTGTTCGGCGGCGCCCGCTATCTCTGGGACGAGGTCGCCGCGACCGCGGAGCCGCACGAGTTGCCCGATATCGTCGCGATCGGCCAGCGGGCGCTCGAGGCGCTCATGCACATCACCATCACCATCTCCGAAGTGCACTCCGACGTCGAGCAGTCCATCTACACGGTCGAACGCGAGGCGCGCCGCGCCCTGTGCTCGGCCCTGCTGCGGGGCGCGCCGGTCGAGGAACTGGCGGCGCGCGCCGACATGGCGCTGGCGGACCGCTACGACGTCCTCACCTTCCACCTGCGCCCCGACCCGCTGGTCCTGGTGGCCGACACCATGGTCACCCGCCGCCGGATCCGGCAGTTCCAACAGGCACTCGACGCGATGCTCGGGACGACGGTCCTCAATACCTTCGACGGATCGAATGGAATCGCCCTGCTGCCCAGTAGATCTCGTCCGCTCTCCGAAGTCGGCGAAAGTCCCTTCGCGCGCGTGGCGGCGAGCCTGGCCGACCAGTTCGGCGTCGACGTCTTCATCGCCGACTGTCCGGGCGTCGCACGCGCCGATCTGCCCGGCGCGGCGCGGCAGAGCACCGACCTGGCCGAACTCGCCCGCCTGCTGGGCCGCTCCACCGGCGTCTATCGCCTCGACGACCTCCTGCTCGAATACCAGCTCACCCGCCCCGGCCCCGCTCGCGACCGCCTGGCCGAACGCATCGCACCGATCCTGCGCCACCCCCACCTCTTCGAAACCCTCGACGCCCACATCCGCCACGGCTCCGCCGACCGCAAGGCCGCCGCCGCAGGGGTCCACGTCCACCCCAACACCTTCAGCTACCGCCTCCGCCGCGTAGCCGAGCTGACCGGCCTGGATCCCAGCGACCCCAACGATTCCCGGCTGCTCGCCGCCGCCCTCATCATCCACCACCTCTACCCGGCTCCGGTCGTTCCGGATCCCGGTGACGGAGCGGCCATGTGACGAAATGCGGCGAACCGGCTAGCGTTTGAAGCCGACGCCGCCGACGATGCAGTGCCGCACGGCGTTCAGGGGGGACAGACGGGGGCCGTCGGGCCACCAGTCGTCGCAGAGCACCAGACCCGGGTCGATCATCTGCAGGTCACCGAACAGGGCCTGGATCTGGGCGCGGGTGCGGAAGCGGCCGGAGCCCATCGGACTGTGAACGAACTTCTCCTCCATCTTGCGGGCCAGCTCGCTGTACTCGTCGGCCTCCGGATCGTAGAAATGGGCGATCGCGACATAGGAACCCGGGGGCAGTGCGTCGATGTAGGTGCGCATGAGGGCGGCGGCATCGTCGGACGGATAGTGGTGCAGCGTCCCGATCTGGAACATCGCCAGCGGGCGGGTGAAGTCGAGTTCGTCGCGGACCTCGGGATGCTTCAACACCTCGAACGGCCGGAAGATGTCGGCAGTGACGATGGAGGTGTTCGGACTGCCGACCAGCAGGGCGTGGGCGTGGGCCAGCACCATGGGGTCGTTGTCCACATAGACGACCGTCGAATCCGGCTTGACGCGCTGCACCACCTGATGGGTGTTCTCGGTGGTGGGCAGGCCCGAGCCCAGATCCAGATATTGGTCGATGCCCGCTTCCTTGGCCAGGAAGCGGCACACACGGATCAGGAAATCCCGGTTGGCCCAGGCCAATTCGGCGACGCCGGGGGCGACCGCGCGGACCTGATCCAATACCAGGCGATCGACCTCGAAATTGTCCTTGCCGTTCAGCGCCGCATCGTAGACGCGGGCGATACTGGCGCGCGTGGCGTCCACTCCGACCGGTATCGCGCTCGGGTAACCAGGTGCCGGCCCGGACATCCACGCTCCCCTCGACGCATCCAACCTTCGACCTCGACCATGGTAAATCCGAACTCACCGCCCTGACCTGGGTCTGCCCGAATTGCTCAGAACGTGGCTGCCATCTTCTGCGCGGTGGCCGCGTGCCCGTACTGATTCGGATGGAATTGCGCGCCTTCGCCATTGTCGACCGAGGTGCCGTTGACCCAGCGGTCCGGGATCGCCTCGCAGACATCGTGCCCGTTGTAGATCTCGTAGGTGCTGAAGTACTCGGTGCCGGCCTGGGAACGCAGCATGGTGTTCAATCCGCCGACGACGGTGTCACGCGCCCAGTCGACATCGGCGGGCAGCACCGGCTGCCGCCCGGCGCACAGGGCCGCGTTGTCGGGCAGGATGTGCGGGTAACCGACCAGGACGACCCGCGCCTGCGGGGCTCGGGACTTGATGTCGGACACCAGTTTCGCGACCTTGGCCGAGACCTGTGACAGCCGGGTCGGCATCGAGGCGTCGTACTTGTTCTTGCATCCCAGCAGCACCTCGGCACTACCGCTGGCGATTCCCGTTCCGAGATTTTGGAATACGGCGCTGCCCGTCCCGGATCCCGTGCCGAGGGTTCCCGCCGTCACACAGTCCTTCACGATGTTGGTGAAGCCGATGTCGTTGCCACCGACGCCCAGGGTGACCAGATTGGTGTCGGCGGTGACGGCGGAGAGCTGGGTGCTGGTCACCGAGTCGGTCGTCGCGCCGCCACACGTGACATCGGTGAGGCTGTAACCGCGTGCCGCCGCGAACAGGTGGGCGTAGTTGCGATCGGAGCGTGAGCAGGTCTTGTCGAGGATGTTGGAGATCCCGACTCCCGCCGCGTACGAATCCCCCAGCGCCACATACTTCGTGCCGGCGTCGGCGGTAGCGGGGGCGATACTGACGAGGGTCCCGGCCGCGACGATCGCAACAGTGGACAGGCAGTACTTCAGATTCACGATATAGGTCCTCGCGGTCGAGCTCAGGGCGAACAGCCACAGACGGTACGAGATGACCCGGCAGCCGATAGATCAAGCGACCGAATCGTTATCCCGGTCGGGTGGCGGCCCCCGCAAACCCGTGAACGGCGGTCTGCGACGAACCGAAGGGTCCTCGTTCGCCGTGTCCGGCCAGTGAGGAGACAAGTCGGCCGGTAGGCTCGAGCGGTCCACTCGTCCGATCGGAAGGGAGCGGCACCAAATGGCAACAGGCACCGTGAAGTTCTTCAACGCCGACAAAGGGTTCGGTTTCATCACACAAGACGAGGGTGGACCGGACGTTTTCGTCCACTTCAGCGCGATCCAGTCGACCGGTTACAAAACGTTGCAGGAAAACGACCGCGTCGAGTACGACGTGGTGCAGGGAGCAAAGGGCCCGCAGGCGGAAAACGTCGTCGTGCAGGGTCAGTAAGTTCTCAACCACGGGACACGGTCAGCGACGGTGCGTTCGAGGCCGCCCCGAGCTCATCGCATGCGCCCGAACACGAATCAAGCCCGGCCCAGGTGACCGAAGGCCTACACAGTGTTTGGACGACGCGGAGGAACTCAACTCGGACGCAGCACCGGATACGGCCGGGTGCGGTTCTCTGCGTTCGACATCGAGCGCTGCCGCGGGGCAACCCCGGCAGGCACGACCCCGACGCGCCGGGCGAGTCGCCCGAGGTCGCCGGCGGCGAGGCTGCGCTGTGCAGTGCGCATCATGTGGCCGACGAGTTCCTGAACAGCCACTCTGTTGCGAACGTGCTGTGGCGCATCGTGTTCGGCGCGCATTAGCGCATGCATGGAATCTCGGTACTCGGATCCGGCGGAAGGCTCGTCATTGAGCCGCGTGGGTGCCTTTTGCCCAGGCCCAGGCCGTCAAGCGCCAGTCGGTGCCGACCTTGCCGAGTGCCGCAGTGAAGATTGCGCCGGTTTGCGTGACCGGCTCACCCTGAAGGGTGTACGAGTAGGTCACCGGAACGACGACATATCCGTAGTCGCCGGTGACATCGGCATGCCGTGGGGGCCTTCGCCAATTTCGGGGTGTACGCGGCCGGATGACAGTTGGGCGGGCGCCAGTATCGTTCGGGGATGCGCGATTTCGGGGTTGGTTTCACATACTTTGTGCGGGGGCAGCGGTGGGTGGGTGGGCGGCCGCGGGAGTTCGGGTTCGGGATCGCGCCGGCGCTTGTGACGTTGGTGTTGTATGTGGGGGCGTTGATTGCGGTGGTGGCGTGGGGTGGAGATCTGACCGAGACGGTGACGCCGTTCGCCGACCACTGGCCGAGTCCTTGGGCGGGGTTGTTTCGCGGGGCGTTGGACATTGCGTTGATTGCGCTTGCGGTGCTTGCGGCGGTGCTGACGTTCACCGCTGTGACCTTGGTGATCGGGGCGCCGTTCTATGACGTGATTTCGCAGCGGGTGGATCGGTCGGTCTCGCCGGATGGGACTGCGCCGGAGTCCGGGCTTTCCTGGTGGCGGGAGTTGTGGGTGTCGGTTCGGGACAGCGTTCGGATTCTGGTGCGGGCGATGGTGTGGGCTGTGCTGTTGTTCGTGCTGGGGTTCGTCCCCGTCGTCGGTCAGACCGTGATTCCGGTTGTCGCGGTGTTCGTCACCGGGTTCTTCCTCACGCAGGAGCTCACCTCGGTCGCACTCCAGCGACGCACGGTTCACCTGCGTGAGCAGCTGGCTCTGCTGCGCGCCCGCAAAGGCTTGGCATGGGGCTTCGGCGTGCCCCTCGGGCTGGCCTTTCTGGTGCCGCTGGTCGCGGTATTCCTCATGCCGGGTGCCGTCGCGGGCGCCACTCTCCTGACCCGCGAACTACTGCACGAACCGAACCGCCTCGCCGAAAACCACGCTGCCGCCTGAGCGAATCGACTCGCGGCGGCCGCGCACGTGTTCGAACCCGACTCGGAAGCAGGCTGCGCGCAACGCTGGGGTCGGCATTGCGTTATCGGGCGAGGGCGAAGGTCAGGGATGCTGCGGCGAAGGCGAAGTACATTGCGGGGAAAGCGATGTTGTGGAGCACCCGCGCGCGAATGTGGACGACGATTGCGGCGATGAAGTAGAGGACCAGGCCGAGGGCAGCGGCGATGCCGAGGGGGCGGGCGCCGAGGAGGCCGAGTACGAGGCCGAGGGCGCCGGCGGCTTTCGCGGTGCCGGCGACGGGGATCCAGGACGAGGGGAAGTTCACCTCGGCCGAGTTGGCCAGGACGAACTTTGCCCGCGCGAAGTCGGCGATGGCCATTCCGCCGTTGATTGCGATCGTGACGAAGGTGATTACCAGGTAGGCGATGGACACCCAACGATGCTGACCGACCGCGACTTTCCACGTCCAATACCTGCATCTATAACCTGATGGCATGGATGTGGACACGCGATTGCTGAGGTATTTCGCGGCGGTGGCCCGGGAAGGGAACCTGACCCGCGCGGCGGAGGGGTTGTTCGTGTCGCAGCCGGCGCTGACCAAACAGATCAAGCAGTTGGAGGACCAGCTCGGGGTGCGGCTGTTCACGCGGTCGAAATCCGGGATGGCACTGACGGAGCCGGGGCGGGCGCTCGCGCGGTGGGTGCCGGAGGTACTGACCAGCTGGGATCGGGCGCTGACCGAGACGATGAGCGCCGCGAGCGCGGCGGCGCGCGTGCTGCGGGTCGGGTTCATCGCGGGCGGGGCCAATGAGGCCACCCAGCTCATCATCGCGGATTTCGTCCGCCGCCGGCCGGAGTGGCGGATCGAGATGCGGCAGGCGGCCTGGTCGAACCCGACTGCGGGGCTGGCCGCCGGGGAGGTCGATGTCGCTTTGCTGCGATTGCCATTTCCCGGTCAGGAGCAGTTCCGGGTGGAATTGCTGCTGACCGAACCGCGTTGGGTCGCGCTACGCGCCTCGCACCCGCTCGCCACCCGCGAGGTGATCCCGTTCCGTGACCTGTGGGACGAGCCGTTCGTGGCGGCCCCGCCGGAAACCGGTGCGTGGCACGACTATTGGCTGGCGGCCGACGAGCGCGACGGGCATCCGGTGCGGATCGGCGCGGTCACCGAACACCCCGACGATTGGCTGATCTGCATCGCCAACGGTGACGGCATCGCCCTCGCGCCCCAATCCGCGGCACGCTTCTACACGCGTCCCGGCATCGTCTATCGCCCGGTCAGCGGCGTGAGCCCGAGCCAGGCCGGCGTGGCCTGGCGGCCCGGCGCGGACACCGATCCGGTCGTGCAGGACTTCATCCGCAGCTGCCTCGATCACCGGCAGGCGCCGCCGACGAGCACCGCGTGAAAACCGGCTCAGGCCTGGCGGATTGCGGGCGCTGATGTGCGCCAACGCACCCGGACCGTCAGTTGGCGGAGGCGGGGAAAGCCTGAGCTTCGGCGAAGGCGGCCATATCGACCTGACGGCGGGCATTGGACAATGCGGTGATGGTGCAGACGCCGAGCTCGCCACTGCGGTCGTACAGCGTCGCCGTGGAGACGGCAATGCCGTTCGAGGAGACGTGGTCTCGGGCCTGGAGACCCAGTTCCACCCCCTCGGGGAGGCGGGACAGCGTCATGGTGACGTCGGTGTTGATGTAGCCGACGCCCTCGGTGCCCCAGTTGCAGACGAGGTTGGTGGAGTCGCTCACGAAGGCCGCGCGCTCGAACGGAGTGATGGGCACGCCCTCGATGAGGGCAGGGACGTTGTTCCAGGCCGCCTTCTGGTGCGGATTGACGCCGGAGGCGAAATCGTGGGTCCAGTCGAAGGATCCGGACTTGAACAGCGGCGGGCTGCCCTCGGGGCCGTCGAGCGGGGTCGCGGGGGCGGGGAGGTCCCGGGCGGGCTGCCAGATCCGGCCCGGCGGCTCGGCGGTGGCGACCAGGAATTGCACGGTGGCGCGGGCACGCACGCGATCGTGCTGGACGATGGCGGCGTCGGCCACCCGGATTCGATTGCCGTCGCGGACGATCGAGCTGCGCAGTTCGATGGGCTCGTTCAGGACCGGACTGAACAGGTCGACGGTGAAGCGGGCGGGCACGAAATCGGTTCCAGGGCGGTGCGTTTCGAGTTCGTGGGCCAGCAAGCCGCAGACGGCGGTGCCCGCGAGTTGCCCCGAGGACCAGGCGCTGACCGCCATACGGGTCGCTGTGAAGCGACCGTTCTCGTGGGTGAAGAACGCGGCCATGGTGCCTCCCCTACCGGTTGATGAGCTCCCGAATTAGAACACGTTACAGAAACGGGAGGGAAGACCCACGTCCCAATCAGCGGGTGATCAGTTCACCCACGGCGGGTTGACGACGGTGCCGTCGAGCAGCTCGCCGGTGAAACCGACGGGCGCGTTGACGAGCACCTCGGCGGTCCGGTCATCCGGATTGTCCAGGCGGATGATGGACCCGGCCGGCACCACCGCCGCGTCACCGGGCGCCAGCCGCGCGGCCTCGCCATCGATGGTCAGCGTGATCGATCCCGCGAGCAGGACGAACGCCTCCTCGCGGTGCACGCGGTGCGGGACACCCTGGATGCCGGGCGCGACCTCCAGCCGCCACAGGCACAGTTCACTACTGCCGGTGCTGGGGCGGACCAGCGGGGTGAAGCGGGAGCCGTGCATTTCGTGGGACTGAGCGTCGGCGGCGTGGATTACGGGCATTGCCATCTCCTTTGGTCAAGCTGCTTGACTATATAGTCAAGCTTGTTGACTTCTTTGTCAAGTGCCAAGATTCCAGATATGCCCGGATACGCACAGGACCTGCCGCTGCTACTGCTCGCGGCCGCCGCGGAGGTCACCGACGCCATCAACGACGGGTGCGTCGCGGCCGGATTCACCGACATCCGGCCCACCCACGGCTTCGCCTTCGTGCGCATGGCGCCGAACGGCGCGACGGTCGGCGAGATCGCCGACCATCTGGGGGTCACCAAGCAGGCCGCCAGCCAGCTGGTCGAGGAACTCGTCAAAAAGGGCTACGCGCAACGCAATCCGCATCCGCACGACGCGCGCGCCAAGCTCGTCACCCTCACCGAGCGCGGGTGGGCGTGCACCCGCGCCGCCGACGCCGCCGCGGCCCGCTTCACCGAGCGGTGGGCCGCCACGCTGGGACCGGCAGCCACAGTCGAACTGCGCAATGCCCTCACCCGAGTGGTCACGCCCGGCCGGGTGCGCCCGTCGGCCTGGTGACGAATTCCACTACCGCTCAGCCGAGTTCGAGGGAGGTCGCGCCGTAGACCCGCTCCCGGTGATACGCCCGGACGGGCCCGGTGTACATGCGCGCGGTCTCGAAGCTCGGGGTCAACCCGGCCGCCTCCATCAACCGCACCGCGGGCTCGTTGTCGAGCGGGACATCCACCGCCAGCGGCATACCCGCCGCGTGGGCGGCGAGCGCGGCCAGCAACTGGTGCGCGTCGCCGGGGGTATCGGCGAACAGTGGGCCCACCCGCAGCGAATCCCGGGCCGGACGCAGGGTGGCGTAGCCGGTGACCGTGCCATCGACAATGCGGGCGAAGGTCCGGTGCCCCGGCTCGGCGAGCCAGGCGCTGAGGAATACCGGCCGGTCCGCTGGATAGCACGCGGAATCGTACGGTTGCAGCGCCGCGAAATCCGCCGGCGCGAGCGCGGTGACCGTGTCATCCGGCAGTGGCAGACGCGGCACGCCCACGAATCGCGCACTGCTGTAGGCGAGTTCGAACCCGCTGCGCCGATAGTTGTCCTGCTGCGCGGGAACTCCGTCGAGCCCGACGACCCGCTCCCCCGCGTGCTTCAGCCCGGCTTCCCAGGCGGCCAGGCCGAACCCGCGCCCGCGCAGGTCCGGGCGCACCAGATAGAAGCCCAGGAACGCGTAGTCGTCGCCGTAGTTGACCACCGAGACCGCGGTGGCGGGCTCCCCGTTGACCCGACCGAGCAGGAACCCGTCGGGATCCTGCGCGAAGTACGCGGTGACATCACGTAGCCCCGGATTCCACCCCTCGGCGGCGGCCCACTCCACCACGGTGGCCCATTCCGCCGGGGTGGCACGGGCAATGACCAGACCATCGATACGCACGGCATCCGGCATGCGACCACGGTAACCGCAAAAGCTCTGTGACTCGCGGAGATTCGAGGACACGGCGGGCGTGCGCTCCATCCCGGCGGAGCGCCCGGCGAGCCGGCCCCGGCGCTCCGGTAGGGTCGAGGAGACATGGCCCGCGACCTGCGGGGTTGCGCGGAGTTCGAGGAAGATATGGCCGACTACGCACACTCCGATCACGCCAGCCGCAGCCGGGAGGAGAAGGCCCGGCGGCTGGCGGCCTATCTCTGGGCGCGCGGCATCAGCGGACCCGAACTGCTGGAATTGCCCGCCGCACAACGGCGCAAGCTGGCGCGGGCGGCCGGCACCAATCCGCCCAGCACCGATGAGACCTGGCAGGTGGTGGCCGGGCTGCTCGGCGAGAAGGATGCCTGGGCCGAGCGCAATCCCGGGCATCCGCAGGCCCGCCGGGAGCGGCTGGACGAGAAGATCCTCTGGGTGAAACCGCCGGTCAAACCCTGGGAGTAGGAACGCCCGGAAACCCTTGACAGCAAGAAATGAACCGGGGTTCACTGCTTGAGTGTCCCCCGACTACGAGAACCACTCCGGCACCCGCCCGGCTGCCTGGCGCGACGATCTGACCGGTGGTGACGACTCGCTGTTCGCGGGCCGCCCCGAACCGGTGAACGAATACACCGGCCGCACGCTGACCTACGAGGTGACCGGCCGCATCGCCCGCATCACCTTCAACCGGCCCGAACGCGGCAATGCCATCACCGCCGACACCCCGATCGAGCTGGCCGCCGCTGTCGAGCGGGCCGATCTGGATCCGCGCGTGCACGTCATCGTGGTGAGCGGGCGCGGCAAGGGCTTCTGCGGCGGCTACGACCTGTCGATCTTCGCTGAGAACAATCATGAGGCCGGCACCGTTGCCCCGGCCGAGGGCGCCCAGCCGACCGAGGGCACCGTGCTCGACCCGGTCGTGCAGGCGCGCAATCACAATCCCTGGGGCACTTGGGATCCCATGGTCGACTACGCCATGATGTCGCGTTTCAACCGCGGCTTCGCCAGCCTGCTGCACGCCAACAAGCCGACCGTCGCCAAGGTGCACGGCTTCGCCATCGCCGGCGGCACCGATATCGCGCTGTTCGCCGACCAGATCATCTGCGCCGAGGACGCCCGCTTCGGCTACCCGCCCACCCGGACCTGGGGAATTCCGGCCGCGGGCATGTGGGCGCACCGGGTCGGCGACCAGCGCGCCAAGCGACTGCTGTTCACCGGCGACAGCCTCAGCGGCAAGCAGGCGCTGGAGTGGGGCCTGGCCATCGAGGCCCCGCCGGCCGCCGAACTGGACGAGCGCACCGAGGAACTGCTGGAACGCATTGCACGGGTGCCGATCAATCAGCTGGTGATGGCGAAGCTGGCGCTCAACAGCGCGCTGCTCAATCAGGGCGTGGCCAACTCCGGCATGGTCAGCACCGTGTTCGACGGCATCTCGCGGCACACTCGCGAGGGTTACGCCTTCCAATTGCGTTCGGCCACCGCCGGTTTCCGCGAGGCCGTCCGCGAGCGCGACGAACCGTTCGGCGACTGGAAGCGCGCCCGTGTCGAGCGGCCCGAGGACTAGGCGATGCCCTCCACGTCGGTGCGCTCGACCTCGGCGACGACCCGTTCGGCCAGCGAGCGCAGCGCGGCCGCCTCCCCGGCGGTCATCTCGTCGATGAACAGCCGCCGCACCAGCTCCACGTGATTGGGGGCGGCGGCCTCGAGCGCCCGGCGCCCGGCATCGGTGAGCCGCACCTCCCGCCCGCGGGCGTCGTCGACGGCCTGGCAGCGATCGACCAGGCCGCGGGTCGCCATCCGCGACAGGTGCTTGGACAGGCGGCTCTTGTCCCAGCAGATCTCCGCACCGAGTTCCTTGGCGCGCAGCTGGCCACCGGCCGCGGACAGCGCGACCAGCACCTCGTAGTCGGAGGTCGACAGTCCATCCTGGGTCAGCCCGGCGGCGAGGGCGGCATCCAGGCGTTGCCGCATGCGAATGTAGGACTGCCAGGTCGTCTGTTCCGCATCGGTCAGCCAGCGCGTCATGGCATCCATAGTATCGGCGAATAGTTGACACGGACACCAAGAAGATACTCAGGAACTTCACGGCGAATCCGCGCGGCCATCGAGCATCATCCTGCCGTACAGTACTGACCGTCCAATTTGCGTAGTTCTGGCGGAAATCGTCAATGCGCGAGCGCATTTCCGACCGGGGCGAATGAGACACCCACCGGCAGAAGAGGTTCCGGGCATTCGGGGCAAATCCCCTAATTCACCTGGATGAATAGCCCATCCGGTTGACAATGCAACGTTGCGCCAGAAAACTCGACGCCGAGCCCGGACCGGTCACCGCGCCGCAAGCGCTTGCGGCGGCGGTGGCACATCCGCGCCGAACCGGGCCAGTTGCCACCCCTATTGCGCCGACATTGAGGAATACATGAACGTTCGCCGGCTTCTCGTCACCGCCAGCGTCGCAGGACTGACGACCATCGCAGCCCAGACCGTCGCCCTCGCCGACGTCCCCACCGGTTCCTCCGGCACCGGTTCCTCCGCCATCGACACCGGCTCCGCCGCCACCGGCTCGGCGGGCCTGTCCCAGACCGGTTCGGCCGGCGGACCCACCTACCAGAACTGCGACCAGGCCCGTGCGGCCGGCGTGGCGCCGCTGTTCCGCGGCCAGCCCGGCTACAGCCCGCACCTGGACCCGGACGGCACCGGAATGGCTTGCCCCACCGTCTGACAACTCTCGGGCCCTCGGGGACACACCCCTGAAACCCCAAAAGCCAATGCGGCCCGGTCCTTTCGGACCGGGCCGCCTGGCGTTTGGGACCCAGCGATACGAATATGGCCCGGTCCTGTTGGACCGGGCCATATTCGGGTTCGGGATTCAGGGGCGACCCCTGAGTGTCCGAGAGTCGGCGCTGCTCAGCGGCGGAAGATCTTGACCACGACAAGGGTCGCGACCAGGGCGCCGGCGCCGATGAGGCTGTACTTGATCTTGGGCTCGTTCAGCTTCGCCAGAACCGACCGCTTGGCATTGTCGGCCAGCCGCTGGGGATCGGCGCGGACCGCGAGTTCATCGAGGGTACTCGCGAGCCGGTTGCGTGCTGCCTCGATCTCCCGCTCGATCGCCTCGGTATCTCTCGCCACGTCACACTCCTGTCTGGAAACCGCGCTGGAAGGCGGCATTGTCGTCTCGGGGCCGCTCGCGCGACGCAGGCGCATGCGAGCCGACCTGTTCAGGAGTGTATCGCCAACATCGGCTCGAGCCCGTCGACTAGCGTGGCGGCATGACCGAGAATCACCGACTCAGTCCCGGCGACACCGCGCCCGCCTTCACCCTGCCCGACGCCGACGGCAAGGACGTCTCGCTGTCGGACTACCGCGGGCGCAAGGTGATCGTGTACTTCTACCCGGCCGCCAGCACGCCCGGCTGCACCAAGCAGGCCTGCGATTTCCGCGACAACCTGGCCGATCTCGAAGGCGCCGGCCTCGAGGTCGTCGGCATCTCCCCCGACAAGCCGGCCAAGCTCGCCAAATTCCGCGACACCGAGCAGCTCACCTTCCCGCTGCTGTCCGACCCGGACAAGGAGGTGCTGTCCGCCTACGGCGCGTTCGGCGAGAAGATGATGTACGGCAAGAAGGTCACCGGCGTCATCCGGAGCTCCTTTCTTGTCGATGAGCAGGGCAAGATCGCCCTCGCTCAGTACAACGTGCGCGCGACCGGCCACGTAGCCAAGCTCCGCCGCGACCTGTCGGTATAACCGCGCGCCGTGCCCAGGTCAACCCATGTAGGTGTCAATCGACGAATAACCGGCGTTGTTCGGTCCACCCTCCTGGTCGACGAGAACGGAAAGGTCGAGGTCGCGCAGTACAACGTGAAGGCCACCGGGAACGTCGCCAAGTTGCGCCGCGATCTGTCCGTCTGACCGCGAAAACCCGGAATCCCGGTCCTGATTCGGGCCGGGATTCCGAGCAAGGATCTCGGGAGGGAAGCCGCTACGCCTTCGGCAGCGCCTGTGCCGCCCACTGGAACATCATCCGCCAATGGTTGTCCCACCAGGAGGAGAACTCGGTCGTGTCCAATGGCGGGGGCGCGAGTTCGCCCGGGAACAGCCCGGATTCGGTGGGTGCGCCGACCGTGTGGGTCGGGGCCGGGATGATCGACTCCGGATTGGAGGCCACCTCCGGCTCCGGACGGGCCTTGATCAGCGGCCTGGGTTTTCCGCCGGTCCGCGGGTTGTCGCCGCGCGGACCCCAGTTGAGCGTGGCCGGATCGATGGTCACCATATCGCTGGGCTGCAGTTCGGGCGTGGGTTGACCGTAGGCGGGCTGACCGTAGCTCGGCGTCACCCCATCCGTCGGATCGGCCGGGCCGACCGGCAGTCCGTCGACGAAGGGACCGCCAGGTCCGATCTCAGTTGTGGCGGGCGCCGGTGCCTCGCCGGCCGGATGCTCGGCAGGGTTGCGCGGGTCGGCGGAGACCCGGGAGTCGATGAGCATCGGGGCCGGAACCTTCTTGGAATCACTGCCCGAGGTATAGATCCCGCCCGCCACCAGACCGCCCGCCAGCACGCTGGCCGCCGCGAACAGGGCCGCGGTACCGCGGACTCGGCGGATGCGGTCGGCGGCCTCGCCCGCGAACTCGACCTCGGGCAGGGCGGCCAGGGCCGCGCCGATGGCCGGTGCGGCCGCCGCCACCGAGCACGGGATGACCGGTGCGCCGAAGCCCGACTCCAGGGCGGCCACCACCGCGGGTTCGGTTGCGGCCGAACCGATCAGCACCACCGCGTCCGGCTTCACACCCGCCGCGTCGAACTGGTCCCAGGCGGCGGTGACGGCTGTGCGCATGGCCTCCTCGGTGGCCGCGCCACCGGTGAGCGTCACCGCGGCGAGCACCCGGCTGCGCTCGGGCGAGATGAGCGAGAAGGCCTGGAAGCCGGGCACCACCTCGCAGATGGCGAGATCCTCGAATTCATCCACCCAGGTCATGGCGCGCGCCATCGCGAGGTGCGCGGCCTTGGCCGACACCAGGGAGGCGTCGCGCCAGGAGCCGGCGGCCAGCTTGGTGACGATCGCGCGGCGCTCGGCGGCATCCCGGTAGGCGACCGCCGCGCCGAGAATCTCACGGCCCGTACCGATCCGGTCGGCGATGTCCTCCAGCGCCGACTCCACCGCGACCGCCAAGTCGGCCTTCGTATCGCCGGTGATCGGTTCGACACGCTCGAGCACCACGCGCTCGGACACCTTGTCGCCGTCTTCGGTGAGGGCCACCGCGCGCACCGTGCCGCGCTCGGTCGCGACGCCGATGGTCACCGCGGAACGAACAGGGGTAGAAGCAACCACAATCAGCCTTCCAACGTCGACGTACTGGCGGACGGACAGTCGAGATGCGCCGGCAGAGATCCGCAGCTGGGAGGCAGCTGCGATGGGTGTTCGGAGCCGAACGCGGCGTGGATGGGTTGGGATGCGATGACACACGAAGTACCGCAGCGTGTCATGCGCGTGTCGCTACCCGTAGGCTGTTCATCGTGGAAGCACGCACGGGAACCGGGTCGACGCGACGACCGGACCCTGCGTTGGAGCTGCAGGACGATCCACAGGAGCTGATGCCCCGTCGCCGCCCGACGCAGGAACGATCAAAACGCAAGTTCGACGCCCTGCTGCAGGCATCCCGGGAATTACTCGTCGAGGTCGGCTTCGAATCGTTCACCTGCGAAGAGGTCGCGGCCCGCGCCGAAGTGCCGATCGGCACCCTCTACCAGTTCTTCGCCAACAAGTACGTCATCGTCTGCGAGCTGAATCGACAAGACCTGGTGGCGGTTTCGCAGGAACTGGCCGATTTCCACGGCGAGATCCCGTCCATGGACTGGCTGCGGCACATGACGCAGCTGGTCGATCACCTGGCCGATCTGTGGATGACCGACCCGTCACGGCGCGAGGTGTGGCTGGCCATGCAGTCCACCCCGTCCACGCGTGCGACCGGCGCGATCCACGAAAAGGAATTCGCCGAAGCGGTTTCGCAGATGCTGCGCCCGCTCATGCCGCGCACCCCGCGCGGCCGCCGTTCCATGATGGCGCAGGTGCTGGTGCACGTCGTGTACTCGATGCTGAACTTCTCGGTGCAGGACGGGCTCAGCCATGAGGACGCCGTCGCCGAGCTCAAGCGCCTCATGGTGGCGTATCTGCTGATCGCGGAAAAGGAATCGCGCTCCGGCGGGCAGCGCACCACCTTCGATCCGGAGTAACCGCGACCCTCCCGTTGCGGATCCGCGCGGATCAGTCGCGCATCAGATCGGCCAGTTCGCCCGGATCCTCCAGCACCACCATGGCGGCGGCGGTGTCGCCATCGTGGGTGAGCGACAGGTGAACTCGCACCCGGGGCAGGAATTCCGCTGCCAGCCCGTGCAATTTGATGCTGGGCCGTCCCCAGGCGTCGTTCACGACCTCGATCAACGGGTACGGGTTGTCCCCGATCTGCGGGCTGCGGGCGAAGCGAGAGGTCGCCCACGCCTTGATGACCGCCTCCTTCGCGGCCCACCGGATGGCGTAACTGCGGGCCGGGTCGGTGCCCTTGCTTTGGCAGTAGCGCCGTTCCCCAGCGGTGAAACTCTCCCGGAGCATGGTGGTTCCGGTGCGTTCCAGTTGTTCGGCGAACTCGGAGATGGTGACCAAGTCCAGGCCGATACCCAGGATCGTCACAGTGCGGGACTCCTAGATTCCTTGTGCGTGCAGTCGAATTGGCTGCGAACATACCAGCGGACCTACGGCACCGTAGGCTCCCTCGAACACATGTCCCAGTCGTCGCAGTGCCATTTGGTCCGCTCGCGGACGTGGAAACAGCGGGCCCGCGCCGGCACTCGGAGGAGCGCCGGCGCGAGCCCGCTGTGTCAGACCTGCCGGGGGCTACTTACCGACAGGCCGGTCTGTGTGGCCTACTGGCAGGCCGGTCCCTTCGGCACCGCCACGTAGACGGCGTCGGCGCCGAGCCGGGCCTGCTGCGACAGCAGCATGTCGGCTTCCAGCTGCCGGGACTGCTTGGCCGGGGTGCCGTCGCCGCCGAGGCGACGGTCCGCGGGCCGCTCGTACAGCGGGGCGCCGCCGCACATGGCCTCGGCGAAGCGCTGGCGGCCGGCCAGCTGCCGCTCCTCGGCCTTGCGCTGGTACGCCTCCCGCTGCTCGGCGTCGGCGATGGCCTCGACGAACGCCTGCGGGTGCACGATGGCCAGCAGGCCGGACACGTGCCCGAAGCCGAGCGAGGTGACCAGACCGGCCTTGAGCGGGAAGCGATCTCCCACCGCGAGCGGCTCGCGCAGCCACACCAGGTGCGGGTACTGGGCCATCTTCTCGTCCACGCAGTCGAGGCTGCGGTTGGGCGGGATGACACCATGCTCGAGCACCTGGCACAGGCCGATCATCTGGAACGCCGCCGCGCCGCCCTTCGCGTGACCGGTGAGGGTCTTCTGCGAAATCACGAACAGCGGAGCGCCTTCCGAGCGGCCGATGGCGGTGGCCAGACGCTCGTGCAGCTCGGACTCGTTGGGATCGTTTGCCGCGGTGGAGGTGTCGTGCTTGGAGATCACCGCGATCTCGTCCGGGGTGACGCCGAGCTTGGCGAGTTCCTTGGCCAGCTTGGACTCCGGGCCACCGCGACCCGCACCCAGGGCGCCCAGGCCCGGAGCCGGAATCGAGGTGTGCACGCCGTCGGCGAAGGACTGTGCGTAGGCGACGACGCCCAGCACCGGCAGGCCCATCTCCAGCGCCACCGAGCCGCGGGCCAGCAATACCGTTCCGCCACCCTGCGATTCGACGAAGCCGCCGCGGCGGCGGTCGTTGGCGCGGGAGAAGTAACGGTCGCTGATGCCCTTGGCGGACATGACGGCCGAGTCGGCGGTGGCGGACATGTCGCCGAAGCCCACGATGCCCTCGATGCCGAGGTCGTCGTAGCCGCCCGCGACCACCAGGTCGGCCTTGCCGAGCCGGATCTTGTCCACACCCTCCTCGACGGAGACCGCCGCGGTCGCGCAGGCCGCGACCGGGTGGATCATGCCGCCGTAGGAGCCGACGTAGCTCTGAACCACGTGCGCCAGAGCCACGTTGGGCAGCGCCTCCTGCAGGATGTCGTTGGCCCGCGGCTCACCGAGCAGGTTGTCGATGTAGAGCGAGCGCATCGACGACATGCCGCCCATACCGGTGCCCTGGGTGTTGGCGACCATGGCCGGGTGCACCCAGCTCATGAGTTCCGCCGGGCTGAAGCCCGAGCCCAGGAAGGCGTCCACGGTGCAGACGATGTTCCACAGCGCCACCCGGTCGATGGAGCCGGCCATATCGGCGGAGATGCCCCACTTGGTGGGATCCCAGCCGGTCGGGATCTGACCGCCGACGGTGCGCGACAGCTTGGCCTTGCGCGGCACGCGAATCTCGGTGCCCGCCTTACGGGTCACCTGCCAGTCGTCCGTGCCCGCGACCGGGGTGACGACCGTCTGCTCCGGGTTGGCGGCGAAGAAGGCCCGCGCCTCGGCCTCGCTGTTGACCACGAAGGTGAGGTCCTTGTCCAGGAACACCGAGGTGAGCAGCGGGGCGGCATTGTCGATCATGGCGCCGTCGTCGCCGTAGCGGCGCACGCCGCAGCGCTCCACCACGGTGTCGTGGTAGCGGTCGGCCAGCTCGGATTCCTCGACGTACTCACCGGATTCGGTGTCGTACCAGCCGGGCCTGGGGTCGTTCTCCCAGGTGACCAGGCCGGTGGTCCAGGCCAGCTCGAGCACGCCCGCGGCGGAGAGCTGGTCGGCGACCTCGATCTCGAAGCGGGTGCGCGCCGAACCGTAGGGGCCGAGCTCGCCGGCGCCGACGATGACGACCATGTCGTCGAGATCGGCTGTGACCGAACCCCATTCGGGGGTGGGCAGCTTGGAGGACAGGGTCGGCGGGGCGGGCAGGGCCGAAATGGTCGCGCCGTCAGTGCCTTCCGACTCGTCGGCGGCGGCCTCGGCCTGCTCGCGGGCTTCACGGGCCAGCTCCGGCAGATCCAGCTTGGCTCCGGCGAGACCGCCGGTCAGGTCGATCTGCTGCGGTCCGGCCGCGGTCACCACGCGGGCCCGCGAGCTGCACCACTTGAGCAGTTCGTCGGCCATCTGCAGCGTGGACCAGGTGTGCACGCCCGCCTTCTCGACGGCCGTGACCAGCGGGTCGTTGCCGCCCATGAGGCCGGTGCCGCGCACCCAGCCGATCAGCGCGTGCACCAGGGTGACCCGCTCCGACCAGGACTTCTCCGCGCGCCACTTGGCGACGATGGCGTCCAGGGCGGCCTTGGACTCACCGTAGGCGCCGTCCCCGCCGAACATGCCGCGGTTGGGCGAACCCGGCAGCACCACATGAAGTTTCGCGTCCACGTCGTGGTCGGCGCCCAGCTTGGACAGGCCGCCGATGAGACGCTCCACCGACCACAGCAGCACCCGCATCTCCATTTCGGCGCGAGCGCCGGCGTCGGAGAGGTCACCGGCCACGCGCGGCGCGGCGAAGGGCAGCAGCAGGGTGGGGGTCATCGCCTCCTTGACGAGAACCTTTGCACCACCGGCATTGTCGACCTGCTCGTTGCCGACCCAGTCGATGAGCGCGTCGATATCGGTGTAGGAGGCCATGTTCGCCGGGACCACCCACAGCGCGGCCCCCTTGCGGGCGTTCTCGCGGTAGAGCTGCTTGTAGAAGCCCAGGCGCTCGTCGTCCAGCTTGGAGGTGGTGACCACGACCGTGGCGCCACCCGCGAGCAGCCGGCCGGTGGCCGCCGCCGCGATGGAACCCTTACTGGCACCGGTGATCACGGCGATGTCGGAGGACCAGACGCCGGGATCCGCGCTGCTGCGGGCGGCTTCGGCGATCGCGCCGTAGACACCGGCCAGCACCGAGCGGGCCTCCGTCATGGCCCGGTTGCGCCACCAGGTGGCCTGCGCGGCAACGGCTTCACCGGCGCCGAGGTAGCCGTCCACCACCGGTTCGGCCGGCAGCGAGCCGTCGTTGCCGAACCACAGGCGGGCGAGATCCTCACGGGCGCTGGCCCACCGGTCGTCGATGAGCACAGCCTTGCGGGCGTCGAAGGCGGGCGCGACCAGTCGCGGCCAGTCCGAACCCAGTTCGGCCGAGACCAGGTCCACCAGGGTGTCCGTGGTCGCCTCCGGCGCGGACGCCTGCTCGGCGTGGCCCAGGGACTCCAGGATCACCCGGGCGGCCTGCGCCAGCACGCCGTCGCGGCCGGTGATCTGCTCGGTGAACTCGCCCAGCGCGGCCGCGTCGACGGTCGCGCCGCCACCACCACCGGCGGACGGCATGGAGACCGCGACTCCGCGGCGCAGGGCCACGGCCTGCACGGCGGCGTCGATGGCGGCATCCACGGACGATCCATCGGAGAGGCCGCCGGAGACCAGGCCGCCCAGGTCGCCACCGCGGACCGACTGGCCCTCACGGGTGCCGAGCGAAACCTCGGCGGTGACGTGGCTGACCCAGCCGTCGCCCAGACCCCAGACCTTCTTGACGCGGTCGCCGATGGCGGCGGGCCGCTTGCCGGAGGGGCCGAAAACCTTGCGCAGGTGGTCGCCGATGGCGTCGGAGAGCACCGAGCCGAACGGCTTGTAGGTGCGGGCCAGGCGGTCGACCGTGCCGGACAGCGCGCCCATGTCGGCGTCGGCGGCACCGTCGATGGCGCCGAGCGAGAGCTCCGCGCCGAGGTCGACGAGCAGCTGGTTGCGGCGCGAGGACACGCCGTCACACAGGCCCTCGATGGTGTCCACCGGGCCGATCTGGTCCATGCGCAGCTTGGTCCACAGCGCGATGAGCACGCGGGTGGCGTCGGCGGCGGAGAACGCGATGTCGTCCGGGGTGGGGCCACCGGTCGGCACGGCCACGGGGGCCGGGGCAGCGGCGGCCGCGGGAGCCGGTGCGGCGGAAGCGGTGTCCTTCGATGTCTCAGTGGACGGGGTCTCCTCGGGCTCCTCCACCGGCGCGGGATCGGTATCGGTCGAGTAGACGACGCCGCGCTCGCGTTCGATGTTCAGCACCTCGACCACCGCGCTGCCGAACTGCGGCAGCTTCAGCGTGTTGGACGCCAGGTTCGCGACGGTCGGCGTTGCGGCCAAACCGATTTCGACGAACCGCTCGATGCCGACACCACCGTGCTCGACATCGGTGAACAGCAGGTCCTGGGTCTCGATCCAGCGGACGGGGCTGGCGAATTGCCAGGCCAGCAGCTCGACCAGAACCACGCGGCACAGCTCCACCTGCTTGGCGGACCACTCGTCCCAGTTCGCCAGCACCTCCGCGAGGGGCTCGGACGGCACCAGATCGGCGATCTCCTGGACGTATTCGCGCTCCAGGTTGAACACGCGCGGCACCAGGTTCGGGATGTAGCGGCCGATGAGCAGGCTCGGGTCCAGGTCCTGCGGCAGCAGCTCCAGCAGCTTGCCGCGGAATTCCGGCACACCGGCGCGCAACACGGTGGAGTGGAACGGCACGTCGATACCCGGGATGAGCACGAACGCCCGCTTGCCGCCGGTCTCGGCGCGCAGCCGCTCGATCTCGGTCTCGAGCGCCTCCATGCCCTTCACGGTGCCCGCGATGGCGTACTGCGCGCCGCGCAGGTTGAGGTTGACCACCTCGAGGAATTCCCCGGCCTGCTCGCCGAGGTTCTTCACCCAGTCGATGACCTGGTCGTCGGCGATGCCGATCTGCGAGGGCCGGATGGCCGCCATGCGGTAGTCGCTGCGGCCCTGGGCATCCCGGGGCACCAACTCGTGCATGGCCGAGCCGCGCTGGAAGACGACCTCCAGCACGGCGTTCAGCGGCAGCACGCCCGCCGCGGCGGACAGCGCGTTGTACTCACCGACGGAATGCCCGGCGAGCATGGCCCCCTCGATGAAGGCGCCGGCCTCACGCAGCTCCGCGACCTGCGCGACACCCAGCGTGGCCATGGCCACCTGGGTGAACTGGGTCAGGTGCAGCACGCCCTGCGGGTGGCGGTACTCGACGCCGCGCGCCTTGAGGTAGGTCGGGTTGTCGCGCACCACGGCCAGAATCGAGAAGCCCAGGGCCTCACGGGTGTGCTTGTCGGCGCGATCCCAGATGTCCTTGGCGGCCTTGGACCGCGTCCGGGCTTCCAGACCCATCCCCTTGGCCTGAATGCCCTGTCCCGGGAAGGCGTAGACCGTCTTCGGCGGCGCGATGCGACCGGTGGCGGTCATCACCAGGTTGCCGTCGATGCGGCAGGAGACCTCGACGATCTCCGAACCCCGGTCCACCGCAACGCGTTCCACGCGGACATCGATCTTGGCGCCGAGCCGGACCATGCCCAGGAAGCGGGTGGTCCAGGCGGTGATGGTGCGCGGCGGCACCTTGTCGCTCAGATCGATGGCCGAGACGGCGTGCTGCGCGGCGGCCGACAGCCACATGCCGTGCACGATCGGGTTGCCCAGACCGGCCAGCTTCGCGGCGTTGTCGGAGGTGTGGATCGGGTTGAAGTCGCCCGAGACCTGCGCGAAGGCGCCCATGGCGCGCGGCGCGACCAGGGCCACGTCGCGCCGGCGACGGCGCGGGGTGTCGGAGGCGGCCTCGGACAGCGAGCCCGCGGCGCGCGGCGGGTCGGCCAGCTCGGCCCGGCCGGTGCGACCGCGAATGGCGAAGCGCTCCACCAGTTTCGCGACGGCCGGGGTCTCCAGGCCGTGGTCGCGCATGACACCGACGGTGACCTTGACCTCGACCACGCGGCCCAGGTCGGTGTCGAGCACCTCGGCGGATTCGGCGCGGACGGCGAGCACGGCGTGCTCCGCGGGCAGCTCGCCCAGCAGCTCGATCTGATGGTCCAGGTGGACCAGATCCAGCATGCCCTCGATGACGCTCTGCGCGTCGGCGGTACGGGTAGCGCCCAGGACCGCGAAAACGGCGGGCCAGCAGGCGCCGACGAGCACGTCGGGGGCGGTGCGGCCGATGGTGCTCAGGTTGTCGGGCAGGCCCGCGCCGGTGACACCGGCGTGGTCGGCGATCAGGTCCGGGCTCCAGGCCAGGTTGACGTGCGCCACCTGGGCGCCGTCGACGGCCTTGACCTCGGGCAGTGACTGGCCGGCGGCGACGGCCAGCAGCGCCGACATGGCGGCCTCGGCATCGGTGTCCGTGATGACCGGCGCGCCACCGTTGTACACGGAGCCGGGGACGGTGATGCGAATGCGGACGGCATCCTGGCCCAGCAGCGGGACGGTCAATTCCACGTAGGCGGAATCGGATTCGGGGCCCTCGGTGGCGGACAGGGTGGAGCCGGTGCGCGGGTGCTTGGCGCCCTTGCCGTTCATCTCCCACTCGTCCAGGTCGCCCAGGCGGTGGATGGGGTTGACGGTGGTGCGGCCGGCCCACTGCACGTCGGGGGCGGCGAGCACGATGTCGAGCAGGCCGTTGGCGACCTCGGCGCGGCGGCGGCCGTCCACGGCGGCCGGGACGACGCCCGCGCGCACCAGGGAGTAGGCGGTGTTCTGCTCGAAACGGTCGAGCAGCTCACCGACCGGCTCGTCGACGCGGGTGATGCCCGCGACGGCGACGGTGCCGGGGATGATGCAGACCTGGTCGGCGGTGTAGCGCGGATCGTGGGCCTGCCACAGCGAATCCGAGCGCCACCAGCGGCGCACGTCCTGGTCGACGACCGGGACGAAGTTGACCGGCTTGCCGGGGGTCTTGCACAGCGCGACGAAGAACGGGACGTCGGCCGGGTGCAGGACGGTGCCGGCGGCGGCCGGGTACTGCTCCTTCAGGGTGCAGATGGCCTGGACCGGGGTCTCGAAGGCGGAGTCGTCCGCGAAAAGGGTTGCGATTTCACCACGGTCGGCCGGGTTGAGCCGGGATTCGGTGCGGCGCACCATCTCCGCGAACCGGTCGCGCCAGGTGATGTCCAGCCACACCGAGCGGGTGGCGTCGACGATGGCGTCGGAGAAGTCGGCACCGCAGTCGAAGTCCTTGCGGCGGTCCAGTCCGACGGCCAGCTCGACGTAGCGCTCCAGCCACTCCAGGTAGGTCATGGTGGCGACATCGCCGAAGTACGGCTTGGCGGTCGCGTCGAGGGCCGCGATGATCTCGGCGCGGCGGGCGGCCACGGCCTCGGCGTCACCGGCGACCTCGTCCAGCAGGCGGCCGGTGCGGGAGGCGGCATTGTCGATCTCGTGGATATCCGCGCCCAATTGGCTACGGCCGGAAGCCATGCCGCCGACCGCGGTGCCCGCACCGACCCAGTCGGGGGTGCCGGGGGTGTCGACCAGCAGCTGCTTCACCTCGGGGGCGGTGGTGGCCTCGAGGGTGGCCATGGCGGCGGTGCCGACCAGGACGCCGTCCAGCGGCATGGCCGGGTAGCCGTGCTGCTGCGACCACTCGCCGGTGAGGTATTCGGTGGCGCGCTCGGGAGTGCCGATACCGCCGCCGACGCAGACGATCACGTTCTCGCGGCCACGCAGTTCGGCGTAGGTCGCGAGCAGCAGGTCGTCGAGGTCTTCCCAGGAGTGGTGGCCACCGGCACGGCCGCCCTCGATGTGCATGATCACCGGGTACGACGGCACGGCGTCGGCGATGCGCAGCACGGCGCGGATCTGGGCCACGGTGCCGGGCTTGAAGGCCACGTGGGTGATGCCGACCTCGGACAGCTCCTCGATGAGGGCGACGGCCTCTTCGAGTTCCGGGATGCCGGCGGTGACGATGACGCCGTCCAGCGGGGCGCCGGCGCTGCGGGCGCGCTGCACCAGGCGCTTGCCGCCCAGCTGCAGCTTCCACAGGTACGGGTCCAGGAACAGCGAGTTGAACTGCACCGCGCGGCCGGGCTGCAGCAGCTGCTTCAGCTCCTCGACCCGGTCGGCGAAGATCTGCTCGGTGACCTGACCGCCACCGGCCAGCTCGGCCCAGTGGCCCGCATTGGCCGCGGCCGCAACGATTTTCGCGTCGACGGTGGTGGGGGTCATGCCCGCCAGCAGGATGGGCGAGCGGCCGGTGAGGCGGGTGAACGCGGTCTCGACCACGATGCGGCCATTGGGCAGGCGGACCGGCTTGGGCGCGAATTCGCTCCAGGCCGCGGCGACCTCGGGGGCCGCGCCGGGGGTGAACAGGCTGCGCTGGCCCGGGCGGGTGGAGGCGGCGAGCACACCGACGCCGGTGCCCTTGAGCGAGCCGGCGGTGAGGCGGGTCAGCAGGTCGCCGGGACCGAGGTCCAGGATCCACTGCGCGCCACGGGAGACCGTGTCGTCGACGGTGCCGACCCAGTCGATCGGGTCGACGAGCACTTCCCGGGCGAGGCGCGCGGCCAGCTCGGTGTCCAGGCCACACTGCTGGGCCCAGCCCTCGACCAGGTCGACGGTCTCGGCCAGCGCCGGGTGGTGGAAGGCCACCTCGACCGGGACGTCCTCGAAAACGGGGGCGAAGACCGCGCCGCCGCGCTTCTTGGCGTCGCGCTCGGCGGCCTGCTCGGCATTGATCTCGGCGGCACGCTGGCGCACGCGGTCGAGCTGGCCGACCGGGCCGCTCAGCACGGTGCGGCGGCGGCCGTTGCGAATGGACAGTACGGCGGCCTTCTCCGGCGCGACACCGGCCATGACCTCGGCGACAACGGCTTCCAGGTCCTCGGGGTCGACATTGGAGACGGCGACCATGGGGGACTTCTCCCCCACCGGGAGCAGACCGCGGCGGCGGGCGACCAGGCCGGCCGCGGCGCCGATCATCTGGGCGATGGCCAGCAGTTCGGCGTCCCGCTGCCCGTGCGCCTCGGCGGCGGCGGCGGCGATGCGGCCCTGCGAGTGGCCGATAACGGCGGCGGGCGCGTGCGCGACGATGTCGAGGCCCTGCAGGCGCAGCGCGCGCAGCGCGGCGACCTGGGTCAGGAACACACCCGGCATCGAGACGGCGGCGGAGCGCAACACCTGCGCTGACGGCGCTCCCGACACCTCCCCCTGTTCCGGGTCGGCGATCTCTTCTTCCAGCATCCATGCGATGGGGTCGAAACCGACCGGCCGGACCACAAGCAGCTGCGCCGCGATCGGTTCCAGCGTGGTGGCGGCCTCGTTGACCAGCGCCCTCAGCTCGGGCTCCAGGGCGGAATCCCGCCCGATCTCCTCGAGCTCGGTAAGCCACTGCGCGCCCTGCCCACCGAATGCGAGAGCATACGGCGCACCCCCCAGCAACCGGTCCAGCAGTGACGACCTGACACCACTCTCCCGTGACTTCCCCGCCGCCCTGGCCTTCGATCCGGTTCCGGTGCTCTCGTTGATCGTCAAGACGTTCGACTTCCTTCTCCTGGCGGCCAGCCTCCAAGGACTGGGCCGCGCTCACGGTGCGCAGGTATCCCTCCGGCCCGCAGGCCCTGGTAGAAGCCGAGGATGGCACAAAATCATGAGGATCTCCTCATGTTTGGTCACCAACCGGGTACTTACTGGGCAGTTTTTCCGTACGTTCGTACCAGAATGACGCGAAACATGACTCTCCCTCATATTTGAAGCCGCTGGTTGGCTCGGTTACGTTCGTGTAGGAAATGTGAGGCTCCCTCACGTTGAGGTTTATTAAATCGTTATAATCCCTGGTGAGGTTACCGACCAGTACGCCACACCCGCCCGGTGCTTCGCGATCCCAGTTAGACCCGGTAAAGTTTGGACGGTCGTACCGTTAGCGCGAGTGGCGAAATTGGCATACGCGCCAGATTTAGGTTCTGGTGTCCTAGGACGTGCGGGTTCAAGTCCCGCCTCGCGCACAGCAGCGTGGCATCTGTGCCACGTATGACGAACCCGGTGTTCGAGTGCCCTCAGACACTGGAAGGCTAACCAGTGGCTATCGCTGAACCCCGGCAGGCCGGGGTCGATCGAGTGTTATTGGTAGGTAGCAGGTCTCGCCATCGCCTCGCGGTCCATTCAGGGGCCAGCACATCGGACCGATGACGATCCGGGCTAAAGGGTGCTGTCGAGGTCATCGGCGGCGTTCAGAAGCGCTGCCGCGATGCGGCGGGCCTCAGGGCCGGTAAGCTCCGTTGTTTCGCCTTCCCGCACTGTCAGGGCCACAGCCAGTCGGCGATCGAAACGGGTGTCTTTGGCGCACAACCGCACTCGGACTCTGCTACCGGACAGTTGAGGTCCTATCACCGGCACCGTCCACGGCCTGCTGCTGTGCCACTGTTCGGCCTTCGGATCCATCGCCTCGTCGTGCTGTCTACACCACGGAGGGCAGGCATGGGCCTGCAGCAGGCCGTCTGCCAGAATTCGGGAATCCCATAAATCCCCGGTCGCTACGAGAGCTTCGGCAAGCTGCCGTGCCTGTGCGGCGGTCATCTCGGAATGGACGCGGCTCGGCGCAACCAGATCGATCCAGCTGTATCGCAGCCCATGACAGTCGTGAGCGTTCAACTGCACGAACAACGCTGGAAGCCCGGACCGCGCCGGCATCTCAACCAGCACTGGCCGCTCCTGGCCACAATGGTGACAGCCATCGCCGGGTGCGAACGGATCCGGGTCGTCGTGCTCTACGCACCACGCCGGACACGGCAAAACCGTGGACATCTCGTACCAATCCCCTGTGCACGCCCTTCTGCGAGGGCTACGCCCCCTTCACGCAGCCCTCGCAGCGGGATCCCCGTCCTCCTCCTGCGAGGCGGGGAAACTATCGGGCTCCGCACCATTCAGGGTGCTTCCGATATACGCGGAGCCGAATGCAACTACTCACCGACGACTCCGAGGTTGGTGTCCGAGGAGCCGGTGCGAGGGAAATAAGAACACGCCCGGATTGCGCCGGTAAAGACGCCGGGCGCACGCTGGCCAGAGGTACCTCTGGCCAGTGGTCGATTCGACATAGGCGGGACCCGCGCTCCCACTTGGGTTTCCGGTGTGCATGGGCTCAAACTCATTCGGGCTGTATCGCTTCCCGGAGAGTATCCTGCTCGCCGTGAACGCTGGCTACACCGCACCGGGGGGAACCGAGGTTGACCAGTTGCTGGCCCCCAACCTCGGTGACTTCGTCCGGACCCACCGCACGATTCCGAGGCACCCGGACCATCCCCGCGGCTTCAGCCGTCCGGCACTGGCCGGTCTCTGTGACGTCAGCGCCAGTTATATAGCTCAGATCGAGCAGCGTGAGAAGACCTCACCGAGTCCCGAAGTGGTGGACGCGATTGCCCGCGCACTGCGGCTGACGCCCGCCGAACGGCAGCATATGCACAATCTCGCCGCACCCAAGACTCCGGGCCCGCGTACCCACACACCGATGCCGGTCGCCGAGATGCGTGAACTGATCTCCGACGATCTACGCGCTGCCGCCGACGGCCTGATTCCACATCTGTCGGGGTATATCGACGAGCGATGGAATGTGTTGTGGACCAACGAAGCCTACGACCGCGCGTATCCGCGGCTGTCGGAAGTGGAGAATATTCTGGTCTGGTTCTTCCTGGTCCCGGAGTCGCACCAGGTAATGATCGAATGGGAGGACGAAGCCCGGCTGACCGTGAACTGGTTCAGATGGCACATGGGCAGATACCAGAACCCACAGTGGGCACTGGATCTGCTCGGCAGGCTCAGCTCATGCGCGGAGTTCCGGGCCATGTATCTAGCCGAGCACGTCGACTTCGAACGCCACCAGCCCTTGATGCACCTGCGTGACCCGGCCACCAGCGAGCCCTACAGTGTGCGGGTCCGGATTACCGATGTGCCCAGCGTAGATGCACCGTTTCAGTGGTTCATCGGCATGCGCCAGTCGTTCAGCGGGCCGCCGAGTTTGCTAACCGACTGAGAAATCCGCCGATCGCATCGTTGACCAGATCCGGGGCCGTCCAATTGGCTGCGTGGCCGGCGCCGGGAACCGTCATCACGGGACCGGCCCCGGCCAGTCCGGCAGCCAAGGCACCGGACTTGTCGGCGGTGCTCGAGGCGTCGAATTCGCCGCGCAAAACTATTGCGGGACACGTGATCTCGCCCAACCGGTCAAGGAGGGACTCCCGTTCGGTCAAGCAGGCGGCCGCCTGAATGATCGCTGAACGGTCACTGGCCGCCCATTTGGCGCGCCACGGCGCCTGATCGGCAGCCGTGCCGCCGATCAGCTGCGGCGCCAAACCGTCGGCCAGAACTGCCAGTGGCACTTCAGGATTCGTCCAGGCGTCGAACAGCTCGCGATACTCTGCCTTCTGCTCGTCGGGCGAGTCACCGGCCTCCGTGTCGAGCAGGATCAGTGCCTGCACGCGCTCCGGTGCGAGCAGCGCGGCTCGCAGAGCCGTGTAGCCGCCCTGCGACATTCCCCCCAGGACCGCGCGGTCCACGCCGGCCGCGTCCATCACGGCCAGCAGGTCGCGCGCTGAATCCCAATAGCTGAAAGACCGATGCGGCTCTGTAGCAGTGCCACCGTGCCCCCGGGCATCCCAGCACAGCACCCGAAAGCCCTTCGCTTCCAGATATTCCACCTGCGGTGCGAACATCGACAGGTCCATGAAGAACCCATGGCTCAACACAACGACGGAGCTGCTGCGAGCACCGGAGTCGGTGTAGAAGATGCGAGCCCCATCGGTACTGACGTACGGCATTGGCGTAGCGTAACCGCGCTTTCTGCCTACTGTCGCGGCCCGAGCACACTCTGTCCAGAGGTGGGTCCGACCGGACAGCATGGCGAAATCCGCAATAGCGCAGGTCAGTTCAGAAGTACCAGGGGTAGGGCTTCCAGTCGGGTTCGCGCTTTTCGAGGAAGGCGTCGCGGCCCTCGACGGCTTCGTCGGTCATGTAGGCCAG
>NZ_JBHZAL010000017.1:78262-162061 GCF_042754245.1 Nocardia sp. NPDC059228 | reverse complement strand
GCACCACAGGTCGTGCACGACCACAACACCTCAGGATCGATGACACCACCCACATCCTCGCCACCGACCAACGGCCGCTCGGCCTCCGCGCGCGCGGCCTCCGAAATCCGCGCCAGCGCACCCTCGTCCGGCTTACCCTCGCCGTCGACCAGACCGATCTCCTCGCCACCCATGTCCTTACGGCCACCAGCGAGCAGATACGGGGCCTTCGCGTAACCATGATCACGCAACGACATGATCAACAACTTCGGCGAGAGCGGCTTACCGGTATTCCAAGCCGGACACTGCGACTGACAACGACCACACTCGGTACACGTCGTGACGTCGAGAATGTCCTTCCACGAGAAATCCTCGAACCTACCCACACCGAAAGTGTCATTGTCCGGATCCGCGGTCTCCATCTCGATCGGCCTACCACCCGACATCATCGGCTTCGCCGCACCCAGCGCCACACCGCCATCGGCCTCACGCTTGAAATAGATATTGAAGAACGCGGCGAACCGGTGCCACGCCACACCCCAGTCGATATTGCGGCTGACCACCACGACCCACACCAGCGCCGTCATCAGCTTGCAGAACGCGAAGACGGAGACCGCCGCGGCGCTCGCGGGGAGCAGCTTGGCGATATGCATGCTGACGAAGTCGCTGGCGGCGTGGTGCTCACCGGTGTAGGCCTGCACCAAGGCCTTCACACCGACCATGCTGATGCCCTCGGCGAGCACGATGAGCTCGACGAAGTAGGCCGCCAGGAAGTTGGAGCCGGAGAACCGCGAGAGCCGCGCGGGCCGCCGCGGGTGGTTGGCCTGCCGAATGATGATGAGCGCCAACACACCGACGATGGTGCCCAGCCCCAACAGCTCGTCGAGCAGGTGATAGACGAGGGTGTCACCGATCAACGGCCACGTGAAGGTGGGGCTGAAGATCTGCCCCTGCGCCTGGAAAACGGTGACGAACCCGAGCAGGAAGCCGACCATGACCAGCCAGTGCGCCCAGCCGACGGTCCGGAACTTCACCATGCGGGTGTGCGCCGCGAATTCCTTGACCAGGGTGGCGATTCGGGGCAGGAACGGCCCGAACCGGTCCGGTGCCGGCTGCCCCAGCCGGATGGTGCGCACGATATTGCGCACCGCCAAAACGAACCCGGCCCACGCGGGCACACCGACCAGTATGGAGATGATGCCCAGCGTTATTTGCAAGGGGCTCATGCAGTGGCCTTTCATTCACGAAGCGACGCTGTGTCGCTCGGCGCTCGTCGCATCATAACTTGCACTAAGTTACCCGTGGGTAACTTAGTGCAATCCATGTTACTCACGGGTAGGGTATCAGCAACCTCAGCGAATCGAGCTACCCCACGCGCGCCGGATGTGGTGTGCCGCAAATTCATTCGATAAGAGCGCGCTGATCTCAGCGGAGGCGGCTCGTTGGCACGATGGGCCGCAGCGGATTCCGCGAGCGCCGGGCGTAGGCGGCAGGGTCGATGCCGCGCAGTCGGCAGATCTCGGCGAGCCCGCCGGTCAGCAGCAGGTCGGCATCCGCCAGCGCGCGCACGGTGTCCGCGCCGAGCACCACCATGAGCTGCCGGATCTGCGTGATCCACGCGGTGATCGCCGCGATCAGCGCATCGACCCCCTCGGACTCGAGGATCGTCAGGAAGTGCCCGGATACCCCCACCGCGCGGGCGCCGAGCGCCAGGGCGCGAACGACATCGAGCGGAGTGCGTACCCCGCCGGAGGCGAGCAGCGCGACCCCGTTCGTCAGGGCCGCTTCGGCTCCGTCGACCAGGCAGGCCGGGGTGGACAGGCCCCAGTCGGCGAGCAGGCCGAAGTCGGCTCCTCGCCGCCGGGCATTCTCGATCAGCGCGAAATTCGTTCCGCCATTGCCGGATACATCGACGATCCGCACGCCGAGCTCGGCCAGTCGCGTGACCGTATCGGCGCTGATCCCGAACCCGACCTCCTTCACGATCACCGGTATGCCCAGCGTCTCGGTGAGGCGAGCGATATGGCGCGGCCAGGCCGAGAAGTCCCGATCGCCCTCCGGCATCACGATCTCCTGGATCGCATTGACGTGCACCTGCAGTGCGTCGGCACCCAACAGCTCCACCGCGCGCATCGCCATCTCCGGTGTGACATTGGCGTTGACGTTGGCGATGACGTAGCCGTCCGGATTCGCGCCGCGCAGCACGCGGTAGGTCTCGGCCACCGAACCGTCTGCCAGGTACGCGCTCATCGAACCCGACGCGATCGCCAAGCCGGTCTCCCGCGCGGCGATGGCCAGTCCACGATTCACCTCGCCGGTGCGGGCGCTGCCGCCGGTCATCGCGTTGATGTACAGCGGCACCGGCCACGTCGTGCCGCCCACCTCGGTGGCGAGCGAGACGGCGTGCTCCGCGGTGCCCCGCAGGGCGTGGTGGACGAAGGCGACCTCATCGAACGGAGACCGGCGATGCCCGGCCATCGATTCGCGATGCTGTGCGACGGCCAGGCGGACATGATCGTCCTTGCGGCTGGCATAGCTCATCTGATGCTCTCTTTCCTCTCGGGTACCCGGAGATTCAGCGGTTCGACGCCGGCGGCTCGCCAGCGCTGCCGCAGGGCCGGCGCGCGGGCGGGATCGATCAGAGCGATTCCGCAGTCGCCGCCGCCCGCGCCGGAGCTCTTCGCCGCCGCACCGAGTTCCTCGGCCAGAGAGCGCAATCGAGACAGTTCGGGACTCTCGATGGCGGTACCGGATACCGCGGCCAGCTCACGGAGCAGGCGACCGGCGGTGCTCAGCGCGAGCTCGGCCGCTCGATCGTCGCCGGAGCGGCACGCCGTCGCGAACTGCTCGACGCACTGATCGCTGGCGGTGACGAACTCCCGATAGGCCGAACCATGGTGTCGGACGGCCCGTTTCATGGCCGCGACCAGCGCGCTCGAATCCGCCGGTCGCCCAACCCATCCCACTTCCAGCGACAGCTCGCGAGGGGGCGGCAGCGACCGTACCGTCAGGTGTCTCCACGGCTGCCGGATCAGCGCCCCCAGTTCGGTGTCCGGCCGCGCCAGCGCCGCGGTCAGGGCCGCGCGATCCGGGGTCCGGTAGTACACCCAGCCGCCGTGCGCCGAGGCCGCGACATCACCTCCGGAGCAGTGCGGATCCACCGAGAACACCGACAGCAGAGCCAGTTTCATCTCGGCATCCGGATCCAGCGGCAACTCGTAGGCCCGGGCGACGGCCCGTACCACTGCTACGGTCACCGCTCCGGAGGACCCCAGCCCGTATTTGCGTCCGGTGGCGGAATCATCCAGTTGGGAGTCGATTTCGAGGGTGAAGCCCACCGGCTCATGCCCTGACTCGGCCGCGTAACGATCGACGATGGCCAGGGCCGCCAGCACATGGGACAACCCGACCGCATCGGCTGTCCTCGCTGACACCGGCTCGAAACACGCTCCCCGGCTGATGAATTCGATGCAACGTCCCGGCGCGCGGTTGGTGATGATCGTCCGCACCACAGGGTCGACCGAGCTCACCGGGGTAAGACGCACGCGCACATAGCGATCGATGCCGACCAGCACCGCCGCGCTGCCCGGCTCCAGGACCGCGTATTCGCCGACGATGTACAGCTTGCCCGGAACGGCAACGGTGATCATCGTTCTCCGCTGTCGGAGAGGACGGCACCGGGCCCGGCGGTGGTGACCACGATCCGCTCCGCTCCCCCGGCCACCTCGGCGACGGCCGCCGCGACGACGGCGCTGTCGCGGGAATCGCACAGCACCTTCACATTCGGACCGGCGTCCATCGTGGCCCAGGCGCCGACGCCCGCGGCACGCAACTCCAGCACCAGGTCCAGCACCCGCAGCGTGCCGGGTGCGAAATACCGTACGGCCGGTCGGGCGCCGAGCATGGTGGCATGCATCCCGAGGGCGTTGGCCTCGGCGATCTCCCCGACGGTCGCCAGATCGCCCTCGCGCAGCGCCGCCCGCATGCGATCCAGGTCCCGGGCGGACTCCGCCACCCACGGCGGATAGAACGGCGACGTGGCCATGGTCCGCCGCATGGCTTCCCTACTGGAAACCGCCTTTTCGCGGGTATCGACCAGGGCCACCACCAGCGCCGGGTCCAGCAGCGGCGCGTCGATCGGCTCGGCGAAGCTGCTCAGGTCACCGGCCGCGCCGGCACCCACGCCACGCCACCACACCGCGAAGCCACCGAAGACCGAGCGCGCCGCACTGCCGGACCCGCGGCGCGCCAGCCGGGACAGCGCGGCTCGATCCAGGTCCAGTCCGTAGGCGGTCGCGGCGGCCAGCGCCAGTGCGGCGAAACCCGCGGCCGAGGAGGCCAGTCCGGCTCCGGTCGGCACCGTGTTCACGGTGTCCACCACCGCGTACCGCCGGTCGCCGGTCCGCCCGCGCACCAGCTCGAGAAACCGCGAGACCGGTGCGGCGAAGGCCGCGGGCGCCGGGGCTCCGGCGAAGGTCACCCGGTCGGTGGTCGAGTCCGGCCTCACCGTGACTTTGGTCGTGGTGGGGAATTCCCGCAGGGTCAGCGACAGGCTGGTGGTCATGGGCAGGTGCAGGACCTCGTCCCGCTTGCCCCAGTACTTGATCAGGGCGATGTTCGGATGCGCGATCGCCGCAACGGAATTCATACTTCCACCGGATTCAACGGAACCTCGAGACAGCGCTGGGCACCCGCCGCGAGCAGTGCCGTGTGGACGGCGGGGGCGTCGGTGGTCAATGCGATGACGCAGCCGCCGAGCCCGCCGCCGGAGAGTTTGGCGCCCAGAGCTCCCCCGGCCAGTGCGGCGGTCACCAACTCGTCGACGGCCGGGCAGCTGACGCCCAATCGCACCAGAATCCGCTGTGCGCCGGTCATGGCATCGCCCAGCTCGGCGAACCGCCCGAACCGCAGATGCTCGGCAGCACCGTGGGTGAGCTGCCCGGCTCGCTCGAGCAGATCCTCACCTGCCGCGCCGAGGGCGTGCAGTCGCCGGCGCGCGGTCGCCACCGCCACCCGGGTGCTGCCCGGCACACCGGTGTCGCCCACCACCAGGACCGCTCGATCCGCGCTGTCCGCCACCGGAAGTGGCCGGGCCACCCCGTCCTGGAACCAGAGCGGCCCGGCCGAGCCGATCACCGTGCGCGCGTCGACGCCGCTGGCATTCCCGTGCGCCAGCGCCTCCGATTCCTGGATCAGCGCGAAAAGTGTTTCACCGGACAGCTTTCGATCCCACAGATCGGC
This sequence comes from Nocardia sp. NPDC059228, assembly GCF_042754245.1. Classification (NCBI taxonomy): domain Bacteria; kingdom Bacillati; phylum Actinomycetota; class Actinomycetes; order Mycobacteriales; family Nocardiaceae; genus Nocardia; species Nocardia sp. NPDC059228. The sequence goes on along the minus strand of NZ_JBHZAL010000017.1, from coordinate 156,841 downwards.
GACCGCCCTGATGATGGCCGCCGCGATTGCCGCGCTCGAACCCAGACCCCGTTCGCTCGGGATATCGCTGTCGACGGCGATGGCCAGGCCCTCATCGGGAACCCGGAGATGGTGGCAGACCGCCGCTACCGCGAGCCGCGACACCGCGGTATCGCCCGGCCCCGCAGCCGGTTCCCGGCCTGCCGCGTTCGTCGACTCCACGGTGACCGGGCCCCTGGATCGGCGCGCGGTGGCGGTGACCCCCACGAGCGGCACCGGCAGCGAGATGGCCGGGCGGCCGTAGAGCACCACATGCTCACCGAGCAGGATCAGTTTGGCGACGGCCCGGCCATGACCGAGGGTGCGGTCCGTCGACCGTTCAGCACCCATCCTCATGCCTGAATCAGGTGACATGCCTCGTACATTCGCGAATGCTCGGCAACGGCCCGCAAACGGAACGGCCCGGCCCCGTCGACCGCCAATACCTTCGGCGAACCGTCCTCGGGTAACTCGAATTCCCTTATCTCACGATATCTTTCGTAGGAGATCGGCTCCCGTCGCGCGATGGCGGACTGGTTGGCCGAGGTCCGCAGTCGCCGCCGATATCCGGGCACCATCGACAATCCGAAAAACTCCGCGACACAACCCGATCCGTAGCTCAGCATTCCGACGGAGCGCCCGCTGAGGTCCTCGGCGTGGTCGAGCAACGACATGAGACCCACGTACAGCGAGGCCGTATAGCTGTTGCCGACAAGGCGATTGTAGACAGTGGTGGCTGCGAGGTCCGCGTCCAGCCGCGCGTTATCGGTGTCGATACCGTGGACTTCCAGCAACCGCGCGTGCGCCTTGTAGGCCATTCTGGTGAACGGCTGGTGATAGCAGAACGCCGCGAAATCCTGGATCGCCCGGCCGCCGCGGGCTTCGTAGTCCTTCCACACCTGTTCCACCGCTTCGAGATACAACGAGACCGACAGCTTGCCGTCCACCATCGGTGTCGAGCGGTAGTTGGGTCGCCAGAAGTCCTGCACATTGGCGGTGTACAGACCCGACACGGGCTCGAGGACCGCGACGGCCGGGTCCGCCGACACCAGCATGGCGACGGCGGCCGCGCCCTGCGTGGCCTCACCGGCGGAACCGAGATCGTATTTCGCGATATCGCTGGCGAGCACCAGTACCTTGTGGCCGGGGTCGCGGTGCACGAGTCCGGCCGCGAAGTGCAGCGCCGACGTGCCCCCGTAACACGCTTGCTTCAATTCCACCGCCCGCGTCGAGGACGGTAATCCCAGCAGGTCCTGCACATAGATCGCGGCCGCTTTGGACTGGTCGATCCCGGTCTCGGTCGCGAGCAGGACGGTGCGGATATCCCCGGCGTCGTGCTCGGCCATGATCTGCTTCGCCGCGGCGGCGGCCATGGTGACGATGTCCTCGTCCGTCGCCGGAACGGTCTGCGTGCTCTGCCCCAGGCCGACGGTGTACTTGCCGGGGTCGACGCCGTGCCGCTCCGCCAGCTCCTCGAGGTCCAGCGCGTAATGCCCGGTCGCCAACGCGATATCGTGAATTCCAATAGGAAACACCACGTCAATTCTCTCTATCCGATGGTGGGCGTTCGAAATTCAGATGCGTCCGCATCAGTTCGCCGGCGTTCGTCTGGGCCGCCAGCAGCGACAGCTCGCCGCACAGCACCGCCGCCGCTGTCACCACGGCGAGCCGGCGGGCATTCTCCCCCGTCGCCCGGTCCGCACCGCAGCCCAACCTGGCGAGATTCGCCGCGGCGAAATCCAATCCCTTTCCGTTTCCGACCGTTCCGACAATGATGTTCGGCAGCGTGCACGAGAAATAGAGATCACCATCGCGGTCCTCGGCGTGCGTGATGCCCTGCGAGCCCTCGACGATATTGGCCGCGTCCTGGCCGGTGGCCAGATAGACCGCCAGCAACATGTTCGCGTAATGCGCGTTCGCGGAACGGATTCCGCCCGCCAGACTCGTTCCGATCAGGTTCTTGCGGACATTGAGAGCAGCTACCCGCCGCGCGGTCGTGTGCAGATCGTTCGCCACCACGGCACGCGGGATCAGCAGTTCGGTCACCACATTCTTGCCGCGGCCGAGAATGCCGTTCACCGCGGACGCCTTCTTGTCCGTGCAGAAGTTCCCCGAGACGGATTCGTAACGCAGACCGGGGAATACGCGCACCAGGTACGCGAGGAGGGCATCGGCGGCCAGGGTCGCCATATTGTGGCCGGAAGCGTCGCCGGTAGCGAATTCGAATCGCACGAACAGCAGATTTCCGGCGATCTGGTGCCGGACATCCAGGAGTTCGGCATAGCGGCTGCAGTCGGCGACGATCCGGCGCATCTCCCCCATGGCATCCCCGAGCCGGCGGACCGCCGCCAGTGCCGCACCGGCGTCGTCGGCCTCGAGCAGGACCGACCGGGTCATCCGTTCGTCGACGAGCGTGCACACGACGCCGCGGTCGCAACGCCTGGTGATCTTGGCGCCGCGCGCCACCGACGGCCACAGCGGTGACTCGTAGGTGGCCAGCGGGACCTCGATCGGTTCGTCCACCACATTGCCAGTGATCTTGATCGGGCCCACCCAGCGCAACGGGACGACCGCCGCGTCCTTTTCACGCTCGGTACCGGTCATGGACATCGAATCTCCCCGAGCCTATTCGTGTTATTGCGATTTACATATACGGAAACCGAAGTCGGCCACGGTATTACCGCACATGTCGATCTTCGGGACAAGGGCCGGGCGCACGTCGTCGATCCCACCGAGTGACGCATCCGACTGTGAGCGGGCACAGTGCACCCAACCACACCCCGCCGGGCCTCCTGTCCTGCGGCGATGGCTCGAATCACGCTGTGCAACTGCGGCTTTCGCCCAGTTGCACAGCCCGGGAAGTGGCACACGACCTGTGGATCGACACACTCTCACGGCACATGGGACGGTGGTCGATCACAACAACCATGCCGACCGGTCGAGTCCTCTTGCCGGAAGGATGAGCCTGCGGTAATTTTCGAATTCTGACCCTGTAAGACCAAGGGGCACTACATATTTGGAGCACTCCTCGAAATTGAACCGCGTCAGAACAACCTTAGAGATTGCATCGCTGGTTACTATCGGCTCCCCGAGATCCGAGGGTGAGGATCATTCGCACATCGAAAGGTTGGTCGAGGCCGAGTGGCCTTTGCCGCCCATTCTCGTTCATCGGCCCACAATGCGGGTCATCGATGGATTTCACCGCACATTCGCCGCGCGACTGAAGGGATTCACACATATTGATGCATATCTGGTGGACGGTTCCGAGGAACTCGCATTCATCGTCGGGGTACGCGAAAACACGACCCACGGCCTGCCGCTGTCGCTGAGCGATCGGCGCGCTGCCGCGGAACGCATCATGCGGACGCATCCGCACTGGTCGGATCGCTCGATCGCGACCACCGCGGGCCTGTCCGCGAAGACCGTGGCGGCGATCCGCGGCCGGATTCACGACGATTCGCGATCGAGCCATCGCCTGGGAAGTGATGGCCGCCTACGACCCGTCGACACCAAATCGGCCCGGCGCACCGCCGCCGAGCTGATTCTGGCCCGCCCGGATGCGTCCCTGCGCAGCATCGCTCAAGAAGTCGGCTTGTCCCCGTCCACCGTTCGCGATGTACGCGCCCGGCTCGAACGCGGGGAGGATCCGCTCGTTCATTCGAACGAGAACAGAGCTCCCCGTACCCCACCGGAGCCGGAGAGCAAACTCTCCGACACCTCCGATCGGCCGACACCCCCTTCGCCTCCCGAGAAGCCGGCGGACCTCGGCGCCCTGCTGGCCCTGCTGGCCCGGGACCCGGCGCTGCGTATGAGTGCCAGCGGCCGCGACCTCCTGCGCTGGATGCATCAGCACGCGGTGAAGAGCACCGATATCGAGAAGATAGCCGACGCCATTCTCCCGCACACCCGGGACCACATCATCGAATTCGCGAATCAATGCGCGGTCAACTGGTCGAATATCGCCCAGGATCTGCAAAATCACTCGGACACGACGCAGAACAACTAATTACTGGAGTAGTCGACATGTCAAAGATTGCAGTCCTCACGAGCGGCTTGCAGTACGATATCGTCGGAAAGAATCCGGAACGCCGGGCGGCGATCGCCGCGGCGACCGCACATGTGGCGGGATTCTTGTCCGATCTGCGGAAACGCGGCTATCCCGTCTTTCATCTGCAGCTCATCAACGAACCCGACGATCCCCTCGCCGAACGGTACGACGGCCGTGTCCCCGCGCTGCGCGGCACGACGGGCGCCGAGGTGATCCGGGATTTCCTCGAGCCGGACGATATCGTTCAGGAGCGGAGCAAGGACAGCGGATTCTATGAGACCGATCTGCACGAACGACTCCAGGCAATCGGGGTCGAGACTCTGATTCTCATCGGTCTGCAAACCCAGATCTGTATTCAGACGACGGCGGCCGACGCATTCTTCCGCGGATACATTGTCGGCGTGCCGAGCGACTGCGTATTCTCCGCTGTCGAAGCCGACCGGCAGCGTGCACTCGAATGGCTCGCGGGTTACTGCGCCACAGTCGCCGATTCCGGGGAAATTCTGCGGACGATCGATGAGAACGGCGGCCTCCCCCGGAAGGAGACCAAGACACCGTGACTCTCGCGACCCAGCAGATCCAACTCGACCACGGCACCGGCGCGACACTGTCGAGCGAACTCGTGGCATTCATCGCGGAGACCTTGGGCGACGTCTATGTGGGCGAGATGGAGGACAGTGCCGTCCTCGCGGTGGAGGGCAGCCGTATCGCGATGACCACGGACAGCTTCGTGGTCGACCCTCCGTTCTTCGGCAATGGCGACATCGGAAAGATCGCGGTGTGCGGGACCGTCAACGATCTCGCGGTCTCGGGAGCGGCCCCGCGGTATCTCACGCTCGGAATGATCCTCGAGACGGGACTGCCGTTCGACCGTCTGTCCCGCGTACTGACCTCGATCAGGGACACCGCTCGCGAAGCCGGCGTGCAGATCGTGTGCGGCGATACGAAGGTCGTGCGCGCCGGGGAAGCGGATCAGTTGTACCTCAACACAAGCGGGGTCGGTTTCTTCGTCCGGGAGCCACTGCGGATGGACGCCGTGCGCCCCGGGGATGCGGTCATCCTGTCCGGCCCCCTCGGTAATCACACCGTGCATCTGCTGTCGATCAGGGAGGGCCTCGGCTTCGAAAGCCGGGTCCTCAGCGATTGCGCACCCCTCAACACCATGATCGACGGCGTGCTCGCCGCGGTGCCGGCCGGATCGATTCGCTCGATGCGCGATGTCACCCGCGGCGGACTCGCGGCGGTGCTGCACGAGTACGCGGGCAAGTTGGACAAGACAATCCGGATCGAGGCTCCGGCATTGCCCATTCAGCACGAGACCGCGATGGCGGCGGACATGCTGGGGATCAATCCACTGCACTGCGCCAACGAGGGCTGCGTGGCGATCTTCATCGATCCGGGGGCGACCGATCAGGTGCTCGCCGCGCTCCACGCGCACGAGTACGGCCGGCACGCGGTGGCGATCGGCGAGGTGACCGCTCTCGATGGCGCGGCGGTCGTTCTCCGGGATTCCGCCGGCCGCGAATCCACACTGCAACCTCTCCGCGGCGCCGAGCTGCCCCGGCTGTGTTGAACCGATGTCATGACCGAACATGCGACCTGGAAAATCAGGGTTACCGGCGTCGTTCAGGGCGTGGGCTATCGCCCGTTCGTCTACAAGCTCGCCCGTGAACGGCACTTGGCCGGATGGGTTCGCAACGATCCCGAGGGCGTTCTCATCGAGGCGAGCGGCCACGAGTCCGTGCTGCGGCGCTTCAGCGAGGAATTGGCGAGCAGGGCTCCGGAGTTGGCCCGCGTCGATGGCGTGGTAGCCCTCAGCCGATCGGCGGGGCGGTCGGCGGCCACCGATTTCGAGATCGTGCACAGTGCGCACGGCGGAGCGAAAGTCGCTCTGGTGCCCGCGGATACGCATGTGTGTGCCGACTGCCTGGCCGAGTTGCGCGATCCGGCCGATCGCCGTTACCGGTACCCGTTCATCAACTGCACGAACTGCGGTCCACGCTATTCGATCATTCGCGCGCTTCCGTACGACCGGTCGCAGACCACGATGCGCTCGTTCACCATGTGCGAGAGGTGCGACCGGGAGTATCGGGATCCGATGAGCCGGCGCTTCCACGCGCAGCCCAATGCCTGTGCCGACTGCGGACCTCGTCTGTTCCTCGCCGACCGGCAGGGAGCGGTTCTCGAAGGCGAGGACGCATTGCGCCGGTGCGCACGGGAATTGACGGCGGGACGGGTCGCGGCCGTCAAGAGTGTCGGGGGCTTCCATCTCGCCGTGGATGCGCGCCGCGCCGAGTCGGTGGCCTTGCTCCGCGAGCGCAAACGCCGGGATTCGAAACCCTTCGCCGTCATGGTCCGGGATCTGGCCACCGCCCATCGGATCGTGGAACTGTCCGCCGCCGAGGAAGCACTGCTGCGATCGCCAGCGCGGCCGATCCTGTTGGCGCGCAAGCGTTCCGGCGCGCTCCCGGAAGGCGTCGCCCCGAGGAATCCGAACCTGGGACTGATGCTGCCCTCGGCACCGCATCATCACCTGCTGCTGGACGAATCCGGCCTGGACGCGATGATCATGACGAGTGGAAACATCTCCGGCTATCCGATAGTCCATCGCAACGAGGATGCGCTCCGGCAGCTTTTCGAGATCGCCGATGTGATCCTCTACCACGACCGTGAAATCGAGATCAGGGTCGACGACTCCGTGGTCCGGCTGTCCGCCCACCCCGCGTTGGACGGCCCCCTGGTGACGTTCCTGCGCAGAGCGCGCGGGTATGCGCCGTATCCGGTGGACGTCGGCCGTCCGCTGGCTCCGCTCGTCGCCTATGGCGCCGAACTCAAGACGACGGTGGCCCTCTCCGCCGGTTCCCGGGTCTTCCTCAGCCAGCACATCGGCGACCTGAAGAACGACGAAACCTTTGCCGCTCATCGCAAGACGGCGGCACACCTGGCGTCGCTCTATGATCTGGAGCCCGCGGCGGGTGTCTACGACATGCACCCGCAGTTCCGCTCCAGCAGTGCGCACGAGGGCATCGGCGAACCGGGCGATCCCGTGTTCGTCCAGCATCATCACGCTCATATGGCGGCGTGCATGGCGGAGAATCGGCTCACCGGACCGGCCATCGGTGTGGTGTTCGACGGAGCCGGCTACGGCACCGACGGCACCATCTGGGGCGGGGAATTCCTGGTGGGTGGCTTCGAAAGATTCGAGCGGGCAACGCATTTGCGGCGTCTGGCGCTGATCGGCGGTGACCGAGCGGTGCACGAACCGATTCGGACCGGGGTATCGGTCGCCCTGGACGCATTCGGCGATATCGACACCGCCGTCAAGGCGTTCCCGGCGATCGGCCGGCTCGAGCCGGATCGCCGGCATGTGTATTCGACGATGCGAGCGCAAGGAATCAATTCGCCCGAGGTATCGAGCATGGGCCGGCTCTTCGACGGGATCGCCGCCCTCCTGGATATCTGCTGCTACGCCGAGTACGAGGCCCAGGGCCCGATCGAGTTGGAGGGCCTGCTCGAGCGGGACCTCGCCATGGCCGACGGATACGAGTTCGACTACACCACAACCGAAGTCGACTTCGGACCGGTGATCCGCGCGATCGCGGAGGACCTCGCCGCCGGCCTACCGCTCCCACAGATCAGCCGGCGGTTCCATTCCGGCGTGGTCACCATGGTCCGGCGGCAATGCCGCGAGATCTCCCGTGCCACCGGCATCCGGCAGGTCGTCCTCTCCGGCGGCGTATTCCTCAACGAATTCCTCCTGGTCAATTCCCTCACAATGCTCGAGCGCGACGGATTCGACGTCTACAGCCACCGCCACGTCCCCCCGAACGACGGAGGCATAGCCCTCGGCCAGCTGCTTGTCGCGGACCACCGGCGCGCCCTCGGGAACGGACGGGTCGAGTGAGGGGCGACGCGTCGGTGGCGAACTCGCGCCTTCGGCTTCGCCGTTCCCGACTCGCACCGATAGCCGGAACTACCAGCGGACCATGGGCATCGGACGCGTCGGATGGGTCAGCGCATAGCGAGCGGCTTGCCGGGCCAGGAATGCGTGAAAGCCGACATAGGGCAACTGTGCGACAACAGCTTTCACCTCGGCCCTGGACACTGGTCGATGAAGCAGCCCGTGTGTCACATCGATCCGGTCGGCGACGCGGAAGGTCTCGACCAGCCGATCGTCGACGCCGCGAAGGCGATGATGCTCGAGCACCATCCGACGTGCAGCCGCTATCTCGCCGATCCCGAATTCAGCAGCGTGACAGCCCACCAGATCCGCGGACGCAGCCAAATAGTCCCAGCTCCCCACCGTCCAGATCCCCAGATCGTGCACCGCCCACGCCAGCGCCGCAACATCCGGCACCGCCTCCCTCAGCAACAACTGCTGATAGTTCAAACAGCGCAACACATGATTCCGGTACACCGGCAACGAATCACCGATCTCCCGCCGATGCCGATCGAGCACGGCATCCACAATCGGATGAGAATCCCGGATCTGCATCCAATGATCATCGCGCACCGACCCACGATTCGGTGGACATGCTCGTCATCCCGGCGGTCGGCCAGGCGATGTCGTCGACGGCGAGCCAGGAGGTCACGGCGACGGCGGTGGGGGTGATGCCGGAGAAGGCGACTATGTCGCGGTGGAGATGGGATTGGTCGGCGTAGCCTGTTTCCGCGGCGACGCGGGCCGGGTCGGTGCCGGCGGCGAGGCGGTGGACGGCGTGGTCGAAGCGGACCAGGGTGGCGGCTCGTTTGGGGGGCAGGCCGAGTTGGGTCTGGAATCGGGACCACAGGCGTTTGCGGGTCCAGCCGAGTTCGTCGGCCAGGGCGTCGACCCGGACCAGGCCGTGACCCGAGCGGATGCGGCGCCAGGCCCAGACCACCTCCGGGTCGGCCGATGGCGCGTCCGCGTAGCGGCGGGCGAGCAGGGCCTCGATGAGTGCGAAACGTTGGTCCCACAAAGGGGTTTCGGCCAGTTGTTCGCGGATCAGCGCGGACTCGCGACCCCACAGGGCGTCCAAAGGCACCAGGGTGTCGGACAATTCGGCGAGGGAGACGCCCAGGAGCGGACCCGCGATCAGGGGAGACAGGCGCACCTGCACGCATTCGATCTGCGCGCCGCGCACGCGCCGGGTGCCGGTCCCGAGCCCGCTGACCAGGCTGCCCCCGCACCGGCCCGCAGCGTCGTCGACGGTGACCGCGCCGGGGCCGAACTCCAGCAGCAGGGTGATGTCGGGATGCGGCAGCGCCAGCTGATCAACAGGATTCACCCCGCGATCGCGGAAGCCGGCCATGCGGATACCGGGGAGCCGGCCGGGCCGCGAGGGGCAGACGACATCCCAGACAGGTTCGGGTGCGGTGACGCGCACGCCTTCATGGTGGTGGCCGTGGAACATTTGTTCAAGCCGGAGGGGTGCGGCGACGGCGACAGTAAGTGCGTGACTTCCTCAGCCGCACGCCCCGGCCATGCGCAAGAATCTCCGACCCGACTCTCCGGCCACTCGCCAAGAAAGCAGGCCCGCCACCGGCAGGAACAGCGTGCCCACCGACGTGGCCGGAGGTACGGCCCGCGACGCCCGGTGGCCGCGGCCGCCCTCAGCATGCTTCTCGTGCTGGGCTGCGCCGCGGTGACGACAGCGCAGAGCGCCGCTGCCACAGGCGATTCGACGCTGACCGTCGACGGCCAGGACATCCACATCAGCCAGGACGGCCCGGGCGATGATCCCGCTCTGGTGCTGATCCACGGCCTCGGTGCGTCCGCTCACTGGTGGGACCAGGTGGTGCCGCTGCTGCCCGGCTATCACATCATTCGCGTCGAGCTGCTCGGTCACGGTGGTTCCGCGAAACCCGCTGGTGACGACTATTCGATTCCGCAGCAAGGACATCGCGTCGCCGGTGTGCTGGACCAGCTCGGCATCCGGCACGCCCTCGTCGTCGGCCACTCCACCGGCGGCGCGGTCGCCACCTCGGTCGCCGAACAACGCCCCGATCTGGTGACCGGCCTGGCCCTGATCGACGCCGGCCCCGCCATGAGCGACGACACCTCCGAAGGCCCGGCCTCCCAACTCCTCACCACCCCCGGCATCGGCGACCTGCTCTGGCAGGTTCGCACCGACGACCTTCTGCGTCAGGCCCTGCACAGCGCCTTCGCCACCGACACCTACCCGATACCCCAGCAGTTCGTCGACGACCTGCGCGGCATGACCTACCACGCTCTCATCGCGACCGACGCCGCCAGCACCGACTACATCACCCGGCGCACCCTCCCGGACCGCCTCACCGACCTCGGCAAACCGCTCCTCGTGATCTTCGGTGACCGGGACCGCCGCTGGCGCCCCGACACCGCCACGGACGAATACCGCCGCGTCCCCGGCGCGACAGTGACGACCATCCCCGACGCCGGACACACCCCCTTCGTCGAGAACCCCTCGCGCACCGCCGCAATCCTGGTGCCCTTCACCAGGATTCGCACCTCGTGAGCGGCCCCGAACCCGTCACGAGAGGAGCATGCGGCGCCGGGATCGAGCGCGGGCCTATGGTGGTCACAGGGAAAAGTGGGTAGCTGAGCCGACGGAGGCGGTCGTGGCAACCGAGGACAGGAAGCGAGCAGCACACCGCGCCCTGGTGGACCGGGTGCTGAACGGGACGGGGACGGCGCCGGAAGACCTGCGCGCCCGCGCCTTTCACAATGCCGATCTTCCGCCCCCATTACGCGAGCTCATCGGCAAGGTCGCCACCAGGCCGACGCAGACCGCCGACGCGGACTTCGCCGCCGCCGAGGCCGCGGGCTACAGCCAGGATCAGCTCTTCGAGCTGGTTGTCTGCGCGGCGGTGGGCCAGTCGGCCCGGCTGTACGAGGCCGGGCTCGCCGCTCTGGCAGCCGCAGCGGAGGACGCCTGATGCGCCCGGATATTCTCAACGACGGCTACCGCCCGACGACCAAGCTCCTGTTCGGCCTCATCGGACTGTTCTCTCGCCAGCCCGTGCCGGACGCCGCCAAGCTGGTCTTCTACCGCCCCGACTTCTATGGCGCCCAGGCGAAAACCTTCACGCACGAGGCCATGCGCGGCCCCTCGGCCTGGTCGGTCGCCGACCGGGAACTGATGGCCGCCCATATCTCCAAGGTCAACGAATGCGACTTCTGCATCGGCGCGCACACCGCCACCGCCGCCCAGGCCTACGCGGATGACGACCGTGTCCGATCGGTGCTGACCGATGTGGATTCGGCGCCCATCGAGGACGGTCTGCGGGCAACCCTTCGGATGCTCGGCACACTCACTCGCGAGGGCACGGTGACCAGCGCGGACATGCGCAAGGTGCTGTCGGCCGGCGTCACGCCGCAACAGATCGAGGACGCCCTGGCGGTCTGCGCGGCATTCAATACGACCAACCGTCTCGCCGATGCCTTCGACTTCGCGCTCCTCAGCCCGGCGGCCTTCGAAGCGGGTGCCGGGTACCTGCTCAAACGTGGATACCGCTAGACGATCATCGGTCCTGGGAACGACCGCGGTGTTTGGTGGTGCGCCTGTAGCGGCGGCCGCTCGGGATCGGTTGGGACGCATTGGATCTGCGGAGTTCGTGACGCTGACGCCACGCGGTGAGGTCGGGGCGTTCCGCCGGTGCCGAGCCGGCACGATCGGCAGGTGCGGGCTTCATGGGTCCCCCTGGGTGATTCGGATCCGTGGACGCGAACACGGTAGGAAGTACAACGCCCGGGCTCCAGCGAATATTGCCGGAGCCGGGTCAGCGGGTGGCGCCGGAATCGGGCAGCGAACCGGGAGCGTCGAAGGGCACCACGGGTTCTCGCACGCCCGTGGCCTGCTGCGCGCCGCCGGGGTACGGACCGTAGGTGATGGCGGAACCGTACTGCGGCCCGGCGAGCACGGTCGGATCGGGGCGGCTGCCGCCGAACGGGAGGAATTGGCCGCTACCGAGATCGTCGGAGGTGCTGAGCGCGGTCAGCAGGAGCGCCACCACGGCCGCGGCCAGCGGCTGTGCGATCAGCGCGGCCCATCCCTCCACGGCGGGAGCGAAATCCACGATGGAGTGGAGGGCGGGATGCTGGGGGCGGGTGTGCAACTGCTCGGCGACGGCCTCCCCCGCCACCTTCATCAGGAAGGCGCCGCCCAGCGAGCCGAGCAGAATGCCCGACAGCAGCACGGGCCCCCGCGCCCGGCGCCAGCGCCAGGCCGCGGCCGTGCCGAGGACACCGAGCACGATGCCGATCAGCACGAAAATGGCGAGGGCATCGAAACGATGCATGCTCTCACCGGTGAGGGCGGTGTCGCGGTCGGGTTCGACCACCAGCAGCTGCTCGGCGGGAGCGAGGAACGCCCACACCACCCCGGCCAGGGCGCTCACCGCGAGGAGGACGGTGCACACCACCGCCGCCGCGCGCACTTCCCGCATCAGTACGTCGACGCGTAGTCCGCCCGGCTCGGCGGTGAGTGTGGTTGCCACTAGCGGTGTTCCAGGCTCGTGGAGTCGAGAACACCGTGGCGGGAGCATTTGGCCCACCAGCCGTCGGGGCTGACCTGCACGATCATGCGGCGACCGCACTGTTCGCAGAAGCGCGGGGGCTCGAGGCCCAGAGCGGCGGCCGCGGGAACCGGATCATCCAGACCCGGCACGATCCGCTTACCCGTGAAGGGGTTGTAGCGCTCCTCGATGTCCACGATCACCTCGATGGATCCTTCGTGTCTCAATAGCAGTGCACGGTAATGCGGGCCGGAGAGACCGTACCGCCACGGTACCGGTTTTCCATAGCCCGCTCGTCTCAGAGGGTTTCGTTGAGCGCCTTGATCGGCATCTTGAGCTCACCGAGCAGATCGATGTCGGCCTCGGCGGGACGGCCCAGGGTGGTCAGGTAGTTGCCGACGATGACGGCGTTGATGCCGCCGAGGATGCCCTGCTTGGCGCCCAGATCGCCGAGGGTGATCTCACGGCCGCCCGCGAAACGCAGAATGGTGCGCGGGAGGGCCAGGCGGAACGCGGCGACGGCGCGCAGGGCGTCGGCGGCGGGCAGCACCTCGAGGTCACCGAAGGGAGTGCCCGGGCGCGGGTTGAGGAAGTTCAGCGGAACCTCGTCGGGCTCCAGTTCGGCCAGCTGCGCGGCGAATTCGGCGCGCTGCTCCAGGGATTCGCCCATGCCGAGGATGCCGCCGGAGCAGACCTCCATGCCCGCCTCGCGCACCATGCGCAGGGTGTCCCAGCGCTCGTCGTAGGTGTGGGTGGTGACCACGTTCGGGAAGTGCGAGCGCGCGGTCTCGAGGTTGTGGTTGTAGCGGTGCACGCCCATGGCGGCCAGCTGATCCACCTGCTCCTGGTTGAGCATGCCGAGCGAGCAGGCGACCTGGATGTCGACCTCGTTGCGAATGGCCTCGACGCCCGCGGCGACCTGCGCCATCAGCCGCTCGTCCGGACCGCGCACCGCGGCCACGATGCAGAACTCGGTGGCGCCGGTCTTCGCGGTCTGCTTGGCGGCCTCCACCAGCGACGGGATGTCGAGCCACGCCGCGCGCACCGGGGACTGGAAAAGTCCTGACTGCGAACAGAAGTGGCAGTCCTCCGGGCAGCCGCCGGTCTTGAGCGAGATGATGCCCTCGACCTCGACCTCGGGCCCGCACCACTTCATGCGCACGTCGTGCGCCAGGCCGAGCAGCTCCTCGAGCCGGTCGTCGCCGAGGCGCAGCACCTCGAGGGTCTGGTCCTGGGTCAGGCCGACGCCGCGCTCGAGCACCTGCTCGCGGGCGATGGCGAGAATGTCATCGCCTGCTGTGGTCACAGCATCGGTGGTGACGGCTGCCTGAGTCATGTCCGCGCGAATCCCTTCGTCCGACCGGTGTGGCCGAGCAACTTGAACGGTGTTCAGGGTAGGCTAGCAGTCCGGAACGTGAGCCGGAACACGAGAGGGTCGGGTTTTCAGTGCAACTCCATCGCACGGACGTGGTCGACGGGGCCATCGCCATTCTCGACCAGTACGGTCTGGCGGATCTGACCATGCGCCGGCTGGCAAGCTCGCTGCACGTCCAGCCCGGTGCGCTGTACTGGCACTTCCCCAACAAGCAGGCGCTGCTCGGTGCGATCGCCGACCGGATTCTCGCGCCGATGGACGAACCGGTCCGGGCCGACGAATGGTCCAAGCAGATGACCGAATTGGCGCACCGGCTGCGCGAATGCCTGCTGGCCTATCGCGACGGCGCCGAATTGGTCTCGGCCACATACGCTTCCCGCCTCACCACCAGCAAGGGCCGGGAACGCCTGGCCAGCGCCGCGATTCGCGCGGGCATGACGCGCGAGGAAGCCGAACTCGCCGCCTACACGCTGCTGTACTACGTGCTCGGCCAGACGGTGGACGAGCAGTCGCGCATCCAGATGGATTCCGCGGGCGCGCTGACCGAGGAGAACTCGCCGCTCTACGACATGCCCGACGCCACCGCCCGTTTCGACTTCGGGCTGCAGCTGTTCGTCAGCGGCGTCCGCCACCTGCTGGGCAGCCGCATCCGCTGATCCGCCCGGCCGCTGACGACGCGGTGCGCTGACTCGCCGATCGGTCAGCGCCCGACCGAGACCACCGCCGCCTCGTCGGCCTGCACCTGCCGCACGAACGGCACCACCTGCTGCTCGATGACCGTGTTGTACTCCTGCGGCCGCTCGATCGGGTTGGCGTGCCCGGTGGTTCGCGTGGTCACCACCAGCAGCGTCCCGTTCACGCCACCGACCTGGTCGATCAGCACCTCGTGCGAGTACTCCACATCCACGATCGGATCGTCGTACGGGTTGTGCGGCCGGATGAACACGATGGCCGGACGGGGTTTGCCCGCAGCGGGTTTGGACAGCGCCCGCAGATCGTCGACCGCGCCGCCGGCCACGATGGCCTTGAACTGGGCCTCGATCAGACCGTTGCTGGCGGCATTGGTGTTCAGGATCTTGTCGCGCAGAACGTTCTTCACCGCTGCGCGGAACTCGTCGCCGCGGATCACATAGCGTCCGCCGACGAAACTCTCATGGCGCGCATACGTTTCCACGATCAGCCGCAGCAGCCGGCTCTCCCGCGCGCCGGGCACCCAGCCCATCCAGCGCAGCATTTCCTCGCCCTGGTCGCGGCTCTCGGGGCGGACCGCGTTCAGATCCACCGGCGTGCAGTCCAGGAGCACCGCCCGCACCCGCTTCCTGCTGTCCTGGTGCAGGTGCTTGGCGATCTCCAGCGCGATGACCCCGCCCATGCTGTGCCCGGTCAGCACCACGTTCGGCACCTTGGCCGCGTCGGTGACCTTCACGATCAGATCCGAGATGACCTTGGTGTCGATACCGGCGTTGTCGTAGCGCACCGCCCACACCGATCCCAGCCGCCGCAGCGAGGGCAGTGCCCGGGCGGTGTCACTGGCGTCGAGGACGCCGAGACCGACCAGATCGAAGACGGCGGTGTCGCCGGCCTGCGAGTCCGACGGGCCCGCGATGGGCAGCACGGCGGGCTCGGTGCGCGCCAGCCGGGCCTGCTCCGGCAGCACGTCCAGACCCATGTATTCGGCGAAGGCGCCCAGCGCCACCAGCGGCACCAGGCTCAGCCGCAGGACCAGCAGCCGGGTCCGCCGCCAGCGGACCCAGCCGATGCCCGAACGGGTCGCGCGCAGGCGCGCGCGACGCCGCCGGTCGTCGTAGTCGGCGACGCCGGACGGATTCGGAAAACCCGGCAGCGCCATACCAATCAACTGTACGAATTTCCGGCTGGTCATCCAGGCTTGTTCTGCCGGTCATCTCCTGGTAGCGCACAGGTCATCTCGGTGGGCAGCGCTCATCGCCGCGCGATGCCGAGGGATCGACGGCGAATTCGCGGGCAGTGTCAGTGGATTTCGCGGGCGGTGTCAGTCCTCGGCTGCCTGCTCGGCGTGCTCGGCGAGTTTGGCCAGGGCCGCGCGGAAGCCGATCTCGTTCTCGTCGGGCGAGAGTCCCGGCGGCAGGTTCTCGTGGTACGCGGTCACGCGGGTCCCACCCGGGACGTCGTCGAGGGTGTAGGTCACCGTCATCTCGCCACGCAGATCCGGGTCGTCCGTTTCGAATTCGAGGGTCTGCACCACCTCGCGATCGGGCACGACCCGGGCGAACACACCGTGGAAGGTGTCGGTGTGCGGGGCCGTCTTCCCCGCCCGGGTGTGCAGGTCGTAGGTCAGCGAGATCCGGATCCGCCCGCCGACGCGGGCATCGAACTCATGGATGCGACTGGTCATGCCGTCGGGAACCATCCATGTGCGCACCGAATGCGCATCCAGGAGCGCCCGGAAGACATTCGGACGCGGGGCACCGACGAACTTCTCGACTCGAGTGGAAGGCACCGCGCCACCCTACGCCCGATGTGATGAAGATCACGACAACTCCGCCGAGCTGCCCGGCACGTCCTCGGGCGCGACCGGCAGCGCGAGCGTGGCCAGGGTGCCGCCGCCCGGTGCCGGAGCCAGGGTCACCGAACCGGAATGGACGGTCGCCACCCATCGCACCAGTGACAGGCCGATGCCGTGGTGTCCGCGCGCCCCGACCGCGCCATGCCGGAAGGGGTCGGTGAGCGCGGGATCCAGGCCGGGCCCGTGATCGCGCACCAGCACCTGGCCCGCCGCCACCCGCACCTCCACGGGCGTGCCGCCGTGCACCAGGGCATTGTCGATGAGATTGCGGACCGCCAGGGCCAGCAGATCCGGATCCGCCCGCACCGCAGTGGGTTCCGCGGTGACGGTGACGTCGGCGCCGCATTCCGCGACCACGCCCTCCACCAGCTGGTCCAGGTGCAGGCGCTGCCGATCCAGTTCGCCCACACCGGTTTCGGCGCGAGTACGGGCCAGCAGCCCGGCCACCATGCGACCCATACGGTCGGTCAGCGCGCGGGCGTCGGTGACCGCACGCCGGGTGTCGGCCGGATCACGCAGCGCGGCATCCAGGTAGAGCCGCAAAGTGGCCAGGGGCGTACGTAATTCGTGCGAGGCCTCGGACAGGAAGCGCTCCTGCTGGTCGAGCATGCGCACCGCCTCGCGCATGCTCACCCCGGACAGCAGGTGCCCGGCCACGGCGGCCAGCGCCACCAGGGTCAGCCCGCCGACCCACAGGGCCACGACCAGGCTGCGGTGGTCGCTCTCCCCCGGCGCCGGGTCGCCGCCCGCGAAAACGACGGCGCCGACGGTGGAGTCGTCGTCCCAGGCCGGGGCCGCCGCCAGCCGTACCGGATTGCCGTCGCGGTCGGTGCGGCTGTGCCACTGGGTGTCCTCGGCATCGGCGGCCCGCTGCGCGAGTCCGGTCAGGTCCGCGGGTAGTCCGGATCGCCTGTGCACGAACAGTTCCTGCCAGCGGCCGTTCTGGTCGCGGACCAGAATCGCGACGGCGCTGGGGCCACTGGCCAGATCGTCGTCGCCGCGCACGGTCTCCAGATCGATGCCGCCGTCCTCGTTCCAGTACACCTCGCGCGCCAGCCCGGTGACCACCCGGTCGACGCCCGCGTCCAGGGCTTTCTCCCGCGAATGCCCATCGATGGAGGCCGCGAGGGACGCGAGCACGATCAGGCAGACGGCGGTCAGCGCGGTGAACAGCCCGGTCAGCAGCCACCGCGTGCGCCGCAGCCGGCCCGGCGTGGTCGGTTGCGACGTGGGCCGGCTTCGCCGCCAGCGGGCGAGTCGGCCGCGCGAATCATGGTCGGCCGCACCAGGATCGGCGTCCACCGGTCGCGCGCCCGCGTCACCGGGGCGGCCGTGGGCCGTCGTGCGCCGCCGGAACTTCACGGCGTGATGGTGAAACCGGCGCCGCGGACGGTTTCGATGAGGGGCGGGGCGCCGAGCTTGCGGCGCAGCTGGGCGACCACGACGTCGACCACGTTCGAGGCGGGTTCGGCCATTTCGTCCCAGCAGCATTCGATGAGTTCGGCGCGGGTCACGACGGTTCCGGCGCGGACCGCGAGGAGCTCCAGGACACCGAACTCCTTGGGAGTCAAGGTGAGCAGTGTGCCCGCGCGGTGGACACGGCGACGTGGCCGGTCCACCACGAGGGTGCCGACGACCGTGCGGGTGGGTGCGGGCAGCTCCCGGCGGCGGCACAGCGCGCCCACACGGGCGGCCAGTTCGTCCATGGCGAACGGCTTCACGACATAGTCGTCGGCGCCGTGGGCGAAGCCGTCGAGCCGGTCGGCGAGGGCATCGCGGGCGGTGAGCATGACGACCGGCGTGCGCTGCCCGGAGTCCCGATGGGCGTGCACCAGGTCGAGGCCGTCGCCGTCGGGCAGGCCGCGGTCGACGACCAGGCAGTCATAGGTATTGACGGTGATCTTCAGGTCGGCGTCGGCGTAATCGCGGGCCAGGTCCACCGCGAAACCCGCCGCGCGCAGCCCGGCCGCGACCTCGTCGCCCAGATTCCTGTCGTCCTCGCACACGAGTACCCGCACCTGCGCAATTACAGCATCCGTACCTGTCACGCGGCCACGACCCCGGGCAGCGGACGCGGGGAACCGGGCAGGACGTCCCCGGCCGGGACGCCGAACCAGCTCTCGGCGACGGTGGCGTAGAACTCGGTCATATCGACCGTGGCACGCAGATTGCCGTCCGCGTCGAGGGTGCGCAGTGACGGTGTTTCCCCGAAGACGCCGGGATTCGTCGGCCCGAGCAGCAGGGCCGTCCCGGCCGCGCCGTGGTCGAGACCTTCCGAGTCGTTCACCGGGACGCGGCGGCCGAATTCGCTGTAGGCGGCGACCAGCACGCGATCGGCGATGCCCCGGACGGCCAGGTCCCGGCGGAAGGCGGCCAGCGCCGTGTCGAGCTCCCGCATCAGGGTCTCGTAGCGGCGCGGGTGCTTCGTATGGGTGTCGAAGTCCGCGCCCATGGGGACGTGCACGATGCGCAGGCCGTGGTTGTCGTCGGCGAGCAGCCTTGCGGCCAAACGCAATTGGACACCCAGGTCACTGCCCGGATAGCCGTCCGCGGCCGCCGGGAGGGTGGCCGCCACATCCGAGAACCGCAGCGCGGCCGCGCCGCCCGCCCGGGCGGTGGCGAAAAGCGGTGCGTCGGCGCGGTCGGGGTGCGCCATGGCCCGCTGGGCTGCCAGCCAGGCGGCGCGGACGTTCTCGTCCTCGAAAACCGGGAACAGGCCATCGTTTCCGGCATCGACGGACAGTGTGGTGACCCGTCCGCAGGCGAGCGCGGGTGTGTCGCCGACACCCAGCGACACGCCCACCGCGGGTGCGGCCGGGTCACCGAGATGGTCGCAGAGCCGCCCGAGGAATCCGGTGTCCGGGCGGGCAGTGCCCTCGGGATCGCCGGTCTGCCAGCGGTGCAGCATCTCGAAATGCGACAGATCGGGTTTGGCGGTACCCACGCCCGGAATCACCGAGACGCCGGCGGCGGCCAGTTCTCTCAGCTGTGGATGCAGGCCGAGCGCGCCGTCGATGGCGTGCACGTGCTCGGCGGCGATGGCGGTGCCGCGCCGCAGGTCACGGTAGCGGGAGTCGGCGTAGGGCACGGCCATCGACAATCCGTCACTGCCCCCGGCCATTTCGATCACCACCAGCCGCCGCTTGTCGAGCGCCGCCGCCCGTATCGGCGCGGGCGGATGCCAGACCCCCGGCGCACCTGACGAGCCGAGCAGCCGATGGCCCGCCACCCCGCCGATCGCGGCCACCGCCCCGGCGCCGATACCCGCCCGCAGCACGGTGCGCCGATTCAACGAGACCATGGAAAGTCCTTCCCGTTCATGCCAGCGTGAACTCCGGCGAGGTGATGATCAGGGCCAGCAGGGCCGTCGCGGCCTGTTCCGGATTCCGGCGCAGTTCGAACGCCAGATCGCGGGCGGCGGTGCGGGTTCCGGGGCTCGGGTCGAAGATCGAGGCGCGGGTGAACGCGGCCGCGACCGGGTCGCCGGCCCCCGCGATCTCGGTCAGTGCGGGCGCGTTCACCGCCAATGCCGCTCGCGCGACGGCCTTACCCGGCGCGACCCACCGATTCCCCGGCGGCCAGCCCGCCACATTCGGCGGATAGAACGGCGATTGACCGAGCGCGGTCATCGTCTCGAAAGCGGTTGCCGCATTGTCGATCCCGCACACCGCCAGGGCGGCCGTGACCCATTCGACCGGATAGCGCGGGCGCGCGTACCTCGCCTCCCCGAACGACGGATCGCGCAGGATCGCCGCCACCAGGGGCCGAATCTCCAAGTGTGCCTGCGTGAATACCGCAGCCAGCTCGGTCAGCCGCTGGTCCGAGGCGACTCGGCCCACCAGGAAGTGGTGCAGTTTCGCGGCGATGAACCGCGCGCTCTCGGGCCGATCGCACAGCACGTCGACGGCATCGCGAACGGTGGTCACCTGACGTCCCAGCAGCTCCACGGCCCGCTGATTCCCGGATTCCGGATCGAATGCCACCGACCCGTGGTCGTCGACACTCCATCCGGACAAGGCGACCGCTGCGGCCTCCACATCCTGCTGCGTGTAGTTCCCCCGCCCGAGGGTGAACAACTCCATGAGCTCTCGCCCATGATTCTCATTGGGCGCCTGCGCAACCGACCCGGCACCGTCCAGCCAATGCAGCATGGCCCCGTCCACCGTCACCGCCTGCGCCAGCTCCCGGAAATTCCCCAGCGCGAATTTCCGGAACAACAGGTGCTGCCGCCACATCAGATCCCAGGTATCGACCTTGTCGTGACTCGACGTGAAATGCCCATGCCAGAACCACACCATCTTCTCGTGCACCCCGGCCGCCGGATCCGCCATCGCCCGCAGCCACGAACCAACCGGCCCATTCGAAACGGCATCGGCCTCCTCATCGAACACCGGCGTCGCAGGCACCACCGGAGCGGCGGCCAGCACACTCTCGATGACATCCCCGCCACCACCCCGATCGACGAGGGCCTCCACCCGCCCCGGAAACGGCCCGAAGGTGGTGCGCCGCAACACATGCGCGACCGCCGCAAACTCATCCATGCCCCCAGCATGGGCAACCACCCGTTAGAAATTCATGAGGCGACCACCCACCACTTGCCATCGGCATCAGGCCGGCGGCACTCCGCGTCGCCTGTCACTGGTCCTCGGGCACGAGTGCGGTGATTGCGGCGACTTCGGCCGGGGACAGCGTGATGTCGGCGGCGGCGAGGTTCTCCTCGAGGTGGGGGACGCTGGTCGTGCCGGGAATGGGGAGCGCCTGCTCGCTGCGGTGCAGTTGCCAGGCGAGGGCGATCTGCTGCGCTGTGGCGTGGTGTTCGGCGGCAATGGGATCGATCACGGCGCGGAAGGGCCGGCCGGCGTCGCCCCCGGGAACCGCGCCGGGATGCCAGGGCGAGAACACGATGCCGGCCTGCTGCGCGAAGTGCCGGACAGCAGCGCCGAGGCGCTCCGCGACGTTGTAGTGCACTGTGACAGCCGCGATGTCGGTGATCGCCAGGGCGGTGCGGAGTTGGTCGACGTTGACGTTGGACAGTCCGATGTGGCGGATGAGCCCGTCCTGGCGCATGTGCGCGAGGGTTCCGATGATGTCCTCGAAGGGGGCGTCGGTCATGGTCGGGGTGTGCAGGTAGTACAGGTCGATGTGGTCAAGGCCGAGTCGGCGCGCACTCAGGTATGCCGCCTGCCGCAGATAGTTCCGGTTCCCGACCGCACCCATATCGCTGTATTCCGGGCCGCCGCGGACGAAGCCGCCCTTGCTGGCGATCACCAGATCCTCCGGATACGGGTGCAACGCCTCGCGGATCAGTTCCTCGTTGGAGTGCGGGCCGTAGACATCGGCTGTGTCGATGAAGGTCACACCCTTCTCGACGACGGTGTGCAGCAGCGCGATACCCCGGTCGCGGTCGGGGTAGTCGCCCCAGACCTTCGGCCCGGTCAGTTGCATGGCGCCGTACCCGATACGCCCGACGGTCAGATCGCCACCGATGGTGACGGTTTCGGTTGCGGAGGTTGTCATTTCGTGTCCTGGGGTGGGAAGTCTGTTCTTGTGCTGAGATAGGCCCATTTCCGGTCCGACGCGGATTGTCGTTCCAGGATGTCGGCGGCGCGTTCGAGGGCGTAGGTGCCCAGCAGCAGCCGAAGTGGCGGATCGGCGAGTTCCACGACGTCGAGGATGACCCGGGCGGCACGGTCGGGGTCGCCATCTTCGTGGCCGCGACTGCCGCGCAATCGCCGGATCATTGCCCCGACGGTCGGCTCGTAATCGGGGTCCAGGCAGTCAGGTGTCCGCATCGAGGCACCGGCCCAGTCGGTGCGGAAACCGCCGGGTTCGATGATCGTGACCTTGATGCCCAGCGGAGCGACCTCCGTGGCCAGCACCTCGGAGAATCCGCCGACCGCGAATTTGGACAGCTGGTAGGCACCCAGAGCAGGGGAACCCTGACGCCCACCTATCGACGAGAACTGGATGACGTGCCCGGCGCGCTGGCGGTGCAGTACCGGCAGCGCGGCGCGCGTGACGTTGACGACGCCCCACAGATTGGTTTCGACCTGAGCGCGCAGGTCGTCCTCTGCGATGTGTTCGATCGAGTCCAGATTGGCGTAGCCGGCGTTGTTGACCACCACGTCCAGACAACCGAATCGCTCGACGGCCGCAGCGACGGCGGCTCGCGCTTGCTCAGGTTCGGTCACGTCGAGTGGGAACGGCAGGACTCGATTGCCGAATTCCTCGACGAGATCGCGAATGCCCATGGGATTTCGGGCAGTCGCGACGAGGTTGTCACCCGCGGCCAGGACGGCCTCGGCGAGACTACGGCCGAATCCGCGGGAGCTTCCGGTGATCAACCATGTCCGAGGTGCACGTGTGACATTCGTAGTGGACATTCGTAACTCCTTGCATGGGATAGGGATTCGGCCCCCGTGACCCGGCAGGCCACGGGGAGGACCTGCGTCCCGGCTGCCTGCCCCTAGGGCACCGTGTACCCGCCGTCGACGGGAATCGTGGCGCCGGTGATGAAGCTCGTTTTGTCGGAGCTGAGCCAGACGACGGCGTCGGCGATCTCGTCCGCGGTGGCGATCCGGCCGAGTGGATGGGAACCGATGATCGACTTCATGGGCTCGGTGTCCGGGTCCTGCGAAGCGATCATGGGGGTTTCGACCAGTCCGGGTGCGACCGCGTTGACACGGATGCCGTAGGGCGCGGCCTCGAGCGCGGTGCTCTTGGTCATGGCGATCGTGGCCGCCTTGGTGGCCGTATAGCCGGAGAATCCGGCGACACCGACCAGCCCGGCGCCCGAAGCCATGTTCACGATCACGCCTGACTGCTGCGAGACCATCTGCCGGAGTTCGTATTTCATGGCCAGGAAGACGCCGCGGAGGTTGGTGGCGATCATGCGGTCGAGCATGTCGGCCGAGTACTCCCAGGTCAGCTGGAACTCGCCGTCGTAGCCGGCGTTGTTCAACGCGATGTCCAGATGACCGATGCCCGAGACCGCGGCCTCGACGGCCCGCTCCAAGTGCGGCTCCTCCGTCACATCGGCCACAACGAAATGAGCTGTACCACCGGCCAATTCGATCTGCCGGACCGTCTCCTTCAGGCTCGCCTCGGTGCGGCCCGCGACGGTCACGATCGCGCCTTCGGCTGCCAGCGCCAGCGCACTGGCCCGCCCGATACCGCTGCCACCGCCGGTGACGAGCGCCGACTTTCCGGTGAGCTGCTGTGTCATTTCCATTGTCCTTCCGGTGTTTTCAGCCCTGGAGCGATGCGGTCGAGCGGACGATGATCTCGTTGACATCGACGCCGTCGGGTTGGTCGACGGCGTACTCGATGGCCGCGGCGATGGCGCAGGCGTCGAGACCAGCGGTGGCGAGGGCATTCCGTACCGCGTCCTGCAACTCCGGCGCGCCGCCGGAGTTGGTGAGTTCGGTGCGGGTGAGTCCGGGATTGACGAGGGTGACGCGGATGTCGGCGGTCTCCTGGCGCAGTCCCTCGGAGACCGCGCGGACGGCGTATTTCGTCGCGGAGTACACCACTCCGGTCGGGTCCACCCGGTCAGCTGCGGTGGAGGCGACATTGACGATGTGCCCGGATCGGCGCTCGCGCATCGACGGAAGCACCGCCGCGATGCCGTGCAGGACGCCGCGCAGGTTGACGTCGATCATCCGGTTCCAGTCATCGACCCGCAGGTCTTCGACCATGGACAGCGGCATGATGCCGGCATTGTTGACCAGGACGTCGACCCGTCCGTGGCGGGTGAGCACATCGGTGACGACCGCGCGCACATTCTCCAGGTCGGTGACATCCAGCTGCGCGTACTCGGCTTCGTGTCCCGCTTCCTTCAACTCGGCGACCAGCTGGGCCAAGCGGTCGGTTCGCCGAGCGCCGAGGACCACGTGGTGGCCGGCCGCGGCCAGGCGGCGAGCCGTGGCCTCGCCGATGCCGCTGGACGCTCCGGTCACCAAGACGATCTTGGATCCATCCATTTTCGTGCTACCTCCGTGGGTGGTGGGTGGGTGGGCCCATTCAGCACACCACCGACGCAAACTCACAGGCAGAGGGCAATTTTTACCGTGGTACGGCATACCGGGGGTAAGGATTTACCCCCTCTGTGGCCCTGGCGCCGTTAGCCTGGGCAACCGTGATCGAAACCGACCTTCGGGAGTTCCTGCGGTCTCGGCGGGCGCGCATCAGCCCCGAGGCGGCCGGCCTGCCGCCGCATCCCGGAGTGCGGCGAGTGCCGGGTCTGCGCCGCGAGGAAGTCGCCCAGCTGGCAGGGGTCAGCGTCGACTATTACGTGCAGCTGGAGCGCGGCCGTAATACCCACGTCTCAGCCGCTGTCCTCGACGCCGTGGCCCGCGCCCTGCAACTCGACGGAACGGAACGTGACCACCTGTTCGCACTGGCGAAACCCACTGGGCGGCGGCCACAGTCGACGATCCAGCAAGCGCGGCCCGGGCTGGTACGGGTCCTGGACAACATCACCGCCATCCCCGCGATGATCCTGGGACACCGCCTCGACGTGCTGGCGATGAACCACTTGGCCCGCACCTTCTACCCCGGATTCGGCGACGTCCCAGCCGGTGAGTGGAACATGGCCCGGTTCATGTTCCTGGACGCCGCAGCCCGCGATCTCTATCTCGATTGGTCCGAGACTGCTCGCGAGAACATCGGCATGCTGCACCTGTACGCCGGCCACCACCCGCGCGATCCGAAGCTCGCCGCCCTGGTCAGCGAGCTGTCCGCCGACCCTGATTTCCGCCACTGGTGGGCCCGGCAGGACGTATACCGGCCGACCTTCGGCGCCAAGCGCTACCGCCACCTGATCGCCGGGGAACTCACCCTCGGATTCGAAGCCTTCACTCCGACAGGCGATCTCGACCAAACACTCGGCCTGTACACCGTCGAGCCCGGATCACCGTCCGAGCGTGCCCTGCGAGCACTCTGACCCGGCGTCGATCGGTCGACACTGCGAATGGCCCGGCAACCGTTCTTCGGCGGCATCGCGCACGGTACCACCGGGCCAATCCGGTATCGGCTGGTCAGGCAGGGGTCAGGAGGTGGCGGGCGGTCCAGGTCGGGTCGAACCAGGTGGGGGCGGCGGCGGTGAAATCGGGGGCGGGCCAGGAGCCGGCGCCCGAGGGGATGGAGCCGATGAGGTCGACGCCGGTTACGGCGGGGAGGTCGGTGCGGTTGCACTCGGAGGCGAGATCGGCGGTGGCGGGCCAGGATCCGATGACGAGGCCTGCGCAAGGGACGCCGGCGGCGGTCATGGCTCGGGTGGTCAGTTCGCTGTGGTTGAGGGTGCCCAGGCCGGGGGCCGCTACCAGAAGCACCGGGGCACCGAGTTTTTGGGCCAGGTCGAGGAGGGTGAAGTCGCCGATGCGGACGAGCAGGCCGCCGGCGCCCTCGACCAGGACCAGGTCCGCGTCCGCGCAGGACTCGATGCCGGCGATGGTCTCGGACAGGGTCAGCAGCGGCCGGCCGCAGCGCCGGGCGGCGGTATCGGGGGCCAGGGGCTCCGGGTAGCGGGCCAGTTCCAGAGTGCGGGTGACCCCGCTCAATCGGGTGATTTCGGCGAGATCGCCGGGTTCACCGGGGGCTACGCCCGTCTGGGCCGGTTTGCAGACGGCGACGTCCAGACCTGCGGCGCGGGCGGTCGCCGCCAGGGCCGCGGTGACGATGGTCTTGCCGACGTCGGTGGAGGTGCCGGTGATGAACAGGAGGCGGCTCATGCCGGGACCACCTGCCGCCCACGGGCTTCGGCGAGGACCTCGCCGAGAACGGTTGCGATGGTGGCCAACTCGGCCTCGGTGAGGTCGGCGCGGGCGGTCAGGCGCAGGCGGGAGGTGCCCTCGGGGACCGACGGCGGGCGGAAGCAGCCGACGCTGAGACCGCGGGCGCGGCAGGCCTGGGCGGCGTCATAGGCGACCTGGGCATCGCCGAGGATGACCGGGACGACGGCCGAATCCGGTTGGCCGACACCGGCGATGCGGGCGAGATCGGCGGCGCGGTCGAGCACCCGCTGGGCCATCTCGGGATCGCGGCGCAGCAGCCGCAGGGCCGTGCGGGCCGCGCCGACGGCGGCGGGCGCCAGGCCGGTGTCGAAGATGAAGGTGCGGGCGGCGTCGATGAGGTGGGCGCGGACCCGTTCGCTGGCCAGCACCGCGCCGCCCTGGGCGGCAAAGGCTTTCGAGAGGGTCGCGGTGATCACCAGGTCGGGCTCGCCGGCCAGCCCGCACTCCTGCACCAAGCCGCGGCCGCCGGTGCCGCGCACCCCCAGGCCGTGCGCCTCGTCCACGATGAGCACCGCGCCATTGGCCCGGGTCACCCGGTGCAGTTCGGTCAGGGGCGCGAGATCCCCGTCGGCGCTGAACACCGAGTCCGTCAAGACCAGTGCACGTTCCTCGGTGCGCTCGGACAGCAGGCGGTCCACGGCCGCCGGGTCGCAGTGCGGCGCGATCTCCACCCGCGCCCGCGACAGCCGGCAGGCGTCGACCAGCGAGGCGTGGCTGCCCGCGTCCGAAACCACCAGTGCGCCACGGCCGGCCAGCGCGGTGACCGCGCCCAGGTTCGCGGCGTAGCCGGAGGCGAACACCAATCCGGCCTCCGCGCCGACGAATTCGGCGAGTTCGGTCTCGAGCTGTTCGTGCTCGGCGGTGGTCCCGGTGACCAGGCGCGAGCCGGTCGCGCCGGCGCCCCAGTACCGCACCGAAGCGACGGCGCCCTCGATCACCTCGGGGTGGCGGACCAGCCCGAGATAGTCGTTGGAGGCCAGGTCGATGCTCACCGTGTCGGAGGTGCGGGGGCGCAGTTCACGGCGCAGCCCGGCGTCCACGCGCTCGGCGGCGCGCGTGTCGAGCCAGCTCAGGGGATCGGCAGTCACAGCTCGGAAGCATACTTGAACACCGTTCAGGGGGCCATGGGTGTCGGTACACGGCGCTATGCTGGGAAGTCGTAAGGAGGCTGCGCGATGCCACGATGGGCAATAGTGGTCGAGCAGACGACCGGCTTCGGCGACAGCAAAACCTGGAGTCCGAAGATCCTCACAGAGGTGGTGGGAACCCGCGAACAAGCCCTCGCGAAAGTCCCGGACCTCGTCTCGAAATTCCAACCCGATCATCCGAAGTTGATCAGCCGCCGCACCATCCTGCGCGACGGCGACACCTTCATGCTGATCGCCCGTGGCTGGTCCGACGACTATCACTGCGTATTCAAGGTCTGGGAAGTCCTGTCAGACAGTGACAATTCAGACAAGGTGCGCGAAGGACGGGCCAACCGTTGACGGCTCGCACCGCGCGAGCCGACACGGCACCACACCGGTGGCCGAGACCGCGTCGGCCTACCGGACCAACCGGCCCAGCAGGGCCGACGCGGTGGCGACGCCGAGGGTGGCGGCCCCGGCCAGTACACCGAAGTCCAGCCAGAGGTCGGCCTGTGTGCCGATCAGCAGGCCGCGCAGCGCGTCCACCTCGTAACTGAGCGGGTTGACGTGGCTGACGACCCGCAGCCACGTCGGCATGAGGTCCACGGGGTAGAGCGCGTTGGAGGCGAAGAACAGCGGCATGGTGATGGCCTGGCCGATGCCCATCAGCCGATCCCGGGCGCGCACCAGCCCGGCGATGGTCATGGACAGGCAGGCGAAGAAGGCGGTGCCGAGGAAGACCACGGGAACGGTGGCGAGCACGCGCAGCGGATTGCCGGTGAGGGCCACACCCATGAGCAGCGCCACGATCACGATCACCAGGATCTGGGCGATGGCGCGAACGCCTGCGGCGAAACACTTTCCGGCGATCAGCGCGGCTCGTGGGGTCGGGGTGACGAGCAGTTTGGTGAGAATGCCCGCATCGCGGTCCCAGATGATCTGGATGCCATAGAAAATCGCGATGAACAGCGCCGACTGGGCGATCACGCCGGGAGCGAGGAAGTCCAGGTACGGCACCGAACCGGTGGGCAGCGCGCGCAGGCGGGAGAAGGTGGTCCCGAAGATCACCATCCACAGCACGGGCTGGATTGCGCGGGTGAGGACTTCGGTCTGGTCGTGGCGCAGCTTCTGGATCTCCACCAGCGCGAAAGTGCCCATGCGGGAGGCCAGCCGGGGCAGGCGCGCCCAGCCGCGCGGGGCCAGGACCGGCGTGAACGCCGTATCAGCCCGCGCGCCGGGCGGTCCGGCGAGTGCTTCGGACATTGCGCATGTTCCCTTCGGTCACATCGTCGAGGCTCTCCCCCGCGTGATGCCGGAAGACATCCTCGAGGGTCGCCCCGGGGCCGATCCCGGCCTTCAGATCGGCGGGCGAACCGGTCGCGCGCAGCACGCCCTTGTGCAGCAGTGCGATTCGATCGCAGAGTGCGTCGGCCTCGGCCATGTAGTGGGTGGTGAGCAGCACGGTGGTGCCGTAGCCGGCGCGCATCTCGGCGACCCGCTCCCAGACGCTGTCGCGCGCAATGGGATCCAGCCCCACCGTCGGCTCGTCCAGCACCAGCAGGGCGGGGCGGTTCACCAGGGCCTGGGCCAGTTCGAGGCGGCGGATCATGCCGCCCGAGTAGCCGCCGGCCAGCCGGTCGGCCACGTCCAGCAGGTTCATGGCGTCGAGCACCTCGTCCACCCGC
Organism: Nocardia sp. NPDC059228; assembly: GCF_042754245.1. Taxonomy (NCBI): domain Bacteria; kingdom Bacillati; phylum Actinomycetota; class Actinomycetes; order Mycobacteriales; family Nocardiaceae; genus Nocardia; species Nocardia sp. NPDC059228. The sequence goes on along the minus strand of NZ_JBHZAL010000017.1, from coordinate 127,774 downwards.
TCGCCCCGCTCGGCGCGCGGCACGTCGAACAGCCGGGCGAACCAGGCCACATTCTGCCGCCCGGTCAGCCCGGCCTCGATCGAGAGCTGTTGCGGCACATAGCCGAGGTTGTAGCGGACGTCCGCGGCGTGGGTCGTGACATCGAGCCCGAACACCCGGACGCTGCCGGACTGGATGGGCATGAGCGTGGTGAGCAGCTGAATGGTGGTGGACTTGCCCGCGCCATTGGGGCCGAGCAGGCCGAACACCTCACCGCGTTCGATGGTGAGGGTGAGATCGTCGACCACGGTGCTGGTTCCGTAGCGGTGGGTCAGGCCGGCGCATTCGACGGCGGGCACGCTGGTCATCGGTCGCCTCCGCGGGAATGCTCGCGTTCGTGCAGCAGATCGGTGAGGCGCGTCATGGCCGCCAGACCGTTGCGCAGTTGCGCGCGTTCGATTGCGGTGAGCTGGTCGAGCGCCTCGGCAACCACGGCGTGCCGTTGCCGCCGCGTCTCGTCGGCGATCCGCTGCGCGTCCGGGGTCAGCGACAGTCGCATCGTCCGCCGGTCCCGCGGATCCGGCTCACGCACCACGAGCCCCGCCTTGACCAACTCGGTCACCAGCGTCGACACACTGTTCGCCGCCGAACCCAGTTCTCCGGCAGCCTCTTTCACCGAGATCCCCGGCCGCCGCCCCACCAGCCGCAAGAACTCCGACTGCGCCCCGGACAGCCCGGGTTCATCGAACGACCGCCCGGCCAACCGGCCAACCTGCCGCCGCAGCCGACCCATCGAGCTGAACAGCAGCGTCATCAGCTCGGCATAGCCGTCGCTTTCGGCGTTCTCCCGGGGAGTCTCGGACACGCTCCCACAATAGCTCTGTTTCAGAGGTATTTCGACCGGAGCGCGAACCCGGTGGTCAGACGGCCGCGGCGGCGACCATGGCGGTGGCGATGCGGTGGATGTCGTCGCGGGTGCTGATGAAGGGCGGCATGCAGTAGATGAGGTTGCGGAAGGGGCGTAGCCAGACGCCGGATTCGACTGCGGCGTGGGTGGTTTTGCGCATGTCCACCGGCTGGTTCAGTTCGATGACGCCGATTGCTCCGAGAGTGCGGACGTCGGCGACGGCGGGGAGGTCGCGGGCGGGAGCCAGGCCTTCCGTGAGGCCGGTGTGGATCTCGCGGACCTCGCGCTGCCAGTCGCGCGAGAGCAGTAGTTCGATCGAGGCCACCGCGACCGCGCAGGCGAGGGGATTGCCCATGAAGGTCGGGCCGTGCATGAGGCCGCCGTGCGAGCGGCTGATGGTTTCGGCGATCTCGGTGGTGCACAGTGCGGCGGCCAGGCTCATGTAGCCGCCGGTGATGGCCTTGCCCACGCACATGACGTCGGGCCGGATGCCCGCCTGCTCGGCGGCGAAAAGTGTTCCGGTGCGGCCGAATCCGGTGGCGATCTCGTCGAACACCAGCAGGACGCCGTGCTCGTCGCACAGCCGGCGCAGATCGGCCAGATAGCGCGGATCGTGGAAGCGCATGCCGCCCGCGCCCTGCACCACGGGTTCCACGATGACCGCGGCCAATTCGTGCGCATGCGCGGCGAGGGTCCGCTCCAGCTCCGAGACATATTGCGGCTCATAGGCTTCCGGCGGCGGACCCGCGAAGACCTGCGGGACCAGGACATCTGTCCACAGCGAGTGCATTCCGCCCTCGGGATCGCAGACGCTCATGGGGGTGAAGGTGTCGCCGTGGTAGCCGCCGCGCCAGGTCATCAGCCGGTGCTTCTCCGGCCGCCCCAGCGCCCGCTGGTACTGCAGGCACATCTTCACCGCGACCTCCACCGACACCGAGCCGGAGTCGCAGAGGAAGACCTTGTCCAGGCCCTCGGGCGTGAGCTCGACCAGCAGCTGCGACAACCGCACCGCCGGCTCGTGGGTGAGCCCGCCGAACATGACGTGACTCATCTTCCGCGACTGGGCGAGCAGGGCGGCGTCCAGCACCGGGTGCCGATACCCGTGCACGGCCGCCCACCAGGAGCTCATACCGTCCACCAGTTCCCGGCCGTCGGCCAGGGTGAGCCGGGTGCCGGACGCGGAGGCGACCACCAGCGGCGCGGTGGTGGCCGGGAAACCGCCGTAGGGATGCCACACGTGAGCGGCGTCGAGTGCGGTGATCTCGCCGGAGGGCAGCGCCCCGACAGGCCCGGTCGATGCCGCAACAGTTTCGCTCAGTGCCGCAACAGGCTCGGTCAGTGCCGCAACAGGCTCGGTCGATGCCACGAGAAGTCCTTCGAGGAGCGGGCTTGAACGGCGTTCAAGTTACCACGAACCCGGCCACCCAACCGCACCCCGGGCGTATTCTTTGACTCGGTCAAAGGATTGGAGCCAGCATGGCCGTCGAGACGACCGATCGCCCGGTCGAGGCACAGCAGATCGCCGCCGTCCGCGCCTTCAACCGGCGCTACACCCGCATCATCGGCGTCCTGCAGGGCGAGATGCTCGGCACCGAGTACTCGCTCACCGAGGGCAGAATCCTGTTCGAGCTGGCCCATTTCGGGGCCACCGAGGTGGTGGACCTGCGGCTGGCTCTGGATCTGGACCCGGGATACCTGAGCCGCATCCTGGCCCGGTTCGAAGAGCGCGGCCTGGTCGCCCGCCGCCGATCCGACGCCGACGGCCGGCGGCAGGTGGTGGAGCTGACCGAGGCGGGCCGGGCGGCCTTCACGGTGCTGGACCAGCGCACCCAGGACCAGATCGGGGATCTGCTGGTCCCGCACTCCCCGACGGTGCGCACCCGGTTGGTCGGGGCCATGCGCACCATCGAGCAGATCCTCGACACCGACTCCGAGCCCGATCCCGCCGGCGTGATGCTGCGCGAACCCCGGCCCGGCGACCACGGCTGGGTGATCACCCGCAATGCCGTGCTCTACGCCGAGGAGTACGGCTGGAACGCCGAATACGAGACGCTGGCCGCCACCATCGTCGCGAACTGGCTGAGTTCCCATGACCCGCAACGGGAACGGGCCTGGATCGCCGAATACGACGGCAGCCCGGTCGGCTGCGTCTACTGCATGCGCGAGGACGACACCACCGCCCGGCTGCGACTGCTACTGGTGGAACCGTCCGTCCGCGGGCTCGGCGTGGGCAGCGCACTGGTCGACGAATGCCTGCGCTTCGCCACCGCGGCGGGATACACCGAGATGGTGCTGTGGACCAACAGCGTGCTGGACTCCGCGCGCCACATCTACCAGCGCGCCGGATTCGAACTGGTGGAATCGAATCCGCACCACAGCTTCGGCGTCGATCTGGTCGGGCAGACCTGGCGGCGGGGACTCGGCGGGGAGGACGATCCGGCCCGCTAGGGTCTGGATCATGTCTCCCGCGACTCCCGGCACCACCGCGCTCGGTGTGTGGCCGGGGACCGCCTATCCGCTCGGCGCGACCTACGACGGCGCCGGAACGAACTTCTCGGTGTTCTCCGAGGTGGCCCGGCGGGTGGAGCTGTGCCTGATCGACGCGGACCACCGCGAGACCCGGGTGCCGCTCGACGAGGTGGACGGCTATGTCTGGCACGCCTATCTGCCCGGCGTCGGGCCCGGGCAACGGTACGGTTTCCGGGTGCACGGGGGCTTCGATCCGGAGCGGGGGCTGCGCTGCGATCCCAGCAAGCTGCTGCTGGACCCGTACGGCAAGGCGTTCGAGGGCGATTTCGGGACCGCCACCGCGCCCTACAACTTCGGGCAGAACTCGCTCGGGCACACCATGACCGGGGTGGTCATCAACCCGTACTTCGACTGGGCCCACGATCGCGCGCCGAAACGGCCGTACCACGAGACCGTCATCTACGAGGCGCACGTGAAGGGCATGACCGTCACACATCCGGAGGTGCCGCCGGAATTGCGCGGCACCTTCGCGGGCATGGCGCATCCGGCGATCCTCGAACACCTGCGGGCGCTGGGCGTGACGGCCGTGGAGCTCATGCCGGTGCACCAGTACCTCGACGACCGCATTCTGCTGGACCGCGGACTGCGGAATTACTGGGGCTACAACAGCTTCGGCTATTTCGCGCCGCATCGCGGCTATGCCGCGGGCTCCTCCCCCGCCGCCGCGGTCACCGAATTCAAGACCATGGTGCGCGCCTTCCACGCCGCCGGTATCGAGGTGATCCTCGACGTGGTCTACAACCACACCGCCGAGGGCAATGAATTCGGGCCGACCATCAGCTTCCGCGGCATCGACAATGCCGCGTATTACCGCCTGGTGGACGATGATCCACAGCATTACATGGATTACACGGGCACCGGCAACAGCTTCAACATGCGCCACCCGCACGCCCTGCAGCTGATCATGGATTCGCTGCGCTACTGGATCCTCGAGATGCACGTGGACGGATTCCGCTTCGACCTGGCGGCCACCCTGGCCCGCGAATTGCACGATGTGGACCGGCTTTCCACCTTCTTCGACCTGGTGCACCAGGATCCGGTGGTGAGCCAGGTGAAGCTCATCGCCGAACCCTGGGATGTCGGCGAGGGCGGATATCAGGTCGGCAATTTCCCGGTGGCCTGGACCGAATGGAACGGCAAATACCGTGACACCGTACGGGATTACTGGCGCGGGCAGCCGGCGACACTGGGCGAGTTCGCCTCCCGGCTCACCGGGTCCTCGGATCTGTACGAGGCCACCGGCCGCCGGCCCAGCGCCAGCATCAATTTCGTGACCGCACACGACGGATTCACGCTGGCGGATCTGGTGTCCTACAACGAGAAACACAACGACGCCAACGGCGAGGGCAATCACGACGGCGAGAACTACAACCGCTCCTGGAACTGCGGCGTCGAGGGCCCGACCGAGGATCCGGAGATCCTGGCCCTGCGCGCGCGGCAATCCCGTAATCTGCTCGCCACCCTGATGCTCTCCCAGGGCACCCCGATGCTGTTGCACGGCGACGAATTCGGCCGCACCCAGCGCGGCAACAACAATGTCTACTGTCAGGATTCACCGCTGTCGTGGATGGACTGGACGTTCATGGACACCAATGCCGATCTGCTCGAATTCACCAGGCGCGCGGTCGCGCTGCGCGCCGCGCACCCGGTGTTCCGGCGGCGCCGCTTCTTCGATCCGGCGCCCGATCCCGACGACCTCGGCGATATCGCCTGGTTCACCCCCGGCGGCGCGGCCATGACCGACGCCGACTGGAAGACCGGCTTCGCCCGCTCGCTGGCGGTGTTCCTCAATGGCGACGGCATCAACGAGCCGGGCCCGCGCGGGCAACGCATCACCGACGACTCGTTCCTGCTGTGCTTCAACGCTCACGATCAAGCCCTGGATTTCGCCCTCCCCGACGACCGGCACGGTAATGCCTGGTCGGTCGCCCTGGACTGCGCCACGCCCACCGGCCGCCCCGCCGCCGACACCGTCCTCCCCGCTGCGGCAACGGTGCAAGTGCCCGCACGCTGTCTACTCGTGCTGCGCCGTACGGCATGATCGATACCGCCATGACCAGCTCGCCCGAACACCTCACCGGACCCATCGCCCGGCAGACGCCCGTGCGCAGCACCTACCGCCTGCAGCTGCGGCCCGACGCGCTCACCTTCACCGACGCGCGCGCCATCGCCGAATACCTGCAGCAACTGGGCATTTCGCATCTGTACCTGTCGCCCGTCATGACCGCGACACGCGGCTCCACCCACGGCTACGACGTCACCGATCCGACCACGGTGTCGGCCGCGCTGGGCGGGCCGACCGGGCTCAAGGCCCTGGCCGACGAGGTGCGCAGCCGCGGTATGGGACTCATCGTCGACCTGGTGCCCAACCATGTGGCGGTGGCCGATCCGCGACAGAACCAGTGGTGGTGGGATGTGCTGAGGCAGGGCAAGAAGTCCAAGTACGCCACCTGGTTCGATATCGACTGGACGCCGGGCAATGGCGCCGGCGGGCGCATCGCGCTGCCGGTGCTGGCCGGGGAGAACGATCCGGCGGCGCTGACCGTGGACCGCTCCGGGCCCGAACCCATGCTGGCACTGCACGATCTGCGCTTCCCCATCGCGCCCGGCACCGACGGCGAGAACGCGCTGCGCATTCACGACAAACAGCACTACCGCCTGGTCAACTGGAAGTCGGGGCTGTGCGGATACCGTCGCTACTTCACCGTGGGCGGGCTGGCCGCCATCCGGCAGGAGGAGCCGGCGGTATTCGAGGCCACCCATCGGGAGCTGGCCGCCTGGTGCGAGCACGACCTCATCGACGGTGTGCGCGTGGATCATCCCGACGGACTGGCCCAGCCCGCCGAGTACCTGCGGCGGCTACGCCAGCTCATCGGACCGCAGCGGCTGCTGCTGGTGGAGAAGGTGCTCTCCAATCGTGAGCCCCTCGACGCCACCCTGCCCATCGACGGCACCACCGGCTACGACTCCCTCGCCGACATCGGCGGCGTACTCATCGACCCGGACGGCGAGAAACAGCTCACCGACCTGTCCCGGCAGTTCACCGGGCACGGCAGCGACCGGGCCTGGTTCACCGAGCAGGAACACCGGATTCGCCGCGCCGTCGCCGAGACCATGCTGGTGCCCGAGGTGCGCCGGCTGGTGGCCGCGGTCAAGCGCGACGCCCGCGCCGACGCCTTCGACACCATGGCGCTCACCAATGCCGCCATCGAGGTGCTGTCGTTCATGCCGGTCTACCGCACCGACTACGCGCCGCTGGCGGGCATGGTCGGGGCCGTCGTCGCCGAGGTGGCACGGCGCAATGCCGAGCTGACCGCGCCGCTGCAGGTGCTGGTGACCGCGCTGGCCACCGGCGGCGAGGCCGCCACCCGCTTCCACCAGGTGGGCGGGGCGATGAGCGCGAAAGCCGTGGAGGACACCATGTTCTACCGCGCCGCGCGGCTGGTGTCGCTGCAGGAGATGGGCGCGGACCCGGCCCGCTTCGGCTGCTCGCCCATCGAGTTCCACCTCGCCAATGCCGAACGTGCGCAACGCTGGCCGGCCGGCATGACCGCGCTGTCCACCCACGACACCAAGCGCGGCGAGGACGTGCGCGCCCGCATCGGCATGCTCTCGCAGGTGCCCGACATCTGGGCGCGCTCGGTCAGCACCTGGGAGGAGATCGCGCCCGGACCCGACGGCGCGACCACACTGTTCCTGCTGCAGAACATGTTCGGGGTGTGGCCCGCCGACGGCCGCCCCGCCGCGGCCGTGCCCGGGCTGCGCGAGCGGCTACATCAGTTCGCGGAGAAGGCGGTTCGCGAGGCCGGCACCCAATCCTCCTGGGAGGAACCGGATGTCGAGTTCGAGACGGCGGTGCACCGCTGGATCGACACCGTCATCGACGGACCGGTCGGGGCCGAGCTGGGTGAGTTCGTGGCCGATCTGGCCGGCCACGCCTGGACCGACGCGCTGGCGCAGAAGCTGCTGCAACTGTGCGGCCCCGGCATCCCGGACGTCTACCAGGGCTGCGAGCTGTGGGAGGACTCGCTCGTCGATCCCGACAACCGCCGCCCGGTGGACTTCACCCACCGCTCCCTGCTGCTGCAATCCCTCACCGGCACACCGGATCTCGACCCGACCGGTGCGGTCAAGATGTGGATCGTGGCGTACGCGCTGTGGCTGCGCCGGGAACGCCCCGACTGCTTCGTCGGCGGCGCCTACATCCCGCTGTTCGCGGCCGGCGACCGCGCCCAGCACCTGCTCTCCTACGCCCGCGGCCGCACCGGGGAGACCCCCGAGGTGATAGTGGCCGTCACCCGGCACAGCATCCGGCTGGACGAGGCGGGCGGCTGGGCCGACACCGTGCTGGATCTGCCGCAGGGACACTGGACCGACCGGCTCACCGGCCACACCTTCTCCGGGCGCGCACGGCTGGAGAAGCTGTTCGCCCGGCTGCCGGTGGCCCTGCTGGTGCGCTGAGCGGCCGGCCGCTCAGGCGGCGGATTCTTCCGGACCGCCGTCACCGGCAGCGCGTGGCACCTGGTCGACGGGCTCGATGAGATCCGGCGGCACCGGACCGCCCCGATGCTCGCACCAGCGGTGAATATTGGCCGGGCGGTAGCCTTTCCGGTCCGGGACGCTGGCGGCCAGGAAGCTGTCCTGGTCCTCGGGCTGCAACAGCTTGCGCCAGGAATCCCAGTAGAAGCGCGGGCTGCGCCAGCCGGTCGCCAGGCGAGCGTAGTTCAGCGCCCGGAAGCTCAGGCTCAGCGAATCGTGCAGGTGCGTGACGTCGAACGGGCAGCTGCTGAGCAGGGTGTCGAGTCGGTCGTGATCGAAGGCCAGTCCCTCGGCCTCGGCCTCGGCGATCATCCAGCGCAGGGTGATGTCGGACAGCCCGCAGTCGGCGTAGCCGCCGCCGATATCGCTGTGCACGCCCTCGAACCAGACCTGCTTCACCCGGTCGGGACGGTCGTAGAGCTCGCGCTGATCGGCGGGAATCTCCCACAGGCAGGGCTCGAAGGCGCGCCGCCGCTCGTCGATGGCCAGGGCCTGACGCGCGCACAGCACGATGCGCGAGAGCCGCACATCGTGGAAGCTGTGCAGCCACGAGGTGATACCCGGGACGCCCATCGCGCCCACGGTGTCGAAGACGCCGAGGAAATTGATGACCGGCCTCTGGGGGTGGCAGTTCGCGGCGCGGAAGGCCGCCCACTCCGGCGGATCCGGATCGTCGGGGTTCTTCTTGCGGGTCTTGTAGATCCCCAGCGCCTTCGGGTACTTACCCCCGATGATGGCCTCGTAGGTCAGAATTCCGAGCCGGTTGATCATCCCCGCGAGGCTGCGGGCGGTGTACGCGCCGCGGCTGAAGCCGAAGATGTAGATCTCGTCCCCGGGCTCCCAGTTCAGGGCCAGCTGCCAGTAGGCGGCCGACAGATTGGCCTCCAGGCCCAGACCGAACGCGCCGCCCAGCACCTTGTCGGACATGAAGCCGCGCGAGCCCGGACCCGAGACGTAGTTGATGCGCTGACCGACGGACTTCCCCTCCTTGTCCGTCCCGGTCAGCTTGACCGCTTCCGCGATCTTCACGATGTTCGACACCGTCGAGCTCGACTCGGCCTTCCAGGTGCCGTCACAACACACGACCAGCCTTTTCATGACGTCAGCCTCCCGCCCTGACCGTTCGGTTTCACGCGTAGTGAACTACCCGATCATCGCGCCCGGGCCACGCGGTCGTTAACCGCGGCGCGTGCCCCCGCAAGTGCCCCTCCCACGGCGTTAACGTCCGGCGCTCGCCAGGCGATCGCTCACGATTCGTTCACGATCCCTATGGCACGGTGGCGGCATGTCCGACGATGGAGTGAGCGCCCGCAGCGTATGTGTCCTGGTATGCGAGGACGACGAGCGGCTGGGCGAGCGGGTCGCGGACGGACTGCGGGCGGCCGGATTCATCGTCGATCTGACCCGCAATCTCACCGACGCCGCCGAGCACTGCGGGGTGCGGATCTACGACTGCCTCATCGTCGACCGCGGGCTACCCGACGGCGACGGACTGGAACTGGTACGGCGGCAACGTGAATCGGGTGATCGCACCCCCGCACTGCTGATCACCGCGCGCGACAGCCCGGCCGACCGCCGCGAGGGCTATGCGGGCGGCGCGGACGACTATCTGGCCAAGCCGTTCTCACTGGGCGAGCTCGCCGCACGGGTGCGGGCCCTGTGCTCGCGCCGGCGCTCGCCGCACTCGCCCGTGCTCACCATCGGGGATCTGGTGGTGGACCGAATACGCCGGCGGGTGCGCCGCAGCGGAATCCTGCTGACCATGACCACCCGCGAATTCTGCGCGCTGGAACTGCTGGCCGCGCGCGCCGGAACCCTTGTCACCCCGGCCGAGATCGCCGCCTTCTGCAGCGATTCGACCTCGACCGCGGGCGTGGACGAGGTGATCACGCGCCTGGACCGCAAGCTCGGCCGGCCGCGGATCATTCACAGCTCGGCGGCGGGATATCTCCTGCACGCCTGAAAGCCCCACCGGGGCAACCGGACCCGTGTGATCCCGAACGAGGGGTCGGATCACACGGGTCACCGGTCAGGTCAAATACCGGTAGGCGGGCGAGTTCGGATCCAGCCGCTCACACTGGATCGGCGACTTGTCCATCCGCCCGAGCAGCGGTTCCAGGCCCTCCGGGGTACCCAGTTCGATGCCGACCAGGGCGGCGCCGGTTTCGCGGTTGTTGCGCTTGACGTACTCGAACACGGTGATGTCGTCATCGGGCCCGAGGACCTCGTCCAGGAAGCGACGCAGCGCGCCGGGCTCCTGTGGGAAGTCCACCAGGAAATAGTGCTTCAGGCCCTGATGCACCAGCGAACGCTCGATGACCTCGCCGTAGCGGGAGACGTCGTTGTTGCCGCCCGAGAGCAGCACCACCACCGTCGCACCCGGCTCGATCTCGACCTCGCGCAGCGCCGCCGTCGCGAGCGCGCCCGCCGGCTCGGCGACGATGCCCTCGTTCTGGTACAGCTCCAGCATGGCGGTGCAGATGGCGCCCTCGTCCACGTGAATCATGCGGAAAGAGCCTGCGCCCGAACCGGTTTCGGTGCTGGTCAGCAGGGGCAGTGAGGCGTGCGAGCGGACCTGGCCGCCGAAGCGCACCACCGCCTGGTAGCCGACTCCGCCGACCCGGCGCACGGCGGCGCCGTCCACGAACGGGTCGATCTCGGGCAGCGTCACCGGGCCGCCGGCCACCAGCGCGGCCGTCATGGACGCCGCGCCCGTCGGCTCCACCGCGAGAATCGCGGAGTGCGGCGACCGCTCCCGCAGATAGGTGGCGATACCCGCCAGGCAGCCACCGCCACCCACCGGCACCACCACCAGATCGGGCTCGCGGCCGAGCTGTTCGAGGAATTCGGCGGCGATGGTGCCCTGCCCCGCCGCGGTGCGCGGATCGTCGAAGGGCGGGACCATGGTCGCCCCGGTGCGCTTCACATCGTCGGCGGCGGCCGCGGCGGCCGCGTCGAAGGTGTCGCCGACGGCGATGAGTTCCACGAATTCGCCGCCGTGGACGCGGATTCGGTCGCGCTTCTGCTTCGGGGTGGTGGTGGGCACGTAGATGCGGCCCGTGACGCCCATGGCCTTACAGGCGAAAGCCACGCCCTGCGCGTGGTTTCCGGCGCTGGCGGTGACCACGCCCGCGGCCTTCTCGGCGGCGGTCAGCTGCACCATGAGGTTGTAGGCGCCGCGCAGCTTGTAGGAGCGGACGGCGGTGAGGTCCTCCCGCTTGAGGTAGACCTCGGCCCCGGTCAGCGCCGACAGCCGCGGAATCCTTTGGAGCGGCGTCGGCTCGATAATGTCCGAAATTCGCTTCGCGGCAGCATCGATCTCGTCCGCTGTCAACTCGGGCAGCGAACCGGACACTCTCTCGGCGATAACAAGCGGATCAGACACCCGAACATGCTAGCTGGGAGCATGCGGCGGGCCTGCAGCAGCGCCACGAAAAGGTCCCGGTCATGTCGGACCGGGACCTTCTCTCACCGGCCGCCGCGCTTCCCGGCGATACGGCGGGCGGCGCTCAGGGGCGCGGGGTGAGGACGAACAGCGGGATCTGGCGGTCGGTCTTCTTCTGGTACTCGGCGTAGTCGGGCCACACCTCGATGGCCCGCTTCCACCAGAGGGCCTTCTCGTCGCCGGTGACCTCGCGGGCGTCGTAGTCCTTGACCACGTCCCGGTCGCGCAGTTCCACATGCGGATCGGCCTTGACGTTCCAGTACCAGACCGGGTGCTTGGGCGCGCCGCCCAACGAGGCGACCACCGCGTACTCGCCGTCGTGCTCGATCCGCATGAGCGGGGTCTTGCGGAGCTTGCCGGACTTGTTGCCGCGGGTGGTCAGCAGAATGATCGGCACACCTTGCAGGAGGTTGGCCTCCGCGCCTCCGGAGTTCTCGTACTGCTCGGCCTGCTCTCGTGACCAGTCGGACGGGCTGGGTTCGTACTCTCCGATAAGTGGCATGACCTGGGTAACCACGCACGGTCCCGTGTTGTTCCCGACAGAGGTTTCGGTTGCCCGAACTTTGTATCACCGTATACCCTTACCGTATGGCAGTGGTTCACCCTACGGACACCGAGCAGCCCCGCTCGCACGCTTCCGTGGACATCGCCGGGACGGCATGGCCGGTCTACAAGCTGGAAGCCTTGTTCGCCGGTGTGGTGGTCTGCCTGACACTCGCCCTGATCACCGGATCGGTGCAGGCCGCGGTGCTCGGCGCGACGGTGATCGCGGCGCTGCGCTGGATCATCGGCGGGGCGCGCAGCCTCCGCTGATCCGGACCTTCCGGCTCCCGGACCTATCGGTCCACGGTCGGCAGCTTCACCATCGGTAATCGCGACGAGTCCGTCAATCGCATCGTCGGCGACCCACCTGGCTGTGACAACACGTGTGCCCCCTCGCCGAGACGAGGGGGCACACGGTGCGACGGGGGTATCGGGATCAGACCGCGCCCAGGCAGCCCGGGCCGAGCAGAGCCTTCAGGTCGCCCATGAGGGCCGAGGAGGGTGAGACCCGCAGGTTGTCGGCCACCTTCAGCATGGTGGTGCGATCCCGGGAGCCGACGTGCTTGATGTGCACGTTCGCGGTGCCCGGATGCCGGGACAGCACCCGTTTGAGCTCACCGATCTTGTCGGGGGTGCACAGCCGGGTGGGGATGACCACCGACAGCGGCTTGTCCACGCCGATGGACGAAAGGTCCGGCACCACAAGGTCGTTGGCGATCAGGGAGACGCGGTCGTCGCGGGCGCTGACGCGGGCCTTGACCAGGACGATGGCGTCCTCGGTGACGTCCATGCCGTAGACGGAGTAGGACTGCGGGAAGAACAGCACCTCGATGCCACCGGTGAGGTCCTCGAGCTGGGCCGAGGCCCAGGGTAGGCCGTTCTTGTTCACGCGGCGGGTGACGTTGGCGAAGATGCCGCCGATGGTGACCTGCGCGCCGTCCTTGATATCGCCCTCGAGAATGGCGGGGATCTGGGTGTCGGACTGGGCCGCGAGGACGTGCTCGACGCCGTTGAGCGGGTGCCCGGACACGTAGAGGCCCAGCATCTCCCGCTCCAGGGCGAGCTTGTGCTTGGTCTCCCATTCCTCGTCGGGGACCTTCACATTGAAGACGCTGGCAATGGACTCGTCGGCGTCGTCGAGGCCGCCGAAGAGATCGAATTGGCCGATGGCCTCGGCCTTCTTGGTCGACATGACCGCGTCGATGGCATCGGAGTGCACCAGCAGCAGGCCCTTGCGCGGATGCCCGAGCGAGTCGAAAGCGCCTGCCTTGATGAGGGATTCGGTGACCTTCTTGGTGCAGGCGATGGCGTCGATCTTGTTCAGGTAGTCGGAGAAGTCGGTGAACTTCGACTTCTCCTTGCGCGCGGCGATGATCGAGGCCACCACGTTCGCGCCGACATTGCGCACCGCGCCCATGCCGAAGCGAATGTCGTTGCCCACGGAGGCGAATTCGAGCTCGGACTCGTTGACGTCGGGCGGCAGCACCTGGATGCCCAGGCGGCGGCAGTCGGCCAGATAGACGGCGGCCTTGTCCTTGTCGTCACCGACGGAGGTGAGCAGACCGGCCATGTACTCGGCGGGATAGTTGGCCTTCAGGTACGCGGTCCAGAACGACACCAGGCCGTAGCCGGCGGCGTGCGACTTGTTGAACGCGTAACCGGCGAACGGGAGAATCGTGTCCCACAGCGCCTTGATGGCCGGCTTGGTGAAACCGTTCTCCAGCATGCCCTTTTCGAAGCCCTCGAATTCGGCCTCGAGGACTTCTGCCTTCTTCTTACCCATGGCGCGGCGCAGAATGTCGGCTCGGCCGAGGGAGTACCCGGCCACCTTCTGCGCGATCTGCATGATCTGCTCCTGATACACGATCAGGCCGTAGGTATCGCGCAGGATGTCCTTCAGGGGCTCTTCGAGCTCCGGATGGATGGGCTTGACCTCTTGCCGCCCGTTCTTGCGGTCGGCGTAGTCGTTGTGCGCGTTCATGCCCATGGGGCCGGGGCGGTACAGCGCGAGCACGGCGACGATGTCCTCGAAGCCGGTGGGGATCATGCGGCGCAGCAGATCTCGCATGGCGCCACCGTCGAGCTGGAACACGCCGAGGGTGTCACCACGCGCGAGCAGTTCGTAGGTGGCCGGGTCTTCCAAGGGCAGGGTGTCGAGGTCGAGTTCGATGCCGCGGTTGGCCTTGATATTGACCAGCGCGTCACCGATGACGGTGAGGTTGCGCAGGCCCAGGAAGTCCATCTTCAGCAGGCCGATGGCCTCACACGACGGGTAGTCCCAGCCGGTGATGATGGCGCCGTCCTGCGCGCGCTTCCAGACCGGGATCGCGTCGGTGAGCGGTTCGGACGACATGATGACCGCACAGGCGTGCACGCCCGCGTTGCGGATCAGGCCCTCGAGACCACGTGCGGTCTCGTAGATCTTGTTGACGTCCGGGTTGGTGTTGATGAGCTCACGGACCTCGGCGGCCTCTTTGTACCGCTCGTGCTCGGGATCCATGATGCCGGAGAGCGGAATGTCCTTGGCCATGATCGGCGGCGGCAGCGCCTTGGAGATCTGGTCGGCGATGGCGAAGCCCGGCTGGCCGAACTGCACGCGGGCCGAGTCCTTCAGCGCCGCTTTGGTTTTAATCGTGCCGAAGGTGATCACCTGGGCGACCCGGTCGCTGCCCCACTTGTCGGTGGCGTAGCGGACCATTTCACCGCGGCGGCGATCGTCGAAGTCGATATCGATATCGGGCATGGACACGCGCTCGGGATTGAGGAAGCGCTCGAACAGCAGACCGTGCGGAATCGGGTCGATGTTCGTGATGCCCATGGCGTAGGCGACCAGCGAGCCGGCCGCCGAACCACGGCCCGGGCCGACATTGATGCCGACCGAGCGGGCGTAGGTGATGAGGTCACCGACGACGAGGAAGTAAGCGGGGAAGCCCATTTCGTTGATGACGCCGAGCTCGTACTTGGCGCGCGAGATGTACTCCTCCGGCGGCCCGCTCGGGAAGCGCCGGTCCAGGCCGACCATGACCTCGTGCTCGAGCCAGGTGGCCTGGGTGTGGCCCTCGGGCACCGGGAAGATCGGCATCCGGTCGCGGTGGGCCCAGACGTCGTCGTAGGACTGGACGCGCTCGCCGATCAGCACCGTGTTGTCGCACGCGCCGGGGACTTCCGCGTCCCAGATGGCGCGCATCTCCTCGGCGGACTTCAGGTAGTAGCCGGAGCCGTCGAACTTGAAGCGGGTCGGGTCCGAGAGCGTCTTGCCGGTCTGAATACACAGCAGCGCTTCGTGATTGGACGCGTCGTGCTCGTGCACGTAGTGGCAGTCGTTGGTGGCCAGCGGCGGAATGCCCAGCTTCTTGCCGACCTCGAGCAGGCCCTCGCGCACCCGGCGTTCGATGGACAACCCGTGGTCCATGATCTCCAGGAAGAAGTTCTCCGGCCCGAAGATCTCCTGCCACTTGGCCGCGGCTTCGAGGGCCTCGCGTTCGTGGCCCAGGCGCAGCCGGGTCTGCACCTCGCCCGAGGGGCAGCCGGTGGTGGCGATGATGCCCTCGGCGTGCTCGGCGATGATGTCGGCGTCCATGCGTGCCCACTTGCCGAGCTGACCTTCGATGGAGGCCAGACTCGACAGCTTGAACAGGTTGCGCAGACCCGTCGCGTTCTCGGCGACCATGGTCATGTGGGTGTAGGAACCCGAACCCGAGACGTCATCGCTCTTCTGCGACGGGTCGCCCCACAGCACGCGCTTGGTGTTGAACCGGGACTCCGGCGCGATGTACGCCTCGATGCCGATGATCGGCTTGATGCCCTGCTTCTTGGCGGAGTTGTAGAACTCCGACGCGCCGTACATATTGCCGTGGTCGGACATGCCGACGGCGGTCATCCCGAGCCGTGTCGCCTCTTTGAACAAGGGCGTGATCTTCGCCGCGCCGTCGAGCATCGAGTACTCGGTGTGATTGTGGAGATGGACGAATGATCCCGACGAGGCTGACACCCGGACATACTATGCGGCCCCACCGACGAGTCCCGAAGGCACGCGGTGGTGATCACTCGAATCGGCGTGGCGGACTCCGCGTGTCGTGTGCGACGTCACGCGGCGCGGCCCGCGACTATGCGACCGAAGCGGCAGCGGGCAGGGCGGGGGTAGTGGTGCGGCGCGCCGCGTTGGCGCCCCGCACCACCAGCGGCAGCACCCATGCCGACGCGAGTTGGTCCAGGCTCATCGACCCGATGCCGAGCCGATTGTGGACGAAGCCGACCGACAGTCCCAGGCGGGGTTCGGCCCAGCCGAACGATCCGCCCAGACCGATGTGCCCGAAGCCCGCGTGGGCTCCCGGAACGGGCAGCGAGTGATAGCCCATGTGCCACATCATCGGGATGTAGAACAGTGCACGGTCGAGCCGGTAGCTCTCCACCTGCCGCATGGCCCTGATGGTTTCGGGCGAGAGGAAGCGGCGGCCCTGGTGCATGCCCCCGTTGGCGAGCGGGTCGTACACGGTGGCCAGGCCGGTCGCCGTGCAGACGCCGTTGCCCGCACCCAGTTCGGTGCGCAGGATGGGCGGTTCGTCGCCTTCCAGCAGCTGGTCCAGGCCGGGCAGGAACAGCGCGCGGGCGACCGCGCCGAGTGGACCGGGCAGCGAGTAGGCCCGGCCCAGCACCAGCGAGGCGTAGTTGGTGCCGACCGCCGACAGCTTGTTGCCGTGCAGCAGGGCGGCGCTGGTGCGCGACCCGGGCGGCGGGTTGCCCAGATGGATGCCCTCGGTGCCCAGCGGTTCGGCGACCTCGGTACGGAACAGCTCGGCCATGCCGCGGCCGGTGACCGCGCGGGCCAGGCCCGCCAGCAGCCAGCCGAAGGTGAGGGCGTGATAGGTCGGGATGCCCAGCAGATGATCGGGTTTGGCGGCGGCCAGGTGGTCTTCCATCATGCGGTGGTCGAGCACGTCGTCCAGGCCGCGGGCGATCTCGGGCAGCCCGTACAGCCCGGCCCGGTGGGACAGCACCTGCCGTACCGTGATCCGCCCCTTGCCGTTGGCGGCGAATTCCGGCCAGTAGCGGGCGACCGGGGCGTCGTAGTCGATGAGGCCGCGATCGGCGAGCCGGTGGATGACCGTGGCCGCAATGCCTTTGGTGGCGGAGAAGACGATCGCGCCGGTGTCGGCATCCCAGGGCCGGCGCGGCCCGGCCTCCCCGATCCAGATCTCGACCAGCGGTTCCCCGCGCAGGTGCACCGTGAGCGCACCCCCGGCGCCTGGGCGACCGCCGACCATCCGCGCGAAAGTGCGCACCAACGGACCGAATTCAGCGGCCGCGTAGCCGCCCACCGTGGCCGGCAGGTCCATGAGACCCGGCGGGGAAGCGTCATTGCTCACGAATTCCACGGTACGAGCGCCGGGTGACACCGGCAATGACGAAACGGAGAGAGTTACTCCCGTTGGCCCAGTGGTTATTCCGGGTGTCCGGGTAGTGACACCGGCGTTATCGGAGCGAGCCTTTCCGAGATCAGGGCGAGTTCCCGGGAGTGCCGGCGAGGGCTGCGTAGGCTGTCGCCATGCGAAGGGCGTGGTCGTTGGTTCCGGCGGTACTGCTCGTGATCGCCCTGGCGCTGACCGGGTGTTCGTCGTCGAAGCAGGAGGCCGCGCCCGCCGGCCTGACCGGGGACTGGCACGGAAGCATCGAGATTCCCGACCATCCGCTGGCCGTCGGGGTCAGCTTCACCGGTGGGGACCAGGCCACCATCGACATTCCCGCCCAGGGTGTCGAGGCCGCGCCGCTGAGCGGGGTGCAGAACGATGCCGACGGCGTGGCCTGGACCATCACCAAGATTCCGGGCAATCCGTCGTTCCAGGGCAAGTACGACAAGGGCTCCGACAGCATCCAGGGGCGGTTCAGCCAATCCGGCCAGACGTTTCCGCTGAACCTGACGCGCGGCAAGGTCGAGGGCCCGCCGCGCCCGCAGGAGCCGAAGCCGCCGTTCCCGTACAAGTCCGAGGACGTCAGCTTCCCCAGTGGGGACATCACCATCGCCGGGACGCTGACCGAGCCGAACACCGGCGGGCCGTTCCCGACGGTCGTGCTGATCAATGGCAGCGGGGCCAACGACCGCAATGAGGAACTGCTGGGTCACAAGCCGTTCCTGCTGCTGGCCGACACCCTGACCCGCGCGGGTTACGCGGTGCTGCGCACCGACAAGCGCGGCGTCGGCAAGACCGGCGGGCACCTGGACACCTCGACCTATCAGGATCTGACCGACGACATCGGCGCCGGAATGGCCTTCCTGCACGGGCGGCCGGAGATCGACGCCAAGCGGATCGGCCTGCTCGGGCACAGCGAGGGCGGGTATCTCGCGCCGCTGTACACCATGCGGCCGGACAGCGGAGTGGCGTTCGTGATCATGATGGCGGGGCCGGCGGTGCCGGGCTCGGATGTGCTGGTGGAACAGAATCGGCTGATCCTCACCGCGCAGGGGGCCACCGCGGAGCAGATCGCTCAGCAGGTGGCGTTCAACTCCACCCTGTCCACTCTGCTGCGCTCCGGGGATCTGGAGTCCGCCAAAACTTATGTGCGACAGCACAATGACAGCCTGCCCGCCGACAAGAAGCTGTCCGAGGCGCAGATCGACGAGCTGGTGACGCCGTACATGGCGGCGCTGGTCGGCTACGACCCGGCCCCGGCGCTGTCGGCACTGCGGGCGCCGGTGCTGGCCATTTACGGCAGCAAGGATCTCCAGGTGCCCGCGGCCCAGAACGAGGGCCCGGCGCGCACGCTGCTGGCCGCCGATCCGGATGCGACCGTGCACGTCTTCGACGGGCTCAATCACCTGATGCAGCCCGCCGACAAGGGCACGCCCGACGAGTACGCCAAGATCGAGACGACCATCGATCCGCAGGTGCTGACCTTCGTGACGGATTGGCTGACGCAGCGATTCCCCATCGCACACTGACCGATTCATCCTTGCCCGAAGCAGTGGCGTGCGCGCGATCCGGTTGCCAGAGTGGTGTCGTGGGAATCTACGAAGACCGGGTACTGCCCAGGCTGGTCGACCTGTGCTGCGGCTCGAAGCAGATGAACTCCGAGCGGCAGCGGGTCTGCGCCGGGCTGCACGGGCGCGTCGTCGAGATCGGGTTCGGATCCGGGCGCAATGTGCCGTTCTATCCCGATTCGGTGCGGTCGGTGAGCGCGGTCGAACCCGCCGACCTCGGGTGGCGAATGGCCGCCGGGCGGCTGGCCGCGGCGACGGTTCCGGTGGAACGGGCCGGCCTGGACGGGCAGGCCCTGCCGTTCGCGGACGACAGCTTCGATTCCGCGCTGTCGACGTGGACCCTGTGCACCATCCCGGATGTCGGGGCCGCGCTCGCCGAGGTGCGCCGGGTGCTGGCGCCCGGCGGCACTTTTCATTTCGTCGAGCACGGTCTCGCACCGGATGCCGGTGTCCAGAAGTGGCAGCACCGGTTCAACCCGGTGCAGAAGGCAGTGGCCGGTGGCTGCCACCTCGACCGCGATATTCGCGGGTTGATCGAGGCCGCAGGATTCGAGATCCGCGATATCGATCGGTATTACCAGCAGGGGCCGAAGCCCTGGGTTGCCTTCTCATTGGGCACCGCGGTAGCCGGGTGAGGAGCTACCGCGGTGACCCGCGTGAGAACTATTGCGGCCAGCCGCCGTACGGGACGGTGATCAACTCCATGTAGTGGCCGACGGGGTCGAGGAAATAGATCCCCCGGCCGCCGTCATTGTGGTTGATCTCGTTGACGCCCTGCTGACGCGGGTCGGCCCAGTAGGTCATGCCGTACCGCTTGATCTTGTCGTAGGCGGCGTCGAATTCTTCCTCGGAGACCAGGAAGGCGTAATGCTGCGGTTGCGGCTCGCCCTCGAAACCCGGTGGCAGATTGGCGAAGTCGAAGGTGACACCATTACCGACGGTAAGCGGAATGAACGGACCGTACGGCTTGCCCACCTCCACCCCGAGGATGTCCGCCCAGAATTCGGCGGAGACCCGATTGTCCGTGCACGCGACAATGGTGTGGTTGAACTGGATAGTGATAGGAATTCTCCTGTGTTCGTGACGATCCCGACCCTGGACCGGTACAAGTCGGCCGACAGGAGCATCGCCACGCCCACGACGGTAACCACCCGCCGCCGATTCCGCCAAGCGCCCTGTGCGAACCGTCACAGCTCGCAGCGGCCCCAGAAAATGGGGGCGGCTCAGGGCCGGCGGGGGGCGGAGTACTCCTGCTCCGGGCGGCCGGTGCTGCCGTAGCGCAGTTGCATGCGTAGGTCGCCGACGCCGACCAGGCTCGCGAGATAGCGCTGGGCGGTGGCGCGGGAGATGCCGATGGCGGCCGAGACCTGGGCTGCCGACATCGGAGTGTCGGCATTGCGGACCGCTTGCAGGACAAGGTCTTTCGTGGGTGAGGCGACGGTCGGTGGGCCGACGGCGACACCGGCGGGGGCGGCGACCGGGCGCAGCGCCGCCAGGGCGGCGTCCACATCGGCCGCGGTGACCTCCGGGGCGGCGAGCAGCCGCCGATATCGCGCGTACCCCGCCAGCCGGGCCGCGAGCACGGCATGGTCGAACGGCTTCACCAGGTAGCCGAGCGCCCCGGCCGACAGGGCGGCGCGCACGGTCTCCGATTCCGTTGCGGCGGTGAGCATCATGGCGTCAAACGGCATCTCGCGAACCAGGTCGATGCCGGAGCCGTCGGGCAGGTAGACGTCCACCAGGGCCAGATCGACAGGGGTCTCCGCCAGAGCGGCGCGCGCGGCGGCGAGCGTGTTCACGGTCGCCGACACCGCGAATCCCGGTAGCGCCGAGACGATTCCGGCATGCAGATTGGCCACCCGGAAGTCGTCGTCGACCACCAGCACGGTCAGCTCTCCTCGGCCCACGCCGCCTCCTCGTCCGTCAGCGCACCCGGCATCCGGGCAATGAACTCCGCTCCGCCCAAAGACTTCTCACCAGCGTCCGAACGGCTCCCGGTTACGCTCACGCCTCCCGGGTCGGCCAATCGCACATCCCCGCCCCGAGCCCGTGCCACCTGTCGCGACAGCGCCAAGCCCAGCCCCCGCCCACCCGGGCCACCGCCCGATTTCGTCGAAACCCCCTCGGCGAAGACCGAATCCAGCAATCCGGGCGCGATGCCCGCCCCATTGTCGGCGACCGCGATATGCAGGGTCCCGCCCTCCTGCACCAACTCCACCTCGACCACCGGCCCCTCGCCCTCGCCGACCGGATGCACGTCACCATCGACCCGAGCGCCGGAGGCGTTGATCGAGCCGGAATTCGCCGCCCGCCGAACGCTGCCACCCACGCTGTCACCACCGGAATCCAAGTCGGCAGCTGCCCCGGCAAAATCCGGATTCCGCTCGGACACAGCCGAACCCGCACCACCGCCGGCCGCGGCGGCGTCGATGGCGTTGTCGAGAAGATTTCCGAGGACGGTGGTGACATCGACGGGGGCGGCGAGGTTCGCGTCGACCCAGGTGTTGGGGCCGAGGCGGAGGTGGACGCCCTGTTCGCGGGCGTGGGCGGCCTTGGCGGAGAGGAAGGCCTGCAGGTAGGGGTCGCGGATGGTGTCGATGCCGGGGAGGGCCGCGCCGAGGGGGCCGGAGCCGAGGAGTTCTTCGATGTAGTGGGTGGCCTCGTCGGGGCGGCCGGTGTGGAGCAGGCCGCTGAGCAGGTGGAGGCGGTTGGCGAATTCGTGGCGCTGGGCGCGCAGGACGGTGCTCATGGTGGAGACGGCATCCAGTTGGCGGGTCAGCGATTCCACGTCGGTGCGGTCGCGGACGGAGAGGACCGCGCCGAGGGGTCGGGAGTCGCGGGTGACGGCGCGGGCGGTGACGACCACGATGCGGTCGCCGACGGCGGCTTGGACGGGTTGGCCATCCGCGGCCCGGAAGGCTTGCAGGACACGGGGAGTCAGGCCGATCGACTCGATATCGCTGCCCGGTTCCGGGTCGATGCCGAGCAGGCGGCAAGCCTCGTCATTGACGACGGTGACCCGGGATTTCGCGTCGGCGGCGACCACGCCCTCACCGATGCCGTGCAGGACGGCGTCCTGCTCGCGGACCAGATCCGCCAGATCGGAAGGCTCCAATCCCAGCGTCAACCCATGCCAGCGACGGGACAGCAACATTGATCCGGCGATGCCCGCGAGCAATGCGCCCCCGATCAGCAGTCCCGCGCGGCGTAGATCGCGCAGCAGCTGATCATGTACCGCCGCAGTGGAAATCCCCACGCTCACTTCCCCCACCACGCGGCCGCCGACGAGGCCGCCGCTCGGCTGCCCGTTCGGTGTCGGGCCGGCCGCCTGGGCACTCGGTGCACCGGTCGCCGGACCCGGGGCTCCCGGCGGCGAGGCCTGTGCGGTATCCGGCCGCAGGACAGGGACTTTGGCGCGGACCGATTCGCCCAATGTCCCGTGTTCCCGGATCACCACTTCGGCCCCGGCCAGCGCGCGCGAGGGGTCGGTGCTGACCAATTCGCCCAGTCGGGCATGGTCGGGGTGGGCAAGGCGGATGCCCGCGTCCTCGGTGATCACCACGAATAGCGCATCGGTGCGCAGGCGCGCGCTGTCGGCGATGTTCTCGAGCGTGCCCTCGGCGAGTTCCTGCTTCAGCGTGGGTCCAGCCGGTGACGGGCTGTCGGCGTACCGCGCGACGGCGGCACGGACCTGCGGGTCGGAGGCGACGGTGCGGGCGATGGCCAGAGCGCGCTGGCCGTACTCGCCGGAGAGGCGGTCGCCACTGACGTAGGCGAACACGCCGAAGGCCAGCCCGACGGTCAGGCCCACCACAGCGATCTGCAACAGCAGGATCTGGGTCCGGAGCCGGACGGAACGGGGGCCGAGCGAGAGCACGGGCGACAGTGTAGACAACCCCTCGCAACCACCTGAGCAGAATGCACAAAACGACCGAATCGCCGCTTGTGTGACTTGCGCGCACAACCGGGTGGAGTGTGACCCGGCCCACGTAGCTTCTGTCCAACGCCGCAGCGGCGGCATCGGAAACAGGAGCACTGATGAGCACAACGACCACTGAGCCCGGGCCGGGTCCCGCGCCTTTGATCGAATTGCGGGGCGCGACCAAGCGGTTCCCCGGCAACAACGGCGGCATCCACACCGCGGTGCGCGACCTGAACTTCACCGTCGCGGCCGGCGAATTCGTCGCCGTCGTCGGCCCGACCGGCTGCGGCAAGTCCACCACGCTGTCGCTGGTGTCCGGCCTGGAACCGGCCTCGGCGGGCCGGACCCTGGTGCGCGGCAAGGATGTTCGCGGTATTCCGGACGGTGTCGGCTACATGTTCCAGCAGGACGCCGTGCTGCCGTGGAAGTCGGTCATCGACAATGTGGCGCTGGGCCCGAAGCTGCGGGGCGTGTCCAGGGCCGAGGCCCGTGAGCGCGCTGCCCGCTGGGTTCGCACGGTCGGGCTGGCCGGGTTCGAGAACTACTACCCGCATCAGCTCTCGGGCGGCATGCGCAAGCGGGTGGCGCTGGCGCAGACGCTGGTCAACGATCCCGAGATCATCCTCATGGACGAGCCGTTCAGCGCGCTCGACGTGCAGACCCGCCAGCTCATGCAGGACGAACTGCTGCGTGTGTGGTCCGGCACCGACTCGGATGGCCGGGAAAAGGGCCGGGCGGCGGTCATCTTCGTGACCCACGATCTGGAAGAGGCCATCGCCCTGGCGGATCGGGTCGTCGTCATGACCGCGAGCCCCGCCACCGTGTGCGGCGACTTCGAGGTCACTCTGGACCGGCCGCGCAATGTCGAGGAGGTCCGCCTCACCGAGGAATTCCGCGACCTCTACAAGGAAATCTGGGAAACGCTGCGCGATCAGGTCGAGGCGGCCCGCACGAAGGGAGCGGCCCGTGTCGCTTGATGTCATGCCGCAGACCGCGGTCGCCGCAACGGAATTCGAGGTAGAGACCGAGGAGCAGATCCTGGCGCGGGTGCGGTCGCAGGCGCGCCGGAACAAGATCCGGACGTGGGGGCTGCGCGCGCTCATCGTGGCCCTGTGGCTGGGCGCGTGGGAGCTCACCGCCACCTACTGGATCGACCCGTTCTTCTACTCCAAGCCCACGCTGATCTGGAACCGGCTGGCCGAATGGTTCACCGAGGGAACGCAATTCGGCTCCATCTGGCTGCAGCTGTACACGACGGTGCAGGAGGCGGTGCTGGGCTTCGCCATCGGCACCATCGCGGGCATCGTGCTGGGTGTGCTGCTGGGCCGCTCCCGCTACTGGGCGGACGTGCTGGCCCCGTTCATCAAGGCGCTCAACGCGGTGCCGCGCATCGTGCTGGCGTCGCTGTTCATCATCTGGTTCGGCCTGGGACTGCAGTCCAAGGTGGCGACGGTCGTGGTGCTGGTGTTCTTCGCGGTGTTCTTCAACGCCTTCACCGGTGCGCGCGAGGTGGACGGCAATGTCATCAACAATGCCCGCATCCTGGGCGCGAGCCGCCGTCAGGTGCTGAGCTCCATCGTGCTGCCCAGCGCGACCACCTGGATCCTGTCCTCGCTGCACACCGCCTTCGGTTTCGCGCTGATCGGCGCGGTGGTCGGTGAGTACGCCGGCGCCGGCAAGGGCCTGGGCCTGCTGATCAGCAATGCGCAGGGCACCTTCGACGCGGCGGGCATCTACGCGGGCATGATCATCATCACCGTCGTCGCGCTGGTGGCGGAGTGGCTGATCGGGCTGGCGGAGAACCGGCTGCTGAAATGGCGGCCCTCGCAGGCCGCCTCGGGCCACGGGATCTGAGCCATGAAGTACCGCAAGCACATTGCCGTGGTCCTGCTGGCGATCAGTGCGCTGCTGCTGGTGACGGGCTGCCGCGATTCGCGCCGCATTCCGACCGAGAACGGGCGGCCGCAGATCACCATCATGGTGGGCGGGCTGGAGAAGGTCATCTACCTGCCGGCCATGCTCACCGAGAAGCTGGGCTTCTTCGAGGCGAATGACATCGATGTGCACCTGCTGGGCGAGCAGTCCGGCGCGACGGCCGAGACCGCACTGCTCACCGGCGACGTCCAGGCCGTGGTCGGTTTCTACGACCACACCATCGATCTGCAGGCCAAGGACCAGTGCCTGAAGACGGTCGTGCAGTTCGCCGACGTGCCCGGTGAGGTCGAGCTGGTGTCGAAGCAGGACGCCGACGCCATCAAGTCCCCGGCGGACTTCAAGGGCCGCAATCTGGGCGTGACGTCGCTGGGCTCGTCGACCGACTTCCTCACTCAGGCGCTGGCCGGGCAGGCCGGTCTGCGGACCTCCGACTACACCCGGGTGAAAGTCGGTGCGGGACAGACCTTCATCGCGGGCATGAACCACAACGGCATCGACGCGGGCATGACCACCGACCCGACCGTCGCCAAGATGGTCACCTCCGGCGACGCCAGGGTGCTGGTCGACATGCGCAACGAGCAGGGCACCCGCGCGGCGCTCGGCGGCCTCTACCCCGCCGCCTCGCTTTACATGCGCTGCGAGACCGTGGCCGGCCACCCGGACATCGTGCAGAAGCTGGCGAACTCGTTCGTCCAGACCCTGCAGTGGATCAAGACCCACTCCCCCGAGGAGATCGCCGCCACGATGCCCGGCCAGTACGCGGGCGGGGATCCGAAGCTCTACGTCAAGTCCATCGCCGACTCGATCAGCATGTTCAACGGCGACGGCCTGATGAAACCCGAAGGCGCGCAGAACGTCCTGCGCATTCTCGGCCAGTACTCGCGCAATGTCGCACCGGTGCGGGAGCGCATCGACCTCGACGCGACCTACACCAACGAGTTCGTGGAGAAGGCCCCGGGCGCTCGCAAACCCTGACCGGCCCACGTGGAACCGCACATCGAATGAGGGGTGTGCGGTTTCGCGCTATTCCGGGACGGCGACCACGGGACGGCGGGAGCGGCGCACGGCGTCGACGGTGAAGATGGCCAGCGCCAGCCAGATCAGCGCGAACCCCGCCCAGCGGGACGCGGGCATGGGCTCGTGCCCCACCGCCACACCCCAGGCCAGCTGCAGTCCGGGCGTGAGGTACTGCAGAATTCCCATGGTGGACAACGGCACTCGCGGGGCCGCCAGCGCGAACAGCACCAGTGGCACGAGGGTGACCGGACCGGTCAGCATGAGCAATCCGGTATGCGGAAGTGAGGAACCGAAGGTCGCGTTGCCGGTCACCGCGATCACGATCACCGCGATCAGCGCGAACGGCGCGGCCGCCAATCCCTCTGCCGCCAGGCCGGGTAGCGCGTCGAGCCGAATCACCTTCTTGACCAGCCCATAGGTGGCGAAGGAACAGGCCAGGATCAACGCGATCCACGGCGGCCGGCCGTAATCGATGGTCAGCACGATCACCGCCGTGGCCCCCAGCCCCAGCGCGACCCACTGCGGAGCCCGCAGCCGCTCCCGGAAGATGATGACCCCGAATGCCACCGTCACCAGCGGATTGATGAAGTACCCCAGCGCACACTCCACCACGTGATGCGAGATCACGCCGTAGACGTACGCGCCCCAGTTCATCGAGATCGCCGCCGACGCCACGGCCGCCAGCCGCCAGGTCCGCGCATCGATCCGCCGCAGCTCCCCCAGCCGCCCGGCGAGCGTCATCACCAGCAGCGAGACCACCAGCGTCCAGAGAATCCGCTCGACCAGGACCTCCCCCGCGCTCGCGAAGGACAGCAGTCCGAAGAAGGCCGGGAACAGTCCCCAGATGAAATACGCCCCGATGCCGAAGGCGATGCCCGCGTCCCGGGCGCCCTCGTGTCCCGTCGGCTGATCCCGCCGCGTCGTCGTATCGATCGCTGCGTCCGAGTTCCCAGGTCCTTCCGCCACCCAAATACGTTAGCCCGCGCAACAAACGTCACGACAGCGAATACATGGGATGATCCTCACACACCCATCCCGCGCGACGGGCAGCTACGGGCGAGTTTCTTTGATCGCCCTTTACTGTGGAGGGCATGTCGATTACTGCGCAGGCAGCTAGTCCACCCAGCCCACCCGCGCTGGGGCTCACCTCCGCCGAGGTGGAGCAGCGGCGGCGGGACGGACTGACCAACGACGTGCCGGAGCGGGCCAGCCGGTCCGTCAAGGACATCGTCAAGGCGAATGTGTTCACCCGGATCAATGCGATCCTCGGTGTGCTCTTCATCCTGGTGCTGGCCACCGGTTCGCTCATCGACGGCATGTTCGGGCTGCTGATCATCGCCAACAGCGCGGTCGGCATCATCCAGGAGCTCCGGGCCAAGAACACCCTCGACAAGCTGGCCATCGTCGGGCAGGCCAAGCCCGTGGTACGCCGCGAGGGCATCGCCGGCGCCGTCGTGCCGCAGGAGATCGTGCTCGACGACATCATCGAACTCGGTCCCGGCGACCAGATCGTCGTCGACGGCGAGGTGATCGAGACCGAACTGCTCGAGGTCGACGAGTCACTGCTCACCGGTGAGGCCGACCCCATCGACAAAACCCTTGGCGCGCATATCATGTCGGGCAGCTTCGTGGTGTCGGGCAGCGGCGCCTACCGGGCCACCAAGGTCGGCAAGGACGCCTACGCCGCCAAGCTCGCCGACGAGGCCAGCAAGTTCACGCTGGTCAAGTCGGAGCTGCGCAGCGGCATCGACACCATCCTGAAAGTCATTACCTACCTGCTGATTCCGGCGGGCCTGCTGTCCATCTACAACCAGCTGTTCTCCTCCAAGGAATCCTGGCGACCCGCCGTCAACGGCATGGTGGCCGCGCTGGTGCCCATGGTGCCCGAGGGCCTGGTACTGATGACCTCCATCGCCTTCGCGGTCGGCGTGGTCCGGCTCGGTGCGCGCAAGTGCCTGGTGCAGGAGCTGCCCGCCATCGAGGGGCTGGCCCGGGTGGACGTGGTGTGTGCGGACAAGACCGGCACCCTCACCGAGAACGGCATGCGGCTCGCGGAAGTCCGTCCGGTGAACGACATTCCGGAGGCGACACTGCGCGAGGTACTCGCCGCGCTGGCCGCCGACGACCCGCGGCCCAATGCCAGCGTGCAGGCCATCAAGGAAGCACTGCCGGGCGCGCCCGGCTGGGACTCCACCGGAGTCGCGCCGTTCTCCTCCGCCAAGAAGTGGAGCGGCATGTCCTACGGCGAGCACGGCAACTGGCTGATGGGTGCGCCGGACGTGCTGCTGGACCCGGACTCCGAGATCGCCGACACCGCACAGGACATCGGGGCCAAGGGGCTGCGCGTCCTGCTGCTGGCCCGCAGCGATCGGCCGGTGGACGCGCCCGACGCGCCCGGGCAGGTCACCCCGGCCGCGCTGGTGGTGCTCGAGCAGAAGGTGCGCCCCGACGCCAAGGGGACGCTGGAATACTTCGCCTCCCAGCATGTTTCGGCCAAGGTCATTTCCGGCGACAATGCGGTGTCGGTCGGCGCGGTGGCGTCGTCGCTGGGGTTGCCCGGGGGCAACGACCCGGTCGATGCCCGCACGCTTCCGACCGATCAGAACGAGCTGGCGGACGTGCTGGAGCACAAGACCGTGTTCGGCCGCGTCCGGCCGGATCAGAAGCGCGCCATGGTCGGTGCCCTGCAGTCGCGCGGCCACACCGTCGCCATGACCGGCGACGGCGTCAACGACGTCCTCGCCCTCAAGGACGCCGATATCGGCGTCGCCATGGGCTCGGGCAGCCCGGCCACCCGCGCGGTGGCGCAGATCGTGCTGCTGGACAACAAGTTCGCGACCCTGCCCTACGTCGTGGGCGAGGGCCGCCGGGTGATCGGCAATATCGAGCGGGTCTCCAACCTGTTCCTCACCAAGACCGTCTACTCGGTGGTGCTGGCGTTCCTGGTCGGCATCGCGGGCATCGGGTCGCAGATCTTCAGCTACAAGGCCATCGGCTACCCGTTCCTGCCCCGCCACGTGACGATCGCCGCCTGGTTCACCATCGGCATCCCGGCCTTCATCCTCTCGCTGGCCCCCAACAACGAGCGCGCCCGCACCGGATTCGTCGGCCGCGTCATGCGATTGGCGGTCCCGTCGGGTGTCGTGATCGGCGTGATGACCTTCATCTCGTACCTGATCGCCTACAAGGGGCCCGACGTCAGCGAGACCGCGAAGATCCAGGCCGGCACCACCGCCCTGATCACGCTGCTGATCATCGCGGTGTGGGTGCTGGCCATCGTCGCCCGCCCGTGGAACTGGTGGAAGATCCTGCTGGTGGCGGGTTCCATCGCCGGATACCTGATCCTGTTCGCGGTGCCGTTCACCCGCCACTTCTTCAAACTGGACCCGTCCAACATCGCGCTGACGACGTTGGCCATCGTGTGCGGCGGAATCGGCATCGTCCTGGTCGAGGTTGCGTGGTGGCTCAGCGCCAAGTACCTCGGCGAATCGCCCCACACGCCGGTACCGGCGGACGAAGACGCCTGATCCACAAGCCGTTTCGAGCCGGGGCCGTGTCGCGTACCCCGGCTCGAATCATGTTCAGCGCGAGCGCATGTGGAGCGTGTCAGCGGCCTGGACCTGCGGTGATGGTCGAATTGTTGCATGGTTTGGCTCGCCGTGAGTGGTGCCGTCCTGGGCAGTAATTGAATTCGCAGGTACCTTGAGCGCCATGGAGGTCTTGCTGCATCAGCTCGACGCATTCGCCGACGCGCCGTTCTCGGGCAATCCCGCCGCGGTCATGCCGCTGCTGTCCTGGCTGCCGGACGAACTGCTGCAGCGGCTGGCCGAGGAGAACAACCTCGCCGAGACGGCCTTCTACACCTCGGTGCTGCCGGCGGAAGCGGGTGCGCCGCCGGACAACTCGCCCGCCTTCCATCTGCGGTGGTTCACGCCGACGGTGGAGGTGGACCTGTGCGGGCATGCCACCATGGCCGCGGCCGCGCAGATCCTGGACGACATGCATCCGGGGGCGGATCGGGTCCACTTCTATACGCGCAGCGGGTGGTTGCGGGTGGATCGGGACCGGGACGATCTGGTGCTCGACCTGCCATCGGTGTCATCGGTGGAAATCGATGTGCACGACGAACTTCCGCATCAGCTGGCGCAGGCGCTGGGGGTGCGGCCGCTGCGCGCGTTCGAGGGGACCGACGTGGTGCTGGTCGTCACCGCCGAACACGAAGTGCGCGAATCCCGTCCGAACTTCTCGGCCTTTCCCGAATTGAACCGCGCCGCCATTCTCACCGCGACCGGCGACGACGTCGACTTCGTGTCCCGGGTCTTCGCGCCCGGCCAGGGCATTCCCGAGGATCCGGTCACCGGGTCGGCGCACGCCCAGCTCACCCCGCTGTGGAGTCGCGAACTCGGGCGCACCATCCTCACCGCCCGCCAGCTGTCCCGGCGCGGCGGGGCTCTGCGCTGCGCCCTCACCGGCGACCGGGTGCGCCTCACCGGCCGCTGCCGCCGCTACCTCGATGGAGTAGTCCGCCTGCCGGACTGAGCAATTCAGCGCTCGGTGACCTGCCGGGTGAGGGCGTTCAGGTCCGTGGTGCGGTAGCCCGGGTAGCCGTGCAGCAGCTCCAGCCATTCGGCGGGGACGGCCGACGCGCCCCAGCGGGCGCCGAGCAGACCGCCCGCGATGGCCGCCGTGGTGTCGGTGTCGCCGCCCGCGCGCACCGCGAGTTCCAGCGCGGCGGACAGGGTTTCGGCGTGTGTAATGGCCCACCAGGCTGTCTGCAGGGCGTGCACCACCCAGCCGTTCTTGGGGAAGTCGACGGGGCTGCCGGTTTCGGCCTTGTCCAGCAACGGTTCCCAGAAGCCGGTGTCCACCTGGGACAGCGCCTCACGCAGGCCGTCATAGGTGCCGAACAGGATGGCGTGGCGGATGGCCAGGGTCCAGAGCTTGCACGCCTGCATGGCCTGCATGTCGTAGTGGGTCAGTGAACTGACGAGTTTGGCTGCCTTGCCGCACTTCTCGGCATCGTCGAGATAGGCGAGCGCGACCGGGGCGGTCCGCATGAGCGAACCATTGCCCGCCGTCAGGCCGGTCAGATCGTGGGCGCGCATCTGCATGGCGCGCCCGGTCCGGTCACGCCACTGCAGCACCTCACGGGTCTGGTTGCCGATGTCCTTGGGTCCGGAGTCCCACCACACGACGAATTCGGCCGCGACCGCGTCCAGCCCCTCCGGGCTGCAGAGGTCCCCCACCCGCGCGGCCGCCCGCGCCACCGCGACCGCCATGGCCGTGTCGTCGGTCCACTCACCCGGCGCCCACCCGAACGCGCCACCGCCCCGCATTCGGATCTCGGCGTCCGGACCGGGCACGGTGAACTCGTAGCCCGCCCCCAGCGCGTCTCCGGCCGCGGTCCCCAGCAGTACCCCGGCGGCTCGGTCGGCCTGTTCCGGCGTCAATTCCATGTGCGCTCGCCTCTTCCGCTCCGATGCGTCCACATCGATCTATCACGACGTTACCCACCGCGTGGGCACGCCGAACCGGGCAGCCGCCGTCTTTACGGGTTCTGCACTAGGCTCGGGGACACTCCCGTGCAGCGTCGCCGCCGCAGTTGTTCCGTGCACTCCCGCTCCGTTACTCGGATGGAGGTTCTGCCGATGAACCAGGTCGCCGATCCCACTGTGACCGCGGCACACCCGTCGGCCACGCCACTCGTCCCCGTTCCCGACTCCGGCCACATCTTCGACGTCACCCGCCGACTGGGCACCGTCGACATGGACGAGAACCAGTACCTGCGCATCGACGGCACCGCCCGCCACCTCCAGGACGCCGGCGTCGACCACCTCGCCCACATCGGAGCCCTCGAATCGCATCCGCACTGGATCGTGCGCCGCACCGTCATCGATGTACTCCGCCCCATCACCTGGCCCACCCAGCTGCGCATCCGCCGCTGGTGCTCGGGCATCTCCCCACGCTGGTGCACCATGCGGGTCCGTATCGACTCCGACACCGGCGGCCTGATCGAAACCGAAGGCTTCTGGATCCACATGAATAAGGAGACGATGAGCCCGTCCCGGGTGGCCGACGAATTCTTCGAGCTCATGAGCACCACCACCGACGAGCACCGGCTGCGCTGGCGGCAATGGCTCGACGAACCCCAGCCGCCCACGCCCGCCACCCGTTTCCCCCTGCGCCGCACCGACACCGACCACTTTCAGCACATCACCAACACGGCCTACTGGCACGCTGTCCACGAATTCACCGCCGACGCAACGGATCTCGTCCGGAGACCGCACCGTTTCATCCTCGAATACAACAAGCCCATCCGCTACGGCGAAACCTTGGACATCCATACCGCCCGCACGCCGGACGCCCTCACCCTCTGGTTCTCCGTCGACCATGGCACCCGGGCCATCGCCCAACTCCGCCCCGTCGCATCCTGATCGCCCCGGGCCGATGATTGCGACGGTCTCGGCCCGTCTCGACTCGTATCAGCCCACCGAGGAGGAACGATGCTCGCAGATCCGGTATCGGCAGAGGACCTGAACATCTATGGCAAGGCCGAGCTGCCCTGGGACCGCGTCCAGAAGGCGATCGACGCATGGATCGGGCTGCCCGAGACCCCCCAATTCCTCGGCACCGTCAGCCCATCCGGCAAGCCGAGCTCAGCAGGGATCGGCGGCATCGAAGCCGACGGCCACATCTACTTCACCAGCGGGCCCGCCAGCAAGAAGTCACGCAACCTGGCCACCAACCCGTTCTGCACACTGTCCATCCGATTCCCGGACGTCGATCTCGTACTGTCCGGGGCAGCGCACCGGATCATCGACCCCGCCGAACTCGATCGCGTCACCGCCGTCTACCGCGCCGGCGGCTGGCCCGCAGAACGATCCGGCGACGCGATCACCGCACCCTACAGCGCCCAGAGCGCCGGACCCGCCCCCTGGCACCTCTACCGCCTCACCATCCACACCGCAGTAGGCGTGGCCCTGACCGACCCCCACGGCGCCACCCGCTGGCACTTCGCCCACTGACCGCCATCAACCCGCAAGGGCGAGCCCAGGATTCGACAATCCGCCCCATCGCGTAGCCCCACCCCTTCACCCAGACCGCCGGTCCCGACCGCGGGCCAACACTGAATTCGGACATTTTGACGCTCAGCAGTGACGTCCGACTCCTCCGGACGTGACCGTCCCGCACCCACAAACCCGAAAGACAAAGAGCCAAAAGACAAAACGCAGTAATGATGTGGGTGAACCCGCGACGGTCGTCCTGACT
The DNA here is from genome assembly GCF_042754245.1 of Nocardia sp. NPDC059228. Classification (NCBI taxonomy): domain Bacteria; kingdom Bacillati; phylum Actinomycetota; class Actinomycetes; order Mycobacteriales; family Nocardiaceae; genus Nocardia; species Nocardia sp. NPDC059228. The sequence goes on along the minus strand of NZ_JBHZAL010000017.1, from coordinate 94,713 downwards.
CGAAAAGATGCAGGAAAAAGAGGGGGTGTCCCATGTTCGTTGTCAAGTCGCGGGTCGGGCGTTCTGGCTGGTGAGGGTGTTGGACGAAGCTGGTTGTCGGTAGCGTGATTTGGGTGTCGACGAAGGCTGAACGGCAAGCTGCCCGCCGCATGGTGGCTGCGTATCACGAGGCGCAGCTCGGTGTGCTGATCGAGCATGTCGGCCGGGCGGTGGACCGTTTTCGGACTGGTGAGCGGGATGCGTTCGAGGTCGACGCGGTGATCCATCAGTTCCATCGGGCGGCCCGGCAGTTGTGGTCGTTCTGCGCCCTGTCCGGCACGCAGATGGAATCGACCGCGCACTTGATTCAGCGCATGGCTGATGACGGCGACCCCATCGATTGGTGGCAGCGCGGCGCGTCGCCCAACGCCCGCAGTGCAAAGGATCCGGACGCCTGATCCGGCCGCTGGTGTGGCAGCTGCGGGGTTGCGGTAGGGCCGTCTGGCTTTGAGTACGGATAGAGAACGTCGCAACGGCGATGGGCTAGGCAGACGAGGGCGGCGTTGTGCATTTTGCCTCCGACGCGTTTGCGGTCCTGGTAGGCGCGGCTGACTGGGTCGTGCAGGGCGGCAAACGCTGACAGGAACAGCGTGCGTTTGAGTTTGTGATTGCCGGAGCGGGCGGGATGTTCACCGCGGATGGATCTGCCGGAGCGGTGGGCGACCGGGGCGATGCCGGCGTAGGCGGCCAGATCGCCGGCGATGGAGAACGCCGTGCCGTCGCCGAGTTCGAGCAGAGTGCGGGCTCGGGTCCTGACTCCGACGCCGAGCATCGAGGCTGGGACCTTGGCGAGAGGGTGCGCATCGAGCATCCTCTCGATGTCGGTCGCGATGAGTTGTCATTGCACCAAAACCGATTTCAGTGAATCGGCGAGTCTCACAACCTCGGCGGCCTCACTGCCCGGGCGGCGACTGGCCGCGTGGGCAGCGCGGCCAGGATCACCTCGACCAGTCGGGCACCCATGCTGGGTGCATGCTTGATTGCGACGGCGGTGAGTTCGCGTTTTCCTGCGGCACGGATGCCCTTCGGGGCACACTTGCCCGTCACTGCGCACACCAGCAGGACACGAGCAGCCGGGAATCACGCCACCCGCGCACCCCACCTCCAACAACTGGAATCGATCGCAGAGGCGACCCACTGCCCCACGTGATGCCGATCGTTCACCCACACCTCCCCGTGCCCTGCGCACGCCAGCAGCACACGAGCAGCCGGGAATCACGCCGCCCGTGCACCCCACCTCCGGCAACTGGAATCGATCGCAGCCGCGACCTGCTGCCCCACGTGATGTCTATCGTTCACCCGCGCCGTGCCGGTGGGGTCAAGACGTTTCGGAGCAATCCACCCGGTCCGGCCCCGATACGGGGAATCCTTGCCCATGACAACGGTTCTCCAACCCTCGGGACTGTCGTTCACCAGTGCATGGCAGTGATCGCAGACCAGGGTCAGATTGGTCAGGTCGGTGGGTCCGTCCTTGGCCCAGTCGGTGACATGGTGGACCGCGCACATACTCGCGGGTGCATCGCATCCGGGGCGGGTGCATCCCCTGTCGCGGGCGATCAACGCCAACCGTTGGGCGGGGGTGGCCAGGCGTTGGCAGCGGCCCAGGTACAGCGGCAGCCCGTCGGCGTCGAGGACCGCCAGTACCGGGCGGGTGCCCTCGGCCAGCTTCAACGCCTCGTCGATCGAGACATGGCCACCGGAAGCAGTGGTCGCGACCCCGGCCCCACGCTCCAGGTCAGCGACCGACATGGTCAGGATGGCCTGCACCGGCAGGCCACGGTGGGAGCCGAGCTTGGCGGGGTCGATTCCGGGCTGCAGGAGTGCGAACAGGGCGTCGTGGGTGCGCTGACCGGCATCGCGACGGTCACGACGCGCGGCCGCCTCCAACACCTTGGAATCGACGACCTTGACCGTGGCAGCGACGCTTTTGGCGTCGTCGATGTTGCACATGCCCGGACGCGCCAGCTTCGCGAACACCGCAGCGAGCAGGGCACGCAGCTCGGGAGTGATCCAGCCCTCGATCCACGACATGCCGTCCACTCCGGGACGTCCCAGGATCAGACCGCGACGGCGACGGCGGTCGGTGTCGGAGACGACCTTGCCGTCGGGGTCGACGCGGGCGAGGATGTCACGGCCGATCTTGGGCAGATCATCGGGCCAGCCGACGCGGGAGTGGCCGACCAGGATGTCCTCGGCTTCCGCGCGCGTCTCGGCGGGGGATATCGGCGGGCAGGTGGTTCATGACGTCGATGATGTTGCGGACATGATCACGCGAGATATCGCCTGCCTCAAAAGCTTCGGTGGCCTTCTCCAACGTCGCCGGGCGCAGGTGTCCGGTGGGTTCGAAGAATTCCCCGCACTGGCGGGCGATCTTCACCCGCACCGACGCGTCGTACCTCGACAGGCCCAAGGTCTGCCGCAGGAACGGCACCACATCCTTCGCCCCGCTGCCTTCGGGCAGCGAACGATTGCAGGCCTCGATGATCAGGCGTGAATCCGGCGCCGACAGTTGACGTTTGCAGGTTTCCAGGCGCTGCATCAGCTCCACGACATCAGCGTCGGAGAACGGGGTGAGGTTGCCGTGGAGGACGGAATTCGACAGGGATTGCACGGCGGCTGCCAGGTCGGCGATGCCGCACGTGTCGACTGTTTCCCCTTTCGAATCCATGTGCTAATTCTACCGCTCGCATGATCGCCAGTGAAGCCGAATTAAAGTGTGACACAATAATTTTCAGATATCGAACTGTTTCAAATTCGAGCCTAACAGGGTACGAGGGCGGGCGTGGAGAAACTCGATGTCGCCCTTGCCGTTCGAGCTACGGAAGCCGCGTCCGGAGTAATGCGGGATCAGTTCCGTGACCTAGCTACCCGCTATGACAAAGAGGATGAGGACTTCGTCACCCAGGCTGATCTCGCCGCCGGGCTGACCATTCTCGATATTCTTCTGGCCGCCCGTCCCGGCGGCCGTTTCCTCGCCGGAGAGTCAGGCACCCACCGGGGACCGCCTCGAACCGCGCCTAGTTGATCAATCCACTGTGCGGCACAAGGAATTTCGCTGCGGGAGCAGCGCTTGTCACGGTGAAAATCGGGCTCCGCCCTGCTCCCCAATCCGCGAGCCGCCTGGTCGAAATCGACGCCGACAACCTGTCGCCCTACACGGGCTGGTTCTCGCTGGCCGGCTGATGGCCGACGAAACCTTCACGGCCGCCTGCTATCCCCGCGTTCTATCCACCTCACCGGCCCTGGTTCGGGTGGCAGCGGAAGCGGATCAACGACCGCGGCCCGGCACCCTGGCCGAGCTGCCCGGCGGAGTTCAGGCCTGGTCGGTCACCAGCCAGGAGTTACTACGCACACTGCTGCTCGATCCATGCGGATCCAAGGATGCCCGCCGACACTGGCCTGCTTTCCCCGAGGCGGCCGACGCTAGGCAAAGCGAGTGTTGATACGCCGCAACTTTGTCGAAAATGATTGATATACAACGGTATTGGCAGTTGCGGTTGTCAGGACCTCAGAGGTCGAGGGGGCTCGACACAAGCCTCCGCCTGCCGGTCTACGGTCAGAATGGAGTTCGCCATGGACAACCACACCGACCCCATCGTCATCGATCCCGAAGGTCCCGATATTCAGGGTGAGATCGCCCGCATCCGCGAGCGGGGACCGATCACCAAGGTCGTGCTCCCGGGCGGAGTGCCCGCCTGGTCGGTGACCGACGCGGCCATGCTCAAGGAGATTCTCTCCAGCTCAGAGGTTTCCAAGGACCCACGCCAGCACTGGCCGGCGTTCCGGAACGGCGAGATCGGCAAGGACTTCCCGCTCCTCAACTGGGTGAATACGCGTTCGATGTTCACCGCTTACGGCGCAGAACACCGTCGGCTCCGCAAGTTCGTGGCACCGGCGTTCACCGACAGGCGCACCGCAGCACTCGAGCCACGCATCCAGGCGATCGCCGATGAACTGGTGACGGGTCTGGATGCCGCGCCGCAGCACGACCCTGTCGACATCCGCGAGCATTTCGCTTACCCGCTGCCTCTGCGTGTGATCAACGAGCTGGTGGGGGTTCCCGAGCACCTGATCGGGCCACTGCGTAAATGCGTGGACGGCATCTTCGACATCGCATTGAGCGAAGAGCAAGCCGTAGCCAACTACCTGACGATGATCGGGCTCCTGCAGGAACTCGTCGCGTATCGTCGCGAGAATCCCGCGGAGGACATGACCAGCACCCTCATCGCCCACGCGGACGATCCCGCAAAGGATTTCAGCGTCGAGGAACTCGTCGGGACACTCTATTTGACGATCAACGCCGGGCACGAGACGACGGTGGACCTGATCGACCAGTCGATATACCTGTTGCTCACCAACCCTGACCACCTGGCTGCTGCGCTCGCCGGCAGTCTGCCCTGGGCGGATGTGATCGAGGAAGCGCTGCGGTTCGAGCCATCGATCGCGCACGCCCCGCTGCGCTACGCGGTGACCGATTTCATCCTCGGCGACGTCACGATCACCGAAGGCGATCCAATACTCTCGTGCCCCGCGGGCGCCAACCGGGACCCCAAGATCTACGGCGACCGCGCGGACAAGTTCGACCCGTACCGGACGAACAAAGACCACATGGCGTTCGGGTACGGCGCCCACCGCTGCCCGGGCGCACCGCTGGCACGGCTCGAGGCGCAGGTGGCCCTTCCCACACTCTTCCAGCGGTTCCCGCACATGAAACTCGCCGTCTCCCCCGACGAACTCGGCACGGTACCCGGTTTCATCGCCAACGGGCACGATCACCTGCCGGTATTCCTGAAATAGACAGCGATATTCGGGGAGTAATCAAGACGGTATAGGCCGCGGCGTGGGGCTGGCGCAGACGTTCCGGGCAACTCTCGAGGCCTCCGGTCGCAGTACCGGCCCTCGCCGCGACGAACTGCTACTGATCGGCGGCGTCTGGCGCAGGAACGGCATCAGGTCCCGGCACCGCTGGTTCCAGGCAAGGAGCGATCGCAGCCTCGATGATCAGGCGTGAATCCAGCGCCAACGGTTGGCGTTTGCGGATTTCCAGGCGCTGCATCAACTCGACGACATCAGCGTCGGAGAACGGGGTGAGGTTGCCGTGTAGGACGGGGTCTCGACGGCGGTCGCCAGGTCGGCGATGCCGCACGTGCCGAGTGTTCCACCTTCGAATCCACGTGCTGATTTTACCGCGACCGAGACTGCAAAGGAAGTCGAATTTGGTTGTTATACAACAGTTTTCATACGTCGAACCAATTCCAACTCAGCCCCAGTAAGGTGCCAGGTATGGAGGAATCCGATGTCGCCCTTGCCATTCGAGCCGCGGAGGCCGCGTCCGGTGTGATCCGGGATCAGTTCCGTGGTCCTGTCACCCGCTATGACAAAGAGGATGATGACTTCGCCACCCAGGCTGATCTTGCCGCCGAGCGGACCATTCTCGATATCCTCCGGGCCGCCTGTCCCGGCGATCGTTTCCTTGCCGAGGAGTCCGGCACCACCGGGGACCGTTCGGACCGCACCTGGTTGATCGATCCGCTGTGCGGCACACGGAATTTCGCTGCGGGGACGCCGCTTGTCGCGGTGAATATCGCGCTGCGCGCCGGGGAGACCGTTACGGCGGCCGCAGTGGCGGATCCCTTCTCCGGGGAGATCTTCTGGACCGACGGGACCACGGCCGCCGTTCGCCGCGACGGCAACGACCACCCTCTGCTCCCTCTATCCGCGAGCCGGCTGGTCGAAATCGACGCCGACAACCCGTCGCCCTACACGGACTGGTTCTCCGCTGGCCGGCTCATGGCCGACGAGTCCTTCACTGCCGCGTTCTATCCCCGCGTTCTGTCCACCTCACTGGCCCTGGCCTGGGTGGCAGCGGGCCGTCGCGCCGCCTACCTCGTGGACCGCGATCTCCGCGACGACGTCCACTTCACCGCCGGCATCGCTGTGTGCCGGGCGGCCGGTTGCACGGTCACCGGCCTTACCGGGCAATCCCTCCACACTCCACCGCACGGCCTGCTGGCCGCCGCCGACCCCGTCACCCACGGCCGGTTGCTCGACATCATCGCCGGGACCCGCTAGAGCGAGGCATGGTGCACGAGAGCGTCGGCGACCAGCGCCGCACCGGCCAGTAGCAGCAGGATGCGAACCGACCGGGGGCCGAAGCGTTTCAGCCCGCGGACCAATCCGCGATAGAAGCGCCGGGCCCGGGACGATTCGAGGGTCGAGGTGACCAGAACCAGCAGCGGCGGCAGGAGCGCGATCACGCAGTATCCGATGATGATCAGCGGCCACATCGGCGGATGCGGATCCCGCGCCGAGATCATGGCCAGTGCCGCCAGATACGGAACCGCGGTGGGCGCCTGCCCCAGTCCGATGGCGACGCCCACGAATCCCAGCAGCAAGGGCCTACGCCGGGCCTCCAATGCCCACGCGGGCACTGCCGCCCCACCCTGCTTGGACATGCGCAGGCTCCCGAGCGCCAGCAGCACCAGGCCGACACCCAACTCGGCCCAGTAGCGAACCGTCGGGGTGATGTCGAAACTGACCAGGTCGGTGAGGAATCGGAGACCGAGCACGAAGGTGATGCCGAAAACGGTTGTGACGGCGAACACTCCGGCGAGGAAGCTCAGCGCACCGGGCAGCGGCGAGCGACGGCTCAACCGACTGTCATAGACCACCGCGGTCGTGACGCCGACCAGCAGGACATCGAGCGAGTCCAGGAAGGCGAAGCCCGCGAGCGCCAGCAGAAAGATCACCATGACCCCACCGAACATACGGGACCCAATCCCTGGCACCTCCTCACGAGCGGCGGGATGTCACCGCCCTTTGCGACAACTCGCAGCGCGCCGATCATCCCGCCGTCGGATGACCCTTCGGCCCGCCTCGAGAAGGTCCGAACGAAGCTCCTCGGCCTCGGCTGGTCATCGAGGACCGGGCGCTGACCGAGGTCAGTTGTCGGGAACCGGCCCATCGTCCAGGGGCGGACTGGCGGATTCGAGTTGTTCGGGCAGGAGCGGGGATACCGCGAAGACGGCGGCGGATGCGTCGGCGGGGAGTGCCTCGACGGCGCGAACTCCCGGGTGCGCGGCCAGGGTGCGGAGTTGCGCCAGTGTGCCCTGCAGAACGATGGCGACGACGCACGGGCAGTCGGCACCCAAGCGGCTCGCCACGAGGTTCTTCACCCGGGTGGAGCGGTCGTCGTAGGTGGGCGTCGACTCCATCTGGGCGGCAGCGGATTTCACCGACGCCACGGCCACGGCGTCGCCCGCGGGGACACCGATGGAGATGATCGGCGTCGCCACCCGGTCGACGGCCACGTGATAGTCGATCTCCGAGATCCGCAGGCCGCCACTGAATTCCGGGATGCGGTCGGCGGTGACACCCTCGGTGAACGAGAGCAACGCCCAGTGCCCGTCGGAGTCGGTGCCCTGCAACGACTTCTGAGCCCGCTCCAGGTAGTGCGTCACCGGCTCACCGCTCTCCGGCCCCAGCCGGTCGGTGGAGATGATCGCCGACCGGGGCGGGATCGCCCACCCCAGTACCACGATCAGGATCGCGAAAAGCACTGCGGCCACACCGATCCCGGCGCGGCGCGGCGTCAGCGCATCCACTCGAGACCCCGGATCAGTGCGCGCGCAGGACGTCGAGGGCGTGTTCCAGATCGGCGGGGTACTCGCTGGTGATCTCGATCCAGCGGCCGTCGGCGGGATGGTTGAAGCCCAGCTGGCGCGCATGCAGCCACTGCCGTTCCAGCCCCAGCCGCTCGGCCAGACGCGGGTCCGCGCCGTAGGTGAGGTCGCCGCAGCAGGGATGCCGCACCGCCGAGAAGTGCACGCGAATCTGGTGGGTGCGACCGGTTTCCAAGTGGATGTCGAGCAGGCTCGCCGACTGGAAGGCCTCGACGGTGTCGTAATGGGTGATCGACGGGCGGCCGTCCGCGGTGACCGCGAACTTCCAGTCGTTGCCACGCGCGCGTCCGATGGGCGCGTCGATGGTGCCACTGCTCGGATCCGGATGACCCTGCACCAGCGCGTGATACCGCTTCTCCACGGTCCGGTACTTGAACGCCCGCTTGAGCTGGGTGTAGGCATGCTCGGACTGTGCGACCACCATCACACCCGAGGTGCCGACATCCAGCCGGTGCACGATGCCCTGCCGCTCATGGGCTCCCGAGGTCGAGATGCGGTAACCCATGGCCGCCAGGCCGCCCACCACGGTCGGGCCGGTCCAGCCGACACCCGTGTGCGCCGCCACCCCCACGGGCTTGTCGACGGCCACGATGTCGTCATCGGCGTAGAGGATCTTCATCCCCTCCACCGGGGTCGCCTCCACCGTGAGTTCCCGCTTGGGCTCCGGGAATTCGACCTCCAGCCAGGCCCCTGCGGTCAGCCGGTCCGACTTGCCGGCCGAGACGCCGTCCAGCTGGACGCCGCCGTCCTCGGCCATCGAGGCCACCGCGGTGCGCGACAGCCCGAGCAGACGCGACAGCCCGGCATCGACTCTCATACCGTCCAGCCCGTCGGGCACCGGCATGCTGCGGGTCTCCCTCATGCCGCCTTCCCCTCCGTGCTCGACGCCGCCTGCTGCCGATGCATGCGGGTGCCGTCGGGTTCGAAACCGAACACCGTCAGCGCCACCAGCAGAATGGCCCCGCACACGATCGACGAATCGGCCATATTGAACACCGGCCACCAGCCGACCGCCACGAAATCCACCACATGACCCTGCAGCGGGCCGGGCGCGCGGAACAGACGGTCGATGAGATTGCCGAGCGCGCCGCCCAGCACCATGCCCAGGCCGATGGCCCACGGCAGCGAGCGCAGGGTCCGGCCGATGCGTATGACACCGATCACCACGGCCGCGGCGACCAGGGTCAGCAGCCAGGTCATGCCGGTGGCCATGGAGAACGCGGCGCCCGGATTGCGGACCAGGGTCAGGCGCACGCTGTCGCCGATGAGATAGATCGGCTTACCGGGCGTCATGGTCGCGACCACGATGGTCTTGGTCAGCAGATCCAGGCCCAGCAGCACCACCGCGATGAGCAGGAGCACGGGCAGACGCAACGGCCGCGCGGGGGAAGTCCCGGCATCGGCCGCGGGGCTGATCTCCCCTGGCGATGTGTCTGGTTCCTCTGCGCCGGATTCGCGCGGCCGATCGGTACTCACCCTGACATCATTCCTTATTCATGTCGGGCGCCTCTGAACACCCCGAAACCACGGCCCCACAGGATCCCAGCTGTTTTTCAGGAACGCGCCGTAACCTGTTCGACGTGACGGTGTTGTCTTCCTCCCCCAGCTCGGCGAAAGCCACCGCACGCTGTTCCGGCACCCCGCGCCCGCCGCGGCGAGGCGCGGGCACGCGCACCACGCGCTCGGGGGTCCTGCTCCTGGTTCTCGCGGTGACCCTGACCGCCTTCGGCGTCGGCTGCAGCGATCGCACGGAGACCACGGCCGAGGCCGACGGCACCGAACCGGTGGGCATCAACAAAGAGGTCACCATGCCCATCGAGGCCGTGACCGCCACCGTTGTCGAGCCGGGCGCCGAACCCCGCTCGCCGCTGCGCCGCACCCTCGAGGCAGGCGCCACCCAGCAGGTCACGCTGAGTACCGAACATCACATCGAGCAGCAGATCAATCAGCAGGCGCTGCGTGACATCTCCCCGCCCGCGATGACCATTCCGCTCACCGCGGAGTCCGGCACCGATGGGGTGGAACTGACCGTCGGCAATGTCACCTCCCCCGACCCGACCCTGGCCAAGGCGCTGCTGCCCGCGGACGGTTCCCGCGTCGGCTTCGACGTCAGTGACCTGGGGGCGATCACCGCGCTCAAGCTGGCGGCCAAGCCCGCCACCTCCGACTCCGCGCGGGCCGCGCTGGAGCAGGCGTTCTATCAGGCCGTGTACCAGTCCATCGCGTTCCCGCCCGACGCCGTCGGCGTGGGCGCGGTGTGGACGGTGCGGCAACAGGTTTCCGGCAGCGTGCCGCTCGAGCAGGTGACCACCTGCACCCTCACCTCCCGGGAGGGCAACCAGCTCACCATCGAACTGAATGTGGTGCAGACGCCGAAATCCACTGTGTGGCATCTGCCCAACGAGGCGGGCCAGCTGGAGATCGTCGACTACCTCATGCAGGGCACCGGCACCATCACGGTGGATCTCGGTCTGCCGCTACCGGTTTCCGGTTCGGTCGAGGTGGGCGGCAACCAGACCTACCGCGACCCGCGCAGCTCGGTGACGCTGCGGCAGACCCTGCGCACGGAGGTGCAGTGGGGCGCCTGACGCGGCTCGCGCTGCTGGCGGGGGTCCTGGCGCTGGCCGCCACCGCCTGCGGCAGCCACAAGGATTCCGCGCCCGCGCTGCCGAGTCTGGGGCCGGCGGTGCAACCGTCCGGAACGCCGGGGGGCGCACCGGTTCTCGACCAGTTCACGCTGCGTTCGGAGCTGCTCGACGTATCGGTGATGCCCGCGGGGTTCACCGCGCTCGACGATCCGCCGCCCGGGAGTTCCGGCGGGGCGGGCGCCAAGACCGATCCGGCGCCGTGCGCGAATGTGCTGGCCGCCATGGCCGTTCAGGCTCCGGGGTCGGCGGCGCAGGCCGCGGCCCAGTTCGGCGGGCCGAATTTCGCCAGTGTGGATATCGATGCGGCGTCGTATGCGAATGGCGGAGCGGCGCAGGCTTTTTCCACCGTCCAGTCCATTCTGCCGGGCTGCACCAAGTACTCCGGTAAGGATGCCGACAATACGAAAGTGGAATTCCGGCTGGGCGGTTTGAATCAGCCGCAGGCCGGTGACGGCTCGACCGCATTCCAGGTGCGCACCACCAGCGATGGGCTCACGCTGTACACCGATGTGAGCATCACGCTGGTCGGTTCGACGGTGGTGCAGATCGCCTACTCGGATGCGAAGGAACCCGATCCACAGCAGCTCAGCGCCATGACCGCAGCGCAGGTGCGCAAGCTGCAGGGGGCTGCGGGTCCGTAGTCACGGAACTTTTCCCGCATATGCGGCAATTCGGGTGATCATTCGGAAATTCGAGTAATTCTTGTCGGGACCGGGGCATAAGCTCGACGCGTCCGGCAACAACCTCGAACGGAGGTTTTCGATGTCCGATGTCAAACCCATTCCCGAGGGCTACCCGACCGTCTGCCCCTCGCTCGCCTGCAATGGCGCCGCGCAGGCGATCGACTTCTACAAACGTGTTTTCGGCGCCGACGAACGTTTCCGCATGCCCGGGCCCGACGGCACGGTCGCACACTGCGAAATGCAGTTCGGCTCTTCGGTGATCATGCTCAGCGACCCGGCGCCGTCCATGGGGTTCCTGGACCCCAAGGCGGTCGGCGGCACGCCGGTCAATCTGTACGTCTACGTCGACGATGTCGACGCCGCCCACGCCGTGGCCCTGTCGGGCGGGGCTCAGGAGCTACAGCCGCCAGCCGACCAGTTCTACGGTGACCGCACCTCGGGCATCGAGGATCCGTGGGGTCACCGCTGGACCCTCGCCCTGCACGTCGAGGATGTCGAGCCGGAGGAGATGGCCAAGCGGATGGCCGAGATGCAGGGCTGAGGCCCGCCCTGCGGTCCGATAGCACGGTCTGAAAACGCCTCCGCACCCGTTTCGGCAAGGAAACGGGGCGGATCGCGGTCGCCGGCCGGGCGGCTGTTGCCGCCCGGCCACGGTGATCACTGCCAGCCGGTCACGTTGATCGGGCCGGGATTCCAGAGACCGCTGTGCGGGTCCGTGGTCACCACGGGCTTGGCGGTCTGTGCGGAGCCATCGATCCGCTCGAGCCGCTGCAGCTCACCCCAATCCATGCGCGGGTCGTGGTCGAGGTAGGTCGCCAGGGTGACCGGGCGCAGCAGCATCGAGCTCCAGCCCAGGGCGCCGCCGCCGTCATGGCTCTGCCACAGCGTGGTCATGGCCGCGCCGCCGCGGTCGGGCATGATGCGGTAGTCGGGCACCTCGGCGATCCCGTCGAGGTGATCGAACGGCCGCTGGCACGGGAACTGCAGGCCCACTTCCCAATCCAGCAGCACCGGCTTGTCCCGGCCGACATAGTTCTCCAGCGTCACCGTCTGCGGGATGCGCGGCGGAGTGAGCGCCACCCACTGCTTGGGATCGCTGTCACGGTCCTCGGCCACCACGCGAATCGCGGTGGCCTGCGCCGGAATATCGCTCAGCGGCACCCGCAGATTGCGCCAGGTCGGCGCGGGGCCGATATCGATCGGCGTGACGCGCCCCTGCGGTTCGACCGAACCCTCAGCGCCGGCGACACCGTACTCGATCTCGACCGATTGGCCCGGCGTCACGATGCCGTCCTTGCTCACCGAGCGAATCCGCCCGGCGGCCGTCATCGCGATGATGCCGGAACGATCCCCCTGCCCGGGCAGGGCATACCAGCCAGTGGTCAGGGTGGAGACCGCCTCGGAGCTGTTGTAACTGCCCAGCACCGGGGTATCGGCGGCGAGCCCGAAAGGCAGTGGCGCGGTAGTGGTTCCGTCCACGGTAGTGCTGCCGCGGTTGCTGACTGCACTGGAGACGCTGCCGCCGGTGTCGACGTCATCGTCGGGACGCAGGTCGGTGGACACGCCTCTGGGCGAGAAGCCGACCGCGTCCGCGGTGAAAGTACCGAGTGCATCGCCCTCGAGCGGCTTCAGCATGCCCTGGTTCGGGTCCGTCTCGACCAGCACGTCGCGGGCCAGGCCGCATGGCTTGCCCAGCACCGCATCCACATTCGAGCGCGCCAGCGAGTACGCCGGATACTGCGCGACCGCGCCCTTGGCGAGCGAGCCCACCTCGAACAGCACCATGAACGCGGCCGCCACCGTCAGCGGCGGAATCGCCACGAAGCGCCAGCCCAGCTTCGAGATCCGGTGCGGGCCGGGCTGTTCCGGCGCGCGCACATGGAACCAGCCGGCCAGGGCGAGCAGCGCCACCGTGAGCGCCAGGAAGATCTTGTCGACCTCGATCCCGGCCAGCACCACCGGCTTGTCGTGCCAGGGCACATTCCAGTTCGAGACGTACCACCAGCCATTGATGCTGGAGAACGCGACCGCGAGCGCGAACGCGATCACCGCAGCGAACAACGCCCGGTTACGCGGGGAGCGCATCACCCGCGGGCCGACCGCCACCGCGGTCAAAACCGCGATGACTCCGGCCAATCCGGCATAGATGCCGTTGTGGTGGGTCCACTTGGTAGGGGTGAACATCATCAGCGCGATGACGCCCACACCGGTGCCGAGCACCCGGCGCACCGGGCCCGGCGCGGTGAACGGGATCCGGCCGCCCTTGCGCAGCAACACGAATGCGCACACCAGCAGGCCGATCCAGAACGCGAACATGCCGAAGCGCCGCGCCAGCGAACCATCGATGGTGGGCATGAAAAGGTATTGGTAGCGAATGTATTCGCCGTCCCAGTGCACATCCGGGCCGACCGCGGTGTGCACCCGGCTCATCTCGAACATCGACGACAACGGCTGATCGCAGAACATGATCGCCAGCACCACCGCACCGGCCGCCGCCAGCGGGGCGGCGAGGGTCAGATAGGCGCCGAAACGGGCCTTCAGGATGGCGAAGGCGCTCGCGCCGGGGGCGGTCGGCTTGCCGAGCACGGTCGCGTGCTTGTTGAGGATCCGCCAGGCCGGCCGGATCCCGGCCAGCAGCGGCGCGAAACAGATGATGCCGGACGGGCCGACGGTGCAGGTGAACGCGCCGATCATGATGGCCACGCCGTAGGGCAGCAGCCGGCCCGTCGCGATCGCCCGCTCCACCGAGACCCAGGTGAGCAGGACACCCAGCGCCACCAGCGGTTCCGGGCGCAGGCCGTTGTTGTACGGCAGCCAGACGGCCAGGAAACCCAGCGCGCCGGTCCACACCGCGACGCGGTCGCGGCGGATCCGCGCGCCCAGGCGGGGGATCACCTCGCGGCTGAGCACCAGCCAGATCACGATGCCGGCCAGCAGGGCGGGCAGGCGCATCCACACGCTGGCCGGACTGACCTGCGCCATGTGGCCGATGAGGTCGTAATACGGAGTGCCGACCGGGGTTTCAGGGACACCGAAGTAGCCGAAGTAGTTGGCCATGTACCCGGCGTGAATCGAGGCCCGGCCCATGCCGTACTGGTAGCCGTCGTCGGAGGTGGTCGCGCCGATGAAATGCCAGAGGATGAGGATGCCCAGCACCACGGCGTCGACGGGCTTGAAGGTCCACCAGTGCTGCGGCAGGAAGCGGCGTGCGCGACGGCCGTCGAGGCGGTCCAGGCGGAACAGCGCGAACAGGGCGACGAGGGTGCCGAGGACGGCGGTCCAGATGGCGATCCGCTTGATCGTGCTCGGCGTCGAGGTGAAGCGGCTGTCCACCTGCGCGCTGACCTTGGCGCCGTCGGAAACGGTCAGGTCGCTGAAGATGCCGACCAGCTGCGGCCGGTAGTCACCGTTCAGGGTGACCGGGGCGGCCGTGGATCCGCTCAGGGTCGCGGTGGAGGAGGTGAAATCCGAGTGCACGGTGAGCACGCAACCCGCGCCGAGCTGGTCGACGGGCACGCTCATCAGCGTCTTGTGATGCAGGATCGCTTCCAGTTTGCCCGGCGTGGTCACACCATCGGTGGTGGATGCCGCTGTGACCCGGGCCACGAAGCCGTACTTCTCGAGGTCCGGCGCACCATTGGGCGCGGTGGCGGCGAGCGTGCCGCCCTTCGAACCCAGCTGCGTCACAGCCGAACACGGAATGGTGGCGTCGAAGTTCAACGGCGCGTAGGTCACCAGCGGAGCCTCGATGCTCTGCGCCGAATTCCCCTGCGGCCAAGTCAAAGTCGTGTGGTCCACCCGGACGGGCAGGAACGGCACCGCCAGCGCCGCCAGCACCGCGATCACACCGGCGATCAGAGCGGTCGGCCGCGCCCAGCCCCCTCGAATCCTTCTCTCGGGTTCAGCACCAGCACTCCCGGCGGCATCCTGCCCCGCCTTCTCCAACACGTCGGTCACGACCGCCGATCCTAAGCGGAACTCATCTTCCCCCGCTCCCCCCTCTCCACGATCGACCCCCCAAACCCCCGGGACACCACCCCACCCGGTCGAATATCCATGCTCCCGCACCACTTACTGTGTGACACCTCACATTTCCAGCCCGATCCCGACCTCGCCATCGCCCCCGCCCGCAGTCCCGGCACGACCACCTACCCAGCATCCACCGCGACCACGTACCCAGGGATCCATGCCGAGCCGCTGCCTGCCACCAGAACAGATTCTGAGGCCCCTCCGGGCCGGAGCCGAGCCATAGCCCCCATCCGAGGCGCCGTCCGGCCCCGGAGCCGAGCCACGGTCCGATGTCCCGGGATCCAGGCCCGGGGGGATTGTGACCTCGAGCTCGGCTCTCGGGCCTATTGACCAGGACCAGGGCCCGACCTATGACTGGGCTCCGACCCACGTCCTGGCCCCGGCCCTTGCTCATGACCGTGCCCTGCGCCATTGCCATGATCGGGGCCATCGCCTCGACAACATCGTGCCCATGGCCCATGGCCCATGGCCGGGATCATGTCCATAACTTGCCGTTCCCCGGCCGGTGGCCATCTTTATGTCCTTGCCCCGCTCATGACTGTGCCCTGGGCCACCACCATGACCGCGGCCCTTGCCTTGGCCAGGTATCCGTGCCCTTACCCCCTGGCCGGGGTTGTGTCTTTGACCGCTGTCCCCGGGCCTATGGCTATTTCCAGGTCCGTGGCCATGCCCTTACCCCGGCTCGTGGGTGTACGCATGTCCCGGCCCATACGGCGGGACCGGGGTCGGCGGGTGGGGTGGCTTCGGCTCGGGCCCGGGGTGCGGCGGCGGGGCCGGCTTCGGCGGTTGCTCGGGTTCCCACACGCTCTCGGGCGGAGGCGCGGGCGCGGTGTACTCCGGAATCGGCGGAATCGAGAAGTACCGCGGCGTATAAGGAATCAGCGACGTCGTATCCGGCACATCGTCATCGTGAGGCGGCCGCGGCAGCTCAACGGTCGGATCCTCACTTCCCGGAGACACCCGCCACGTCAAACGCGGATCCTGCCCCGGGTCACAAGCACCGGACTCCGGCGTCGAACCCTCACCTTCCTCAGCCAACCCCCATGTCAGTCTCGGATCCTGACCCCGCACAGGACTGCTCGGCGCTGGGACCGAGCCCTCGCCTTCAGCAGGCAGACGCCACGCCAAGCGCGGATCTGACCCCGCACAGGACCGCCGGACTCCGGAGCCGAGCCCTCACCTTCCTCAGGCAACCGCCAAGTCAACCTGGGGTCCTCAACCGGCCTTTGCCGCTGCGGCTCCGGCGTCGAGCCTTCGCCTTCCTCAGGCAACCTCCATGTCAGTCTCGGATCCTGACCCCGCACAGGACTGCTCGGCGCTGGGACCGAGCCCTCGCCTTCAGCAGGCAGACGCCACGCCAAGCGCGGATC